>JAYENL010000183.1:0-7801 GCA_034722055.1 Armatimonadota bacterium
TCCAGCCCGACAACAACCATGCGCCGTCGGCGCATCCCGGAGATGTGACGCATCTCACGAGGCCGCCGGGGCCACGACGGTAGCGGCTGGCGCTGGATGATGATTGTGGGAGGCGGGCGCCCCCGCCCGCCTGCGGGCCGAAGGCCCGCTCTGACGCGCGCGGACGCCGCAGCGACAACGACCGCGGTCGGCGACAAACGGCCGGCAGGTGCCTTGCGACACACCCGTGAGTCCTTGGCTTGAGGCTTGCGACTTGCAGCTTGTAGCTTGTGAAGCAGCCGCCGCTCCGGACCATCGGTCCGCCCCGGCGAGCAGGGCCTCACAGCATGGTGAGCTGCACGAAGATCACGATGATCGCAGCCCATGCCAGCACCAGCAGAACCTGGGAGACGGTGGCCAGCGGGCGGCACCAGGGCGCTACTGCCTCGCCGTCATCGTCATCCAGCACCGCTCCGTTCACGCGGACGGTGAGCAAGGTGGCTACCAGCATCACCGTGGCGTAGAGCGCCCAGGAGCGCAGCGCGGTGTCGGGCATGTCCTGGGCGACGACGGCGAACATGCCCGTGGCGCCGACCGCCAGCAGGTTCATGATCGTCGTCGCAACCATGGCTGCTGTGTTCATTCGCCCGCTCCCGCCCGGGCCGCCATCCGATGCTTCCTGCCCCCTCGCCCGCCGTCCACGCCCTTCGACGGCGCCCTCCCCGATTCCTCCGCCGACTGCCGAGCCCACCTTCCATCGCCACGTCCGCCGCCCGGAGCCCACCCACGCGCCCCGCGCCCGCAGGAGCTATCTGGGGCGCCGCGAAACCTCTATCGAGGAGGTGCAGCAATGGTCACGGTCGGCCTGTGTGGATGGTCCATGGCGCATGATGACTACTTCGAGACCTTCGAGGCGTTGGAGGTGCAGAAGACCTTCTATCAGCCCCCGATGGTCACTACCGCCCAGCGCTGGCGCCAGGAGGCGCCGGAGGGCTTCGAGTTCACCCTCAAGGCCTGGCAGCTCATCACCCACGAGCCGTCCAGCCCCACCTACCGCAGGGCGAAGATCGACATCGGCGAGGATGAGGCGCAGTTCTACGGCAGCTTCCGCCCCACCGGGCAGGTCATCGGCGCCTGGAACCGCACCGTCGAGATCGCCGAGGCCCTCGACGCCACGCTGATCCTCCTCCAGTGCCCCGCCAGCTTCGAGCCCACCGACGAGAACATGCAGCACATGCGCGACTTCTTCGCCGCCATCGACCGCGGGGACTACATGCTGGCCTGGGAGCCGCGCGGGGACTGGCGGCCGGAGCAGATCGCTCCCCTGTGCCAGGAGCTGGGGCTGATCCACTGCATCGATCCCTTCCAGGACCAGCCGGTAACCGAGGGTCCACGGTACTTCCGGCTGCACGGAATCGATGATTACTACTATGAGTACACCGATGAGGACCTCCGGGAGCTGCTGGACATGTGCCGCGGCGCGGAGCAGACCTGGGTGATGTTCAACAACGTGTCCCGCGCCGAGGACGCGCAGAGGTTCCTGGAGCTGCTGCGCTCGACGTGAGCCAGAGGCGCTGGCATGTGGCCGAGATCGGCCTCCAGCGCATTCGCCGCTGCTCGCGGGCTGAGCTCGCCTCGACGGCGTCACAGCCCGGCGATCGTGCTTGACAGCGCCGGCCGTGATGGCCTACCATATCAACAGCGCTGCCGGGTGGTGTAATGGTAACACGACTGGCTCTGGACCAGTTATCGCAGGTTCGAGTCCTGCCCCGGCAGCCAGCTTTCGTTAACGGCAGCGGGACGCTTCAGACGAGCGTAGGGCAGAGGTAATGGCGTGGCCCGCAGGGCGCGCCATGCGCATGTACATCACCTGCAGACAAGCCGCGCCAACTCGCTACTGCAGCGGTATCAGGCGCTGGATCAGCACGACTATGCCGAGGCCCAGAAGGCCGCTGCCGAGGAGCACCAGCCATGCCGCGCGGAGCCGGGCGTTGAACGTCACCTCGGCCCACCCCGCAGGGTCCCGGAGTCTGGCAAGCGGCAGGCGCAGGGCCCGATCACCCGCTCGGATGCCCACGACGATCGTCGCCAGGCCGGTCAGCGCGATCCCGGCGGCGATCATCGCAATCACGGCGGTGGAGAGGTCGAATCCCGGGGTGATAGCGGGGAGATTGGCTCTCTCGGCCAGGAGCGCCAGAGCCAGCAGCGCCGGCAGTCCGACGCACAGCCAGGTGAGAACGCGTCCCGGACTCAGGCGCCGGTCGCGCGTTTCCCCCCTGCGGCCGGCCCTGCGTGCGGGCGGATCTGATGTTCCTTCCATGGGAGTCAGCTCCCACCACCTGCGGGTGTAAGCACCACCCCCATCCCCTACGCTGTTCCCCGCGCCCGTGCGTCTACCTCCCCGGCAATGCGGAGATCATCAGAGCTTCGTGGCGACGCAGCCGTGCAGGAATCTGACGAGATCCGCCGCTGCGCCTCAGCCACCCCCCGTCCGCCGTCGGAGCTGCCCGCAGGCGGCGTCGATGGACTGGCCGCGGCTGCGGCGCACCGAGACGTTCAGCCCCGCGTCCAGGCAGCGGTGGTAGAAGTCGCTGACGGTCTCCTCGTCCGGCGCCTCAAAGGGGCACTCAGGCACCTCGTTGTAGGGGATCAGGTTCAGATGATGCGGCTGCGCCGCCAGCAGGCGCTTGAGGCGATCCACGTCATGGCGCTGGTCGTTGACGCCGGCCAGCATCACGTAGGCGAAGGTCACCGGCTGCCCGTCGCGGGCCTCGCTGAAGGCGTAGCAGGCGGCCATCAGGTCCCCCAGGTCCCAGCGCGAGACGCCCGGCATGAGCATGTCGCGCGTCTCCTGCTTCGCCGAGCCGAGGGAGACTGCCAGCTCCGTGGGCGGGCCCTCGGTGGCGTAGCGGTGGATCATTGGCACCACCCCGGCGGTGGAGACCGCGATATGCCGCGGCGACATGCCCATCGCGCGGTCGTCGGTCATGCGCTGGATGCTCTCGCAGACCGCCTCGTAGTTGTGCAAGGCCTCGCCCATCCCCATGAAGACCGCATTGCGGATGGCGCCCTCTGCGGCGCGCAGGGAGATGAGTTGCAGGAGGATCTCGCCGGCGGTGAGGTTCCGGTCGCAGCCGCCGATGGTCGATGCGCAGAAGATGCAGCCCACCGCGCAGCCCACCTGGCTCGACAGGCAGGCCGAGGTGTAGCCGGACATGCGCATGGCGACACACTCCACCTCTCCTCCACCGGGCATAGCCAGGAGCATCTTGTGCGCCTCCGGGTCAGCTTGCTCGGCCACGGGCTCAAAGGGGCCGATGGTGAGCTCCTCCGCCAGCGCCGCACGCAGGTCCTTGGGCAGGTTCGTCATCTCGTCGAAGGAGGGCACGAGGTGCTGGTAGGCCCACTCGAAGATCTGGTCGGCGCGGTACTCCGGCTCCCCGCGCTCCTCGAGCCAGCGCTTGAGCTGGTTGTAGGACAGGTCGTAGAAGAGCTGCATGGCACGGGCAGTGTACGTGGTCCGGGGGGCAGTGGCAAGTGAAGGCTACGGCGTCCAGGCGAGGGCGCCTGGACTCCAGAGAGGTGTACGCGTCTGGGCGAGAGCGCCTGGACTCCACAGAAGTGCGCCCTTCCAGCCGAGGGGCTTGGACTCCAGAGAGGTGTACGTGTATGGGCGAGGGTCCCTGGACTGCCTGACGGGTGGTTTCAGGCGGGAGAGCACGCACGCGAACGCCTGCCGTTACCCAGCCGTCAGGAGGGACGAGCTTCCTTGCTCGCCCGCGCCGTCGCCGTCCCCTGCCACGGACGCCTCGGCCGTGGGTCGTTGTCGTTTGCCGTCGCCGCGCCAGACGGCGCCTACGAAAACCAGCTCATCACCACGAACATCCCCGCCCACGTTCGCGCCACCGCGACCGCATTCCACGTGCCGTGAACTGCGAAGCCGGGCACGATGCTATCGAAGCGCATGCGCAGCCAGCCGAACAGCAGCCCCCACAGCCACCAGGCGAGACAGGCGATCACAGCCGTCTCGCAGCGGTCCATGGCCTGGCGAATCACCGTGTGCAGTAGTCCCGAGCGGCCGGGGTGAGGAGGAGGACGATGAGCAGCAGCGGCTCCCCAAGGAAGAAGACGTGCGTAGCAATGAACCCACCGATGATTGCCGCACGCAGGATCATCAGAAGGTTTAGGGCCAGCAGGACAAGGAACGCCACATGAGCCCACCTGAAGCCCTTCCAGAGGAATGGCGCCACAAGGAGAATGATCACTGACAGCACCATCCCGGAGATCAGCTCGGGCACGAGCGCTGGAGGGACGTCAGCACCCCTCTCCGCCGCCATCTTCGCCCCCCGAAGGGCGAACCGGCCGCCACCAATGGTGCTGAGTGCGCCGATCGCGCTCAGTGTAATCACAACGGTGACAACGAGTGGTCTACGACGCTTACCTGCACTCACGGACATGTGAAGCGGCCTCCCTGAAGGGCATTGTATCGCGTCTTTGCCTGTTTGCCCTTCGCCTGTTCCCGCCGTTCAGCCGTCCACGAACACCTGATAGAGCTGGCAGTGGCCCTCCTGGTCGGAGTCGTAGAGGATGGAGCGGCCGTCCGGCGCCCAGCACGGATGCGGGTGAGTGCCCACCTCGTGCGAGCGGCCGTGGACGGTCGGCACGCTGCACAGCGGCTCGATCTCGCCCGTCTCGGGGTCGATGAGCACCAGCATGTCGGCGTACTCCCCGCCGTAGCAGTCGGTGACGATCATGGAGCCATCGGGGCTGAAGGATGGATGGCCCTGCGCCAGGTCGGTGATCTTGCGCCTGCCACTCCCGTCGGCGTTAACGATGTAGAGGCCGTCCTCGCAGTTGCCGATGACCTGCCGGGAGTTCGGGTGCCACATGTGGTGGTGGCGGAAGGTCATCACGAAGTGCAGGTCGCCGCCGTCGGCGTCGGCAATGTAGATCTCCTTGACGAGCTGTGAGCCCTGCTCGTCGTAGCCCACCAGCACCACCATGACCTTGGTGCCGTCGGGCGACCACTTGCAGTTGGTCAGCCCCAGCCGGGCGCAGTCACCGTGGATGTCCTGGGTCGGCGAGAGAGCCTCGATGTCCGCGGTGCGGCACAGCAGCCTCACGTCGCTGCCCTCCGGAGCGGAGGAGTAGAGCCCGCGCACGGGGTCGTCCTCGCCGCGGCCGTTCTCCATCCACAGCACCCGGCCGTTGGCCCACGAGACCTGCCGCATGCCCAGGCCCTCGTATCGCTCGACCTCGCCGGTGTTGACGTCGGCCAGCGCCACGCCGCGGATCCACTCGCCGCCCTCGTCCTCCCACCGCGTGTTGAAGTAGATATGCTCGCCGTCGGGCGCCCAGCAGTTGAAGATCCCGGTGTGCATGTTGAAGCCGTGGCCCTCCGCGACCTTGCGGATGTTGGTGCCGTCGGCGTCCATCACATACAGCGTCCCCTGGCGCTCGCCCGGCAGCGCGGAGCTGAAAGCGATCAGCGAGCCGTCGGGGCTCCATGGCGAGATGTCGTAGTAGGCGTGCTTGTCGTTGAAGGGTGAGTGCGTGAGGCGCACGATCCTCCTGCCGGTGACCGGATCGGTGTACTCCTCCTTCTCGGTGGAGCCGTCAGGGCGCTCGGTGGACAGCATCTCATATCCCTCCGCGGCCAGGATGCGCACGGCCTGCCCGGGCTCAGCAGCCCCGATCAGGACGCGGCTGGTACCCTCCTCGGGCAGCGACAGCTCGACCGTATCTCCGACGCGCAGGCCGAGGCCGTCGCCGAGCCGCTCCAGCGTCAGCGTCACGGCCTCCCCCGGCGCCCAGGAGTCGGCGTCCAGGCCCTCCTCCAGAACCTGCTCATCCCCGCGCGCAACGCGCAGGGTCTCGCCGACTGTCACCGACACCGGATCCCCCTGCTCGCCCACCAGCGCCACTCGGAGGGCCTCGGCGCCGAACATGTCCGCCGCCAGGTGCAGCCGGAAGGTGGCCGGGAGTCGCGGCCCCAGGTCGTGCAGACCGCTGAGCGGCCCTGCGGCCTTGCCGACGTCCACCGGCAGCACCTGCGGGCGCAGCCAGAGATTCCCGCGCGCCACGCAGTCCTCCGGCAGCTCGTCTCCGCACCCGGCCTCGCTGATCACGATGTCATCCACCCACAGCGGGCGCATGTCCCCGCCCACCAGAATCTGCGCAATGGCCGCGGGCATATCGCTCTCGGGCGTGAACGCCCACTCGAAGCGCTGCCACTGTCCGGTGACCTCCAGCGCCGGTCCGCCGACGGCTCCGCTGCCATCGCCGGCTCGCACGCGGAAGGCCGCCGGCCGCGGGCCGTCGCTGCGCAGGCGCGCGGACATGACGTACTCCTGTTCCGCCCGCAGCGCCACACTCTGGTACTTCAGGTGAATGTTCGTGGGATAGTCCCGGTCATTGGGAGCGCACAACGCCGCCGGCGTCACCCGCAGGCAGCGACCGCCCGCCGCCTCCTCGAGGGCCACCTCTGCCCGAGCGCCGCGGTTGAGCTGAAGCTGCCACGGATGCGTCGCGTCCTCGAAGTCGGTGGCGAGCCGCACCACGTGCGCCGCGGGCGCCCTCAGCTTTTCGCTGAACTGCAGGTAATCCGCAGGCGCCAGCTCCGTTGCCCGGTGCTCGACGATCGTCACGGCATCGATCCAGACGGGCTCCAGCGCCTGCGCCAGCAGGATCTGCGGCACGGCGTCGGGGTAGTCCTCTGACAGCTCGAAGGCCATCTCGTGGCGTCGCCATCCGGGGCCGATCTCCACCGCCGGCCCGCCCACGGCCTCCTCCACGCTGTTGCGGCGCATGCGGAAGGCCGCCAGCCGCCGCCCGGAGCTGCGCAGCCAGGCGCTCAGCACGTAGGGCGTGTCCGCGCGCAGGGAGAGCGTCTCATAGCGAAGATGGATGTTCGTGGAAAAGGCGCGATCGTCCGCCGCCCGAAGCCTCTGCGGGCTGATCCGGACGCAGCGGGAGCCCAGCACAGCGTCCTGCGCCAGCGCCATCTCCGCCTGCGCGCCGCGATTGAGCACCAGCCGCCAGCCATTAGTCTCAGCCTCGAAGCTTTCCGCCAGCAGCGGCTGGCGATCCAGAAGCCGCGGTTGAGCGAGGGCGGTGGACGCCGCCAGCAGGGATGCGGCGATAAGCGGGATGCGCATGGCGTGGCCTCCCCGGTCCGGACGGGCGGCGCCTGACGGGTACGGGTGCAACTTCCATCGGTCGAAGGTCAGACCTCAGTGTAACAGGTACCCCGAGGTCCGGCGGGCATCTCAAGTTCGTCACCCCCGCACCGATCCCATCAGTAGAAGGCCCGACGGACCAGTCCGTCTCATTCCGCGCAGCGGTCTGAGGCGGACGACCCGGTAGACGCTGGTGGATTTGATCGACTTCCGACCACCTTTGGGGTCCGTCGGCCATAGGCACCGGCGGGGGTGGTCGAAGGCGGTGGATGAGTCCCGCGGCGTGCCGTCGCGAGACGACCGCCTCTCCTCCCTCCCGCTCATCCACCGTGGGACGTGACGAGCACCGACGAACGTCATCGTCCCGCTCAGGGGCGCGAGATGCCCGGCTCGCGCCCCTCTGCCTGTACGCGCTACTGCTAAGTCGCAGAAGTTCGCGTATGTTCCTACGTCCCGACAAGGCGCGTGCCCGCCATGGAGGGGCCGCCGCGAGCGAAGCGAGCGGGGCGCGATCAGCAGCGGTAGCGACTGACCGCGCAGGTTCCACCCCGGCCCACTGGAGACCTTCGGTCTCACGGGCTTCCAGCCCGACCATCAGCGCAGGCGCCCCCGCCTGCGCGCCGTTTGGGCCCTGGGTAGAGCCA
>JAYENL010000184.1:0-31727 GCA_034722055.1 Armatimonadota bacterium
GACCTCCTGCTTGCAAAGCAGGTGCTCTCCCGATTGAGCTACGTCCCCAAGCCGCTTCCTGAGGTCCAGCGCGCTACGGCCCTCCAAGCCGTTGTCCCGGTGAGCCAGGCCCGACCGGGACTGTGCCACCCACAGCGCGCCGGAAAGCGACGGCTGCCTGTGGTGGGCCCACCTGGATTTGAACCAGGGACCTCGCCCTTATCAGGGGCGCGCTCTGACCGACTGAGCTATGGGCCCTCAGGTCAGGTAGCACTGGGCGAGATCTCATCCGCGCGCGGGCCTTACCACGGGCGTACACCTTGTGCCGGGCTCTGGTCGGCGGCGATCCGCCGATCGGCTGTCGCGGCGGGGAAAGCGCGCGCAGCCGACAGTGAGCCCCGCGGCTGGCCGCATTGCGCCGCTGCCGTCCACGCGGCGTCAGTTGCGCCACGCTCAGTGCGGGGGCTGACCGTGGCACAGCGGCCGCCGTGTTCCCCGGGGTGCAGGGGAGGCAGAAGGCTCTGCCTTGGGCCTGCCGCGCCGCATCGGACCCGATCTGCTTACCCGCATGCGCAGGGCGCCTGCGGACCCAGTGCCCAACATCGTCTCAAGGTTCGCTTCCAACTGATATGGTGCTCGGACAGTCCGCCCCCACGACCTGGCGCCATGGTCCTGCGCGGAGCGTGGGGGCTGACAGAGCGCGATCGCTGACAACTGAATAGCGTGCTGGCCACGACACCAGAGATCAACCTGATCTGTGACGGCTCGAGGCCGTCCAGACTGCTCCTTAGAAAGGAGGTGATCCAGCCGCACCTTCCGATACGGCTACCTTGTTACGACTTAGTCCCAATCACTGGCCTCACCTTGGGCCGCCTCACGGCGGACTTCGGGTACTGCCAGCTTTCGTGACTTGACGGGCGGTGTGTACAAGGCCCGAGAACGTATTCACCGCGGCATTGCTGATCCGCGATTACTAGCGATTCCAGGTTCATGGAGTCGAGTTGCAGACATCCAATCCCAACTGGGACCGGTTTTGGGGGATTGGCTCCACCTCGCGGCTTCGCTGCCCTTTGTACCGGCCATTGTAGCACGTGTGCAGCCCAGGGCATAAGGGGCATGCGGACTTGACGTCGTCCTCGCCTTCCTCCTGATTACTCAGGCAGTTCCGGAAGAGTACCCGGCCGAACCGATGGCAACATCCGGTGAGGGTTGCGCTCGTTGCGGGACTTAACCCAACATCTCACGACACGAGCTGACGACAGCCATGCACCACCTGTGATGGGGTCTCCTTGCGGAGAAAGCGCAGTCTCTTGCGCGGCCCCCAACATGTCAAGCCCTGGTAAGGTTCTTGGCGTAGCATCCAATTGACCCACATGCTCCACCGCTTGTGCGGGCCCCCGTCAATTCCTTTGAGTTTCAGCCTTGCGGCCGTACTCCCCAGGCGGCTCACTTAACGCGTTAACAGAACAGCACTGCCGGGGTTGATGCCGGCAACACCTAGTGAGCATCGTTTACAGCTAGGACTACCGGGGTATCTAATCCCGTTTGCTCCCCTAGCTTTCGCACCTCAGCGTCAGCAATGTTCCAGGCAGCAGCCTTCGCCACTGGTGTTCCTCCCGATATTTACGCATTCCACCGCTACACCGGGAATTCCACTGCCCTCTCCCATGCTCCAGTCTGACAGTTCGGCGAGCAGTTCCAAGGTTAAGCCTTGGGATTGCACCCGCCGCTTACCAGACCACCTGCGTGCCCTTTACGCCCAGTAATTCCGGACAACGCTAGCCCCCTACGTTTTACCGCGGCTGCTGGCACGTAGTTAGCCGGGGCTTCCTTTGGAGGTACAGTCAGAGCTTCTTCCCTCCTGACAGGGCTTTACGATCCGCAGACCTTCATCGCCCACGCGGCGTCGCTGCATCAGGCTTGCGCCCATTGTGCAAGATTCCCGGATGCTAACTCCCGTAGGAGTCTGGACCATGTCTCAGTCCCAGTGTGGCTGATCGTCCTCTCAGACCAGCTACCCATTGTCGCCTTGGTGAGCCGTTACCTCACCAACAAGCTAATGGGCCGCGGGCCGATCTCCAGGCGCCGCAGCTTTCCTGGTCCCTGCCGAGGCAGGGGCAGCGCATCGAGTATTAGCAGGAGTTTCCCCCTGTTATCCTCGTCCTGGAGGCACGTTACCCACGTGTTACTCACCCGTTTGCCACTCGGTATGGAGAGTGTACCTGCCCGAAGGCAGGGACGGTTACCATACCTCGTTCGACTCGCATTCATTAGGCACGCCGCCAGCGTTCGTCCTGAGCCAGGATCAAACTCTCCGTTGAAAATCCTGCTCTCCCCATCACCGGGCCAGCGACCCGGCGCGGGGCCTAGAACCTTGGGCTCTGGCGTGTGGCTTCGCACGCTATTCAGTTGTCAATGATCACGCTTTTCGTCGTCCTGCGAATCTCTCGTTGCGGACGATGAGTATATCATCTGCCGCCCCCGCTGTCAAGGGTCTCTTTCGAGTTATCTCCGCGATTGTTGCCAGCGTGGCTCCTCACTCATTGCCTCTCGCGAGACGCATAGGTACTATATCAACTGCTCCGAGGCCTGTCAAGGGCCCCTTGCCAGTTGCTCGATGCGCCCACTCACCGCTCAGAAGCAGCGCCTGAAAGGGCGTAGCTGACAGGCAGATTTCGGCGCCCACGCCAGCGGTCGGAGCCCGGCAGTGCCCGCTGGCCCGCCGGCGGGCAGGGACCCCGTGACGCACGCTACCAGACCAGCAGTCCGGTCGTATCGATGGCCACGTCGAAGACCTGCGCGCCGGCCTCGGCGAGGGCTTGGGCCACTCGGAAGTCCGACGGCGGCGGGCAGTAGAACATCAGCGTCCCCCCGCCGCCCGCTCCGCAGACTCGCCCCCCGGTCGCGCCGTGCTCCATGGCCAGCTCATACAGCTCCTCGATGGCGTCGTTGGTCACGCTGGGATGCAGGTGCTGGTGAAGCTCCCAGACCTCCGAGAGCAGCGGCCCCAGCTCCTCCAGCCGCCCGTCCAGGACCGCATGCCGCATCCGCTCCGCGCACCCGCTCATACCCCGCAGCGCGTCCAGAACCTCGCTGCGTCCCTCATGGAAGCCCTCGGCGACTGCGTGCAGGATGTTGCCTGCGGGCCGCGAGATGCCTGAGTAGCAGACCACGAGGGCCCGCTCGAGGGCCGCCCGCTGCGGCCCGGTGAGGGGCAGCTCGCTGATCTCCACGCCGTAGCCCGAGGCCTCCGGCCAGTAGCGCATGTGCTTCACCCCGCCGCCGGTGACCGGGGAGTACTGGTCCTGCCACCCGTAGGTGGTCTTCAGGGCCACGGTCTCGCAGTCGATCGCCAGCCGGGCCATCTCGTGCGGCATCATCCGCCAGCCGGTGAGGGCATTGAGGGCCGCGATGATGCAGGTGGCGATGGTCGAGGATGACCCCAGACCCGCGCCGCCGGGCATCTGAGAGTAGGTGGTGAGCTCCACGCCCCCCGGCAACTCGAAGCGTCGCACGATCTCCTGGGCCAGACCCAGCTCCCCCTCGGGGTCCAGCTCCTGGTGTGAGGCCACCTCCACGCGCAGGTCGTCGTGGTCGGGGGCGTTAAAGATGATTCGGCCGTCACCTCGCGGCGTCGCCGTGGCGTAGATGTACTTGTTGATGGTCGCGTTGACAATGCTGCCGCCGAACTGCTTGCAGGCGGGGAGATAGTCGGTCATCCCCACGAAGTCCACTCGCAGCGGCGAGCGTACGTTCACCGTCCGCGGCTCCTGCATTTGTGTCCCCTCTCTGCCGTCTGTCACCCCAGCGCCCTGATGCTCTGTACGAGCTGCTCGATGCCCTCGGGACCCTCCACGACACCGATGGTGATGGTGTAGCTTCGGCTCTCCCCCGGCTCCATCACCTGCAGCGTGCCGCGCTCCCGCTCCGCCGGCCGGCCCTCCACGTGGCAGTTCGCCGGCTCGATCCCCATGACGTAGGTGCCCTGTCCGGGCATCTTCCACTGCACCAGATAGGGGAGCTCGTTGACGTTGAGATTGAAGTAGACCCCCACCCCCGCGCCAAGCTCCCGGTTGATCACCGCCACCTGGGTGCTGCCGTCCTCGGCGGCGTGCAACTGGTGGTAGTAGACCCGCTCATCGATCTGCTGGGGGGCGGCGAAGCCGGCGTGGCTCTCCACCGTCTCCTGCGCGAACTCCTCCTGCCCCGCCACCTCCCGGCTCGGCGCCACCAGCTCCGTGCTCGCATCCATGAGCGGAAAGCCCAGGTTGCAGTGGTACACGATCATGTGCTCCTGGGGCTGGAAGCCCTGGTTCTCCACCACGTCCTGTATGTGGATGACAGGGTGGCCGAGCATCGACGAGATGCGCCTGGTCAGCACCATGTTGGGGCCGAACACCGAGGCCTCGCGCATCTGGCCCTCCGCGTACATCAGGTAGTCGCCGTCGTGCCAGCTCGCGCCCGAGGAGACGTGCCTGGCCGGAGTGTAGGAGATCCGCCCGTGCAGGCCCAGCTCCTCCTCGCCGTCGGTCGCGGGCGCGCCGGCGTAGGTCAGGCCGCAGGTGGTGACCAGCCCGCCGTGGAAGCCTCGCAGCCAGCCCAGCCCCTCCGGCTCGAAGTATGACGCCGCGGGCACGCCGGTGCTTGACTGCCAGGCCAGCGGGTAGCTGCGATAGGTCGCCTGGCCGATGTCCATGCCCCGTCCCGCCAGCACGGTGTAGTCCAGGCCCCCGCCGGTGCGGCACTCGAATGCGTCCACGCCCTTCTCATTGCCGTCGGCGAGGGTGATGCGGCGCACCCCGCCGACCTGATCCATGCAGCCCACCCGTTGGGTGAGCTCCTCGCGGGTGTAGCTCCTTCCGTAGAGCTCAGGCATCGTCAGACCCTCCCGGCCAGCGAATGCGTTCTCGGCTGCGATTCATAATGCAGCAAGGTTGTGGTTCGCCAGCTATTGCGTCGGCGCCTTCTACGGCGTGCCACCTACAGCCGTGCGACGATCTCACCGTAGCCCCACAGGCGCAGGTAGATGCAGGCGGCTGCCAGCACCGCTGAACCGATGAGCAGCACCACGTCCCCGGCGTCCCAGCGATACTCGTAGTACTCCGTGCGACCACTCGACGCCGCCGCCAGGCCGCGCGACTCCAGCGCCCGCGTCATGTCATCCGCCGATCGCATGGCATACGCCAGGATCGGCACGATCAGCGGCACGTAGCGTCGCAGTCTCGTCAGCAGACCACCTGAGTGCAGGTCCAGGCCCCGCGCCATCTGCGCCTGGGTCACCGTGTGTGCCGTCTCCATGAGCATGGGCACCAGCCGGAAGGTCAGCGACAGCGCCAGCGTGGCGGTAGCCGGGATCCCGATCCGTCGCAGCGCGTAGGTGAACTCCTCCGGCCGGGTGCTGGTGACGTAGGCCACGCCGATCATCAGCAGCGCATTCAGTCGCAGGCCCATGGCGACGCCGTACTGCAGCGACGTCGGCGAGGCGTACAGCGGCCCCACTCTCCAGACGGCCTCCCGCTCCGGCAGCATCAGCGTCCACAGCAGCGCGCTCATGATCAGCAGTATCGCGCCGAGGCCCGCCACCCGCGCCAGGCTGGGCAGCGCCGCCGACGCCACCACCAGCAGCAGCGTCAGGGCCGCAGCGCCCAGCGCCCACAGGGGATGATTGAAGGCCAGCGGAATCACGAAGAGCGGCCCCAGCGCCAGCAGCTTGGCCACCGGATGGCGCCGGTGCGCCGGCGAATCCACATGTCGGTAGAGCGAAAGTCTCATCATCGTGCACTCTCAGTTCGACAACTCCAGGTCCCGCAACAGCCTCATGAGGGCGTCCATGGCGGGATCACCCAGAAGCACCACGATGGCCGCCGCCAGCAGCGCCCACAGGATCAGCGCTCCCGGGCTCCGCCA
Organism: Armatimonadota bacterium; assembly: GCA_034722055.1. Taxonomy (GTDB): domain Bacteria; phylum Armatimonadota; class Zipacnadia; order Zipacnadales; family UBA5352; genus JAYENL01. The sequence continues at coordinate 5,887 of JAYENL010000184.1, forward strand.
CCACGGGATCCGGCTTCGCCCGTGTGGGTCACGCTCGATCTTCATCGGCACCCCCTCCGCTTGCATCATGTGCGGACGATGCACTCGGCCGCCTCATCCACCGACAGCAGCGTTCGATCGGCCATGTCCTGCGAGAGCCGTGCCACGGCGGGCGCCACCTGTCCCGTGCGCGTCAGCAGCTCCGCGTCCGCGAACAGGTCGCGCACCGGCCGGTCCGCCACCAGCCGCCCCTCGTCCAGCACCACCGCCCGGCGTGCGTACTCCGCCGCCGCCCAGGTGCAGTGGGTGATCACCAGCACCGTCTGGCCGTCGTCGTTGAGTCGCGCGAGCAGGTCCATCATCGCCCGCTGCTGCAGCCCGTCCAGGCCCGTGGTCGGCTCGTCAAAGACGATGACGCGCGGCTGACACGCCAGCACCGAGGCCAGCGCCACCCGCTGCCGCTCGCCCTTGGTGAGCACGAAGGGATCGCGCTCCTCCCAGCCGGCCAGGTCGGCGACCTCCAGAGCCCGGCTCACCCGCTCTGAGACCTGATCCTCGGGCACCCCGAGATTGCGCGGACCGAAGGCCACCTCCTCCCGGACCGTGGACGCGAAGATCTGGTGGTCCGGGTTCTGGAACAGGTAGCCCACCTGCTGGGCAAGCTCGCGGCTCGGAGCCTCCCGAGTGTCCTGCCCGGCGATCCGCACGGTGCCGGAGGTGGGGTGCAGCAGCCCGTTGAGGTGCCGGGCCAGCGTGCTCTTCCCCGAGCCGTTCTCGCCCAGGATCACCACGAACTCGCCCTCGCGGACGCTCAGGCTGACCTCCTCCAGCGCGGGAGCGTCGCCCTCGGGGTAGGTGAAGGTCAGGTCCTGCACCTCAATGATGACATCGCCCTCTGGCCCGCGGTCCTCCCTCGCCAGTGTCTCGTATCGAGCCTCGTCGAGCGCCCAGCCTTGCGCCCTCAGCGCCTCCGCCGCCGCCATCGGCGTCAGGGGCCGCTGGCTGAGGCCGAGGCGCTCGAACAGCTCCGGCATCTGCAATGGAAGGACGCCGAGCTCCCGGCACCGCCCGGGGTCGCGCAGCAGCTCCGCCGGCGGGCCGCCGAAGGCCTTCTCGCCATCGCGCAGCGTGAGCAGCGTGTCCGCCGCAAGCGCGTCGGACGCCTTGTGTTCGGCAACGAGCAGCGTCACACCGCGGTCCCTCAGCTCGCCGAGCACCTCCGCAAGCCGCTGCTTGCCGCGCGGGTCGAGGTCGGTGGTCGGCTCGTCCAGCACCAGCACCGACGGCTCCGGCGCCAGCACCGCCGCCAGCGCCAGGCGCTGCTTCTGCCCGCCGGAGAGTGTGCTGGGCTCTCGGCCCCGCAGCTCGCTCAGCCCCACCAGCTCCAGGGCCTCGGCGACCCGGCGGCGCATCTGCTCACGGGGCATCCCGGCGTTCTCGAGGCCGAGGGCCACCTCCCGCTCCACGTCGCTGGCGAGCAGTTGGGCCTCGAAGTCCTGGAAGAGGGCGCCGACGCGCTGGGCCACCTCATGCACGGGCCGACCGCTGATCCGCTGGCCCCCGATGCGCACCTCGCCCGCGAACTGCCCCGGCTGCATGGCGGGGATAACCCCGTTCAGGCACAGGCAGAGGGTGGACTTCCCCGCCCCGGTGCGCCCCATCAGCCAGCCCTGCTCGCCGGCTTGCAGCGCCAGGGAGACGTCGCGGAGCGCGGGTCGCTCACCGCCGCGATAGGTGAAGGTGAGGCCGTCCGCCTCGACCGCATCGCCAGCCTCTGCGGTCACTCCTCGTCACTCTCGCCGGGCGGCTCCTCCGGCTCGATGGGCGGGATGGGCTCGGTGGGAACCTGTGCGGACAACGGCGACATCAGCACCGCGCCGATGATCAGCACTACAGTCCCCACGCCGCCGGTGAGGACCTGGGGGGCCAGGAGGCTCTTGCCCTCGGGCATGCCCAGGCCCGCAGCAACGACGCCCGCCAGCGCCACGAAGATGGCGGCCAGCAGGCCCAGACCCGCTCCGGCCCAGGTCAGAATCATGCCGGCCCAGCCGATCCGGCCGGAGCTGTACTCGGCCGCGTCCAGGATATCCGTGTACAGCAGACCGAAGGAGTGGGCCAGGGGGTAGAGGATCGGGAGCAGGATGGCCGCCACGATGGTGCCGATGATGGCGTTGTTGGCGGAGATCACCAGGGCCAGGACCCGGTAGGGATACAGTCCCATCGCGCCAGCGCCGAAGCCGATGGTCACGCCGCAGCACAGCGCCCCGGCCACGGCGCAGACGATGAACCAGGGAAGCTGCCGCGCGGAGCCGTCCGCGGGCTGGTCCCCGCGCAGGACCCTCCACATGCGGTATGGCACATAGGCCAGCAGGAAGTTGCCGATGAACCCAGGGATGCTTCCTGGGCCGAACATGCCGCCGAACACGTCGCCCACGACATTCCCGAAGGCCGACCCCCAGGCCGCCGCGGGCCCGAACAGCAGCCCGCAGACCACCGGCAGACCCGCGCCGGGACGCACCTCAGTGAAGCCGGGGATGATCGGCGCGATCTTGAAGGGCATCATCACGGCGGCGTAGGCGGCGCCTGACAGCGCCACCAGCACGACCATCTTGGTGTGCCGCCACATCGTAATGGCGTCAAGCATCACTGACACCTCCGCTGAGCGTTGCCGCGTCGCACAATTCGACGGGTCGGGCGCACGCCCTTCCTTACCGCAACCTCACCCCTCGGAGTTTGCGTGCAAACTCCGCCTCCCCTCTCCCTGGCGGGCTGTGCCCGCAGGCGGGAGAGGGGAATGCGACGGCGACGACAAACGGCCGGCGGGCAAGGCTGCCCGCGGCTCCGTACGATACCATATGCCGCGTAGGTCGGGCTTCCAGCCCGACGGCGGTACCCCAATCTCCGCCCGGGCAGCAGGCGCCGCCCCTCTGCCGTACCTTACCTTTACCCACATCGTGGCGACTGGCGATTCGCTGTTTGCCGTCCGGAGGGGCCGTCTGAGGCTCCAGCATATTTCGCTGGAGCCGAAGCCGGCCCGGCCGTTGGCCGTCCAGGCCGCCGATTGCGTCACTTCGCCTGCAGCGGGCCGACTTCGCGCGCTCCTGAGGAGCGCCCTCAGGCGGCCCCTCCACGGCCAACAGCCCTCCGCAACTTGTGGGTAAAGGTAAGCTGCCGTACGGAGGCGCGGCGTGCCTACGCCGCGCGCAGTTGACGCCCGGAGGTTCTTCCCCCCTCCCGCCTGCGCCATGTCGTCTATGGCGCCAGGGAGGGTGGTGGGCCGAGCGAAGCTCGGCTCGGGGGGAGGTCAGCGGCAGGGCCCTACGGAGGGCATCCGGCCCGGATGACGAAGAAGCCAGCGAACCCGAACGCAGCGCGGACAGGAGGCAGCAGCGATGAGCGATGAGCGCCCCAACATCATCCTCTTCACCACCGATCAGCATCGCGGCGACTACATCGGCCTGGCGGGACACCCGGTCATGGAGACCCCGAACCTCGACGCCTGGGTCAACAACGGGCTCTACTTCCCCCACGCCTACTCTGAGATCCCCTCCACCACCGGCGCGCGGCGGATGATGCACCTCGGCCAGGGATCCTACGACTGCGGCGTCATCGGCTACGCCGGCGGGCCCTGGGACGAGGAGCCGTCGCTGCCGGGCGTGCTGGCGAGGGCGGGCTATCACTGCTTCAGCGCGGGCTGGCGCAACATGCACCCGCGCCGGAAGCTCTTCGGCTACCACCACGCCGTGATCCACGACCTCCGCCGCGGCGTGGACGACTACTGGGAGTGGCTGGAGGGCGAGCTGGGGCCGGACGTGCGGGAGCGCGGGCACGGCTGCGACGCCAACGGCTGGCTGGCACGGCCATGGCACCTCCAGGAGCGCTATCACCCCACGGTCTGGACCACGAACGCGGCCCTGGAGCTGGTCGCCAAGCGCGACCCGACGAAGCCCTTCTTCCTTTGGGTGTCGCACCTGCGGCCGCACTCGCCGTATGATCCCCCGCAGTTCTTCTGGGACATGTACATCGACCGCGAGCTGCCGAAGCCGCCCATCGGCAACTGGGCCCAGCGGCACAAGAAGGAGGGCGTCCCACCCGTGCGCACCGCCTGGGAGGGGCGGCTGACCGACCTGCAGACGCACCGCTGCCGCGCCGGCTACATGGGCTGCATCACGCACATCGACTATGAGCTGGGGCGCCTGGAGGAGGAGCTCAGCCGCACGGGGGGCGTGGATGCGAAGAACACCGTCTGGCTCTTCACCTCCGACCACGGGGACATGATGGGAGACCACTACCTGCACCGCAAGAGCTACGCCTACGAGGGCTCCGCGCGCATCCCGTTCGTGGTCCGCTACCCGGCGGGCTACGATGGGCCGACCGGGACCTTCGAGCATCCCGTCGGCATCCAGGACATCATGCCCACGCTGCTTGACATCGTGGGCGTTGAGGGCCCCGAGCAGATGACGGGCGGTAGCGTGGTGGAGGCGGCCCGCGGCGGCCAGTGGCGCGAGTTCATCCACGGCGAGCACTCGCCCTGCTACAGCCCCGACAACGCCATGCAGTACCTGACCGACGGCAGGGAGAAGTACATCTGGTTCCCGGTCACCGGGCAGGAGCAGTTCTTCGACCTGCAGCAAGATCCCGAGGAGCTGCACGACCTGTCCGATGATCCGGAGGCGGCCGAGCGCGTGGCCCTGTGGCGGCAGCGGCTGATCGACCGGCTCGGCACACGCGGCGACGGCTTCTCGGACGGCGAGAGGCTCATCACCAGGCCCGAGGGCTACGGGCCCTGGGTGGAGGGCTACGGCCCGAACGCATCGGCGTAGGACGGGCTTCCAGCCCGACAACTTGAGGGAGGAATATCACCATGGTCCGCATCGGCTTTCTCGGCAGTGGCTTCGTGGCGACGTTCTATCAGCAGGGACTTCGCGACGTCCCCGGTCAGGAGGTGGTGGTGAGCTACTCGCGCACGGAGGAACGCGCGCGGGAGTTCGCCGAGGAGTGGGGCATCCCGGAATGGACCACGGAGATGGAGGCGGTCATCGAGCGCGATGACGTGGACCTGGTGCTCATCGCGCTGCCGAACCACCTCCACCGTGAGGCGGCGCTGGCCTGCGCGGAGGCCGGGAGGAACATGGTCTGCACCAAGCCCCTGGCGCGCACCGCCCAGGAGGCCCGGGACATGCTGGAGGCCGTGCGCGAGGCCGGGGTGATACACGGCTACGCGGAGACCGAGGTGTTCTCGCCGGCGGTGATGCACGCCCGCACGCTCATCGAGGACGGGGCCATCGGCGATGTCATCTCGGTGCGCTCGCGCGAGTCCCACTTCGGCCCCCACTCGCCGCACTTCTGGGACCCCGAGCTCACCGGCGGCGGGGCCCTCAATGACATGGGGTGTCACTGCATCTCGGCGGCCCTCTACTTCCTGGAGGGGCAGGCACAGCCCGACCGCTGCCTCGCCTGGGGCGAGCTGCTCTACCACGCGGACAAGACCGAGGCCGAGGACAACGCGGTGCTGCTGCTGCGCTTCGACGGCGGGGAGATGTCCATCACGGAGACGAGCTGGTCGGCGCACGGCGGCCTCGACCTTCGCAATGAGATCTACGGCACCGATGGCACCATCTTCACCGACGTGACGCGCCGCACGCCGATGGTGGCATTTACGACCCGGAGCGCGGGCTACGTGGTGGAGAAGGCCGAGGCGGACACCGGCTGGGTCTTCCCGTGCGTGGATGAGGCTCGCGTCTACGGCTACCACGAGGAGATGCGGCACTTCGTGGAGTGCGTGGAGAGAGGCGAGACGCCGCGGCAGACCTTCGAGGATGGCTATCTTGTCAATGTCATCCTGGAGGCGGCCTACCGCTCGATGGACGCCGGCACGTGGGAGCAGATACCGCTTCCGTAAGCCAGCGAGGAGAGGCAGGCATGCACCGACTGATTCCGATCATGGTGGCGCTGCTTGCTGCAACCGGCGTTCACGCACAGCAGGCGGAGGTCAGCGTCGTCAACCCCGGCTTCGAGGGGGACGAGGACGGGGATGGCATCGCCGACGGCTGGACGGCCGCTTACGGGGCCCCAGAGGAGAGCCTGGACGTCACCTTCTCGCTCGAGGATGGCCGTGAGGCGGGCACCTGCCAGAGGGTCGAGTGCACCCGGTGGGAGGACGGTCACGCCATGGTCTGCCAGGTCGGCACCGTGGCGGTCGAGCAAGGACAGTGGTACCGCATCACCCTCTGGGCGCGCGCCGAGGGGCGGCCGCAGGTCGGCGTCGCCATCCACGACACCGACGGCTGGCGCCACTGTGGCCTGTGGCGGCACTTCCGGCCCACCTCCCGGTGGCGCAGGTTCTCCTGGCGCTTCCAGGGCGACCACGACTGCCACGAGACCTCCCGGCTGCAGATCTGGTTCAGCTCCACCGGCACGCTGTGGGTGGATGACCTGGTGCTCGAACAGATCCAGCCGCCTGCCAGCGCCAACATCATCCCCGACATCGGCTCGACGAACCTGGTGCCCAACAGCTCCTTCGAGTGCGGGCCCGACCGCTGGATCTCGGCCGGCCACTGGCGGCTCTTCGGGGAAGTGGTGGCGGAGGACGCCGTGCACGGCTCGCACTGCATGAGGGTGGAGTGGTCGCGGGAGACTGCCCCGGTCTTCTCCTTCGACTACTACGAGATGCGCCGGGATCCGTACACCCGGCCCGCCGTCACCAGCGAGGGCTGGATGCGCGTCGAGGAGGGTGCGGACTATGTGTTCTCGATGTACCTCCGCGCCGACCGGCCGGTCGAGAGCGCTCGCATCCATGCCTTCGGCCCCACCCGCGGCTTCGGTGCGCGCGTAACCGGGACGGGCCCCGACTGGCGTCGCGTCGAGCTGCCCTTCACGGCCACGGAGAAGCTGTGTTGCGTGCAGGTGGACGTGGACTGCGATGAGGCCGGTCTGGATGAGCTGACCTACTGGGTGGACGTCGTGCAGCTTGAGCGCGGCGAGACCGCCACCGACTACCAGCCGCGCCGGCCCGTGGAGATCGGCGTCAGGCCAACCAACGGGCACGGCATCTTCGTCGGCGAGCAGCCGGAGTTGCGTCTCGTCGCCTACAACGATGGGGCGGACGCGGTGGAACTGGCGCTGTCCGTGACGGTCACCGATGGCTTCGACCGCACGGAGCTGGAGCGCCAGGACACAATCACCATCCCGGCGGGAGAAAGGGTAACGCAGGTAAGCAGCGGCATCGTCGACCTGCCCTTCTCTCGCGTCACCTGCTCGGCCGAGGGGATCGACGACCGCTCCGTCCGCATCGCCTCCCTGCCGGAGCTGGCTCTGGAGGACTCGCCTTTCGGCATCAACCACGCATACGCCTGGGACCCGTACCTGGAGTTGGCGCAGAAGCTGGGCGTCAAGTGGGTGCGCGACTGGTCGCTGAAGTGGGATCACGTCGAGCCGGAGCCTGGCCGCTTCGAGTTCGAGATGGCCGACTACCAGATCGGCCGCCCGCAGAACCTGGGGATGAACCTGCTATGCATGTTCCCGTTCCCGTCCGCGGGCTGGTCATCGACGGCCCCGCCACTGGAGGAGATTCCCGAGCAGCTTCGCACCCGCGCGCCGTATCGCATTCGCACCGCCTACGCCCCGCGCGACCCGGCAGAGCTTGACCAGTACGTCTACGAGTGCGTGCAGCGCTACAGGGATCGCATCGACGTCTGGGAGGTCTTCAACGAGTCCATCTTCACCTCCTACTCGCTGCCGCAGAGAGCCGGCTACGAGGCGACCGACTACGTGCCGCTGCTCCAGGCCGTCTACCGCGGGTGCAAGCGCGCCGACGCCGATTGCACCGTCATCGGCGGCTACTCCGTCCCGCCGGAGCGCTTCGATGAACTGCACGGGCCCTTCATGGAGGCCGGCGGGCTGGACTTCTGCGACGCCTACTCGCTGCACATCTACCCCGGCGGCGAGCCGGAGTTCATCGCCGCGCAGCTCGACCGCATCCGCGATGCCATGCGCCAGCACGGCGGCGTCAAGCCCATGTGGATGACGGAGTACGCCTACTACGGCGATGACGATCCCGACCCCATCCCCCGCCGCTGGCCGGCGCTCGTGGAGAGCGAGCTGATACAGGCCCGGTGGAACACGCGCATGTGCGTGACGCAGCTCGCGCACGGGGTCGAGAAGGTCTTCTACCACATCTGGCACACCCGCGCGAACCGGGACTCGGGCGCCCGCATCTTCTTCGAGTACGGCGGCGCGCCGCGCAAGATCGCCGCCTCCCAGGCCGCCATGGCGCGCATGCTCGGACCCGGTCCTCAGTTCCTGCGCGAGGTGGACATCGGCGAAAACGCGAGCTGCTACATCTTCGGGAACCGCCCCGGCCCGGACGGCGAGGGCCCGGCCCTCGTCGCCGTGGCCTGGCACCACTGGGAGCAGATGGACTGGGGCGACCTCTCCGCCCGGCGGCGTGTCCACGACATGTTCGGCAGGGCCATCGTCGGCGACAGCCTGAACGACACGCCCGGCCCCATCTACGTATTGGAGCGTGACGTATCGGCTGACGACTTCGCTGCCGCCATCAGGGAGGACATCGGCCAGTGACCGCCAGGCGCCCTGTGCTCTCGCTCAAGAATCGCAACGAGAACACCGAGAACGAGCTGCGGGTCATCCAGTTCCAGCACCCCAGGTGGATCCCGGCGCGCATCGGCCTGCTGTCGGGCACGTGGCAGAAGCATCGCGAGGAGCTGGAGGAGATCGTCCTGCGCCATCCTCTCATCTTCCCCGGCTACCAGCGCGGGAGCCGCGACTTCGACGACCTCGGCCACGTCAGCTACGCCTGCGAGGAGTGCGAGGACGCCTGGGGCTGCCGGTGGGAGAACCTGGCGCCGGGCATGGTCGGCCAGGTGGTGATGCACCCGCTGGAGGACTGGAGCGCGCTGAAAAGCTACGAGCCGCCGAACCTGCTGGAGATCGACTCCTGGGGCAATCCCCGCGACTGGGACGCCGTCGCACGCGGCCTCGATGCGGCCGAGGAGGCCGGGGGCCTCCGGCGTGGTGGTGGGCTCTACCACGGCTTCATGTTCATGCGCCTGTACTACCTGCGGGGCTTCGAGAACCTGATGATCGACGTCGCCACCGCCGATCCACGCCTGGACACGCTCATCGAGATGATACTGGAGCAGAACCAGCGGGTCATCGACAGGTGTCTCTCGCTGGGCGTGGAGTACATGAGCTTCGGCGACGACCTTGGCAACCAGGTGAACCTGCCCATCAGCCCCGGGGCCTGGCGGCACTACGTCGGGCCCTGCTACCAGCAGATGTACGGGGCCTGCCGCGACGCCGGCGCGCACGTCTACATGCACTCCGACGGGGACATCAAGGCCATCATCGTGGACCTGGTGGAGGCCGGCGTCACCGCCATCAACCCCCAGATCCGCGCCAACGGCCTGGAGCACATCGAGCGCATCTGCAAGGGTCGGGTGGCGATCAACCTGGACCTGGATCGGCAGCTCTTCCCCTTCGCTACTGAGGAGCAGATCGACGAGCACATCCGCACCGCGGTCGAGACCCTGGCCCTGCCCGAGGGCGGTCTGATGCTCAGCGCCGAGTGCGCCCCGGACGTACCCCTGGCGAACATCGAGGCCATCTGCGAGGCCTTCGAGCGCTACTGCTTCTGAGACCGGCCCGGACATCGCCTGGAGGTGCAGGGCGGGAGTCGCACCAGCGCGCCGCGAATCGCTTCCTCGAGAGATCACCCGGCGCACCGGTGGAGGGCAATGACATGAGTGAGCCCGTCTTCATGGCCGGCACTTCGGGCTATCAGTATGGCCATTGGGTGGGGCCGTTCTATCCCGAGGACCTCTCCAAAGACGAGTGGTTCGCCTTCTACGCGCAGCACTTCGATGTCGTTGAGATCAACAACACCTACTATGGCCTTCCGGAGGTGGAGACCTTCGAGAACTGGCGACAGCGCGCTCCGGAGGGCTTCACCTACGTCCTCAAGTACAGCCGCTACGGCTCCCATCTGAAGAAGCTGAAGGATCCCCCCGACCACATCGACACCTTCCTGGAGCGAGCCACTCATCTCCGGGACCTGCTGGGCCCCATTCTCGTGCAGCTTCCGCCGCACTGGCACGCGGATCGCGGGCGGCTGGAGGCCTTCCTGGACTACGCACCGCGGGAGCATCGCTGGGCGGTGGAGTTCCGCGACCCCGACTGGCTGCGGGAGGAGATCTTCGACGTGCTCCGAAGCCACAACTCGGCGCTGGTCATTCACGACATGATCCAGGATCACCCGCGCGTGACCACCGCAGACTGGGTCTACCTGCGCTACCATGGCGGTAAGCGCGGTGAGTACACCTACCAGAAGATGAGCGCGGAGGCGCGCCGCGTCGAGGAGTACCTTGACCGGGGCCTGGACGTTTATGCGTTCTTTAACAACGACGCCCACGGGTGGGCGGTGGAGAACGTGCGCCAGCTCATCCGCTACGTGGACGCCTGATCATTGTGTCCGGCGAGGTGATGCACCGATGGCCGAAACATCAGCAGCCTCTCTGACCGTTGCACTGCTTCTCGCCGGCTGCCTGCCGGCAAGCGCGGCGGAGCTGGGGACGGGTCCGCTTGCTATCACTATCGGTCCCGGCGGCGCCATCTCCGGCGTGCGCGTCGGCGAGCAGAACCTGACCGCCGCCGCGGCCGTGGCCGAGGGCGGCTTCGCGGTCCGCGATCACCGTGCCGGCGAGCAGTTCGCGCCGCTGCGCGGCGAGACGGCCGAGGGCCGGTTCGCGGTCGCCTCCGATGAGGCCGGCGTGGCCCTGGACGCCTCCGTGACGCGGCATGAGCAGGCCCTGGAGATCGCGGGGACGCTGCGTTCGACCGTCGATCCGCCCCGGTGCCTCACCCTTCGCTTCGGCCTCCCCATGGACCTCACCGGCTGGCGCTGGCACCGCGACCTGGATGCGGCGCGGGCCATCAAGGCGCCGATCCTCTACCGCAACGGCATCCCCAGCACCTGGGGGAGCGGGTGGATGGACCTGTGGCCGCTGGCGGCGGTCAGCAACGAGGGCGCGACCGTATGCCTGGCGACGCGGATCGACGAGCCCCGCCTGCTGCGCTTGGGCTACGATGGCGGGCGGAAGCTGCTGATGATCGAGTTCGACCTCGGCCTCTCGGAGCACTCGGAGCAGTTCGCGGGCGAGGTGCCCTTCCGGTTCTTCCTCTACGCGCTGGGAGAGCCGACCGGCCTGCGCGGCGGGCTGGCGCGCTACTATGACCTGTTCCCGGAGCTGTTCGTGGAGCGCACAGAGAAGATGGGCGGCTGGTTCGCGTGGGGCGACATCGCCAGGCACGAGCCGCCGCTGTCGGACTACGGGCTGATGTTCCACGAATCGCCTGAGGCCCCCGAGGCCACCGAGCATGATCTGTTGCTGGGGCTGGTCCCGATGCCCTACATCGAGCCGGGCATGTACCAGCTTCACTTCGGCGACCGCGAGGAGAGGCCGACCCGCGAGGACGTCCTCCAGCGTCTGCGGACCTACGCTGACCCGGAGTTCACCGGCCGCATCTGGTCCGCCGAGCCCGCCGCCACGCGGGAGCAGGAGGAGCTCAAGCGCAGGCTGTGCCAGGCGGTGCTGGCCTCCGGGGTGCGGGACCCTGAGGGCGATCTGCTCATCGCGCGCATCGGGCAGTTCAGTTGGGTGCGGGGCAGCTGGTGGGCCGCGCAGCTCGCCTGCGTGCTGGATCCGGACATCCCGCAGGGCCGGGGCCAGTACCTGCTCGAGCATGCCCGCGAGCACGTGCTGGAGAACCCGCGAATGCGGGGCGCCTACCTGGACTCGTGGTCGGCGCACTTCAAGCGGTGCAGCTATGCTCCCGAGCACCTGGCCGCCGCCGACATCCCTCCGGTCTTCGCCGGCGACCCGCCGCAGCCATGCGTGGCGATGCCCTTCGCCGCCATCGAGTACGTGCAGGCGCTGCGCGACCTCATCGGCGAGGACCGGGTCATGCTGCCCAACCTCTACCACTTCGCGGCGCCCTATCCGTTCCACCAGTTTGATGTGCTTGGCAAGGAGCACTGGGTGGCGCCGACCGGGTGGATGATGCAGAGCTTCCGCGCCCTCGGCCGGCACAAGGTCGTCACTCAACTCCCGGCCTACGAGGACGCCGAGACGCAGTTCCTGCGTCGGATGCTGCTGTATGACGTCTTCCCCGGCGGCTACGCGCGGCGACCGGACAATGCCCCGGTGGGCATGCGCGAGGACTACCGCCGCCTGCTGCCGTGGCTGCGGCTGCTGCACCGCCTGCGCTGGCAGCCGATCACGGGCGCCAGCGCCGAGGAGGCGGACCTGCAGATCGAGCGCTACGGCCAGCCCGGTGGCCCGCTGGTCTTCGTGATTCACTCCCCCTACGTCGGGCGGCGGGCGCACCTGCGGCTCGACGCCCGCGCGCTGCGCATCGACCCCGGCGCCTGGTGCGCCGATCCGCTGGACGATGAGCCGCTGTCATGGGAGCGCGCGGATGGGGAGCTGCGCCTGGAGGCGGCGGTGAGCGCCGGCGACGTGCGCATGATCGCGGTGGGTGAGACCGCCGACCACCGCCGCCTGCTGCGCATGCTGGCGGAGGACCGCGTGGCCGACGCCCACCTGTGCCTCCGCGAGTACCGCATGCGGCATGGTGAGCAGCATCCCGCGGAGTCGCTGTTCGAGATGCACCGGGAGGCGCTGGCCACGCCCTGGCTGATGGGCGTGACGGAGGCGCTGGTGGGCGACGAGCCGACCATCGCCCGCGCCCGGCAGCTTGCGGAGGCGGCGCTGGAGCAGCTTCGCGTCACCGAGGACCTGCGCGCCAAGGAGCCCCAGGCCGTGCCGGACCCGCCGCGCGGCGCGCTGATGCTCGACCTGCCCCATCGGGAGGACTTCGAGCAGGCCCTGAATCGGGAGGTCTGGGACTGGCCGGACGATGAGCCCGGGGTGCGCCTGGCGGACGGAAGGCTGGAGCTTGAGATCGCGCGAGGGCGCAGCGCGGGGCTGACGATGGCGCGCCTCGTTGATTTCTCAGCCGAGCCGCTGCAGCTCGACTGGGATTTTCAGTACAATCACTCAGGCGAAGACTACTATCTGATGCTGCATTTCAGCCTGAAGCCGCCCGTCGAGGGCAGCCAGGACGTCTTGCGCATCCGCCTCGACCCGGGCATCCGCGTGCGCGTGGAGAACGGCGAGACAGCGCCCTCGAACTTCACCGTCTCCCTCACGGACTACACGCCCTACGAGACTAACGTGCCGCACCACATGACGCTGCAGATTGGGCCGGAGCGGTACGCGCTGTGGATCGACGGCGAGCTGCACGGCCGCGGCGCACACCGGCTGGGCTTCACGCACGGGCGGTTCGCCACCGGGGTCTACAGCGGCCACGGCGGCTTCGGCGACGTCTGCTGGATGGACGACCTGCGCATCCGGCGCATCGAGCGGCTTACCGAGGAGCCCTTGCCCTGACCCCGCTACTCGGCCGGCTACGAGCGACGAGCTGACGGCTAACGGCGTCAACGGGGGGCGGGACGGGGGCGCGTTTTCAGATTGTCAGTTGCGGCCGGGCGAGAGTCAGCAGCGAGCAGCTACCAGCCAACGGAAACGGCCGACGGCCAGGCTGTGGACGGACCGTCGGGTGGCCAGGCCCGCGGCCCGTGTCGTGCGGAGGTCGGGCGTGCCTACGCCCGACGCGGGCCGAAGGCCCGCAGCCGTTGCCGTTGGAGGGGCCGCGCGACGATGGGTGCGAAGCACCCGGAGGAGGCCGGCCCAAGATGCCGTGCCGTTGAGGGTGCGCTCGAACGACAGTCGCGCTTCGCGCGACGGCTGGCCTAGGCAGGCCAGCCCTCCGTACGACACTGAACCGCAGCGCCGCAACTGCGCGGGCCCATCCGAGCGTGGGGCGGCTACCCAGCACTGCATAGCCATTCTTGGTGGGTTGCGGGCGCCCTCGCCCGCAACCGACAATCTGAGGTCACACCCCCGGACGGTGGTGGTGCGGCCCCTCCGTGGCACACGGAGACACCGGCCTCTGCCACGGGGCACTGTCCGCTCAGCCGTAGTCCCCGCGCGCGAAGAAGCGCCACTCCCGGCGGCCGGTCGCCAGCTCGCGAGCCAGCCCGGCGGCCTTGCTCACTGACGCCTGGACGTCCGGGTGCAGCGTGCTCCCGGGCACGATCTCAGCCGGCTCCACGCCCAGGATGAGGATATCGGGGCCGTTGGTCTCGCGCATCCCGGCCAGCTCCAGGCTGTCGATGAGCGCCATGTCGTCGAGTCCGGAGATGTAGTCCGCCTCCGCCTCCGCGGAGGCCGGCGGCAGGGCGTGGACCGTCCCCGGCTCGTCGCCCAGTGCCATGGCCGTCAGGATGATGGCGCGCTCGGCGTCGTCGAGGGCCGCGACCAGGTCGAACCCCTCGGTGCCGGCGCGGTGCACAGTCACCCCCTCGGGCAGCAGTTCGCTCTGAAGCTCCTCGGCGATGATCAGACCCACGGCGTCGTCCCGGCGCCGCTCGTCTCCCACGCCGATGATACTCACGCGACTCTCTGGCGCCTCTGTGACGTCCACGGTCTCCACCTCAGTCTGGTTGCTCAGCAGATCCTCGGCAGCAGCTCCCCGGCTGGCAGATCGATCAGCCGCGAGGTCCCCAGCGGCGTCCTCCCCGCCACCCGCCCCGCGGGGCCGTCGCCGACCTCGCCGATGAGCGCGGCGTCGCGTCCAAGAATGTGTGCCTGCACTGCACGCATGACATCATCCGCCGCCTCCGGCGAGACGACTGCCAGCAGCTTCCCTTCGTTCGCAATCTCGAAGGGGCTCATTCCCAGCAGCTCACATGCACCTTGTACTTCGGGATGGACGGGTACCGAGACCTCCTCGATCTGCATGGAAACTTGCGAGGCGAGAGCGATCTCGTTGAGTGCGGCCGAGAGCCCGCCACGGGTCATGTCCCGGAGGGCGCGCACGCCCGCGCCTCCGGCCCCGCAGATGGCCTCCACGAGCGTCAGCAGCGAGGCGCAGTCGCTCTCGATCGTTTGCGCCAGCGACAGCTCCTCCCGCGCGGCCAGGATCGCGATGCCGTGGTCGCCGAGCGTGCCGCTGACGACGATGCGATCCCCGGGCCGGGCGGCGGTGGCGGACGGCGGGGGCTCGGCAAAGCGCTCGCCCACCCCGGTGGTGGTGATGAAGATGCCGTCGGCGGCGGCGCGCCCCACGACCTTGATATCGCCGGTGACGACGTGCACGCCGTCCCGGTCACAGGCGGCGCGGATGGAGCGCACGATCCGCCGCAGGTCCTCCAGCGCCAGGCCCTCCTGGATGATCATGGCCAGGCTCATCCACCGGGGCCGCGCGCCGCGCATGGCTACATCGTTGATGGTGCCGCAGACGGCGAGCTTGCCGATGTCGCCGCCGGGGAAGAACAGGGGCTTGACGGTGAAGCTGTCGGTGGAGATCGCCAGCCGCTCATCGCCGATGAGGGCGGCGTCCTCCAGGTCGGTCTCGTCCATGACATCGGAGGCGGCTAGCAGCTCCTCCACGATCAGATCGTGCATCAGCCGCCCGCCACCCCCGTGCCCGAGGGTAATGATGTCGTTGGAGCTCTTCGGCATGGGAGCGTCCTCTCGGATTGTGGCGTTGCGCCAGTTTGGCTGCCGTGGAGGGGCCGCACGAGTGGCGCGTGCAACGGCACGCGTCACGAGGTCGGCCCGCCACGAGCATACCCGCGACCGCGCCATCACGGCCCGTACCTGTACACCGCCGCGCAGGCGCCCTCGGAGGAGACCATGCAGGGGCCGAGGGGATGGGCGGGAGTGCACACGACGCGGAAGGCGCCGCACTCTTCGGGTCGGATGGCACCCCGCAGCACCTCGCCGCAGCGGCAGCGCGGATCCTCGTGGCCCTCCGGGACCTCGATGTCGAAATGCGCCACGGCGTCCAGGTGCGCGTACTCCTCGCGCAGGGACATCCCGCCGAGCGGGATGACGCCCAGCCCCCGCCACTCGGCGTCCACGGGCTCGAAGACCTCGTCCATCACCGCCAGGGCGCGGGTGTTGCCCTCCTCGCTGACCGGGCCCGGATACTCGTTCTCGACCGCCGCCCGGCCGTCGGCGAGCTGCCGGACCAGGGCCAGCACCCCGCGCATCATCTCGTCGGGCTCGAAGCCCGCCACCACGCACGGGATCTGATGCTCGTCCACGAACTCTCGGTAGGCCCCCCAGCCGATGATGGTGCTCACGTGGCCCGGCGCCAGCAGGCCGTCGAGGGCCACGTCCGGCGCCGCCATCAGGGCGTCCAGCGCCGGGATGAGCCGCTTGTGCGCGCAGAGCACGCTGAAGTTGTCCAGCTTCAGGCGGTGCGCCTGCCGGACCGCCACGGCCACGCCCGGCGCGGTGGTCTCAAAGCCCACGCCCAGCAGGACCACCTCCCGCTCGCTTTTTTCCGCGAGGTCTACCGCCTCCATGGGGGAGAAGATGACCCTCACGTCGGTTCCGCGCGCGCGCTCGTGCGCAAGCGTGGACTCGCTGCCTGGGACGCGCACCATGTCCCCGAAGGTGGCGACAGTCACCTCCGGGCGGCGCGCCAGCTCCAGCGCGGCATCGATCTCGCCGACCGGCGTGACGCATACCGGGCAGCCCGGCCCTGAGAGCAGCTCCACCTGCTCGGGCAGCATCTGCCCCAGTCCATAGCGCGCGAACTGATGGGAGTGGGTCCCGCAGACCTCCATGAGGATCGCCGGCCGGTCGGAGACCTCAGCCACCTCCTCCGCCAGCCGCCGAACCTCCGCAATCACCTCTTCCCGGCCGGTGCTCACAGCAGCCCTACCTCGTCCATCAGCGCCAGCGTCTCCCGCGCGTGCTCGGGGTCCACCGTCGTGATGGCGAACCCCGCGTGCACCAGCACGTAGTCGCCCACCTGTGCGTCATCGATGAGGTCCACGCGGGCGGTGGAGCGGCTGCCGCCCACGTCCACCGTCGCGACGGCCCCCTCGATCTCGACAATCTTCGACGGTATCGCCACGCACATCACTGCCACCTCGCCTGTGCCACCGCGGCCTGCCCCAGCGCCAGGCAGCCGTCGCCCGGCGGCGTCGCACGGTGCATCACCGGCCGCAGGCCCCTGCGCTCCAGCTCGTCCATGAGTTCCTCCAGCACGATCCGGTTCTGAAAGGTTCCGCCAGAGAGCCCGACCAGCTCCAGGTCATTCGCCTGACAGGCCCGCTCCGCCGCGTCGGCCAGCATCTGGGCGAAGCCCAGGTGGAAGCGCCCGGCGATGACCGATGCTGGCACGCCCTCCCGCAGGTCGTCGGCCATGGCCCGGATCATCACTCGCGGGTCGAGGAGCATGGCCCCCTCGCCCACCTCGATCTCGTGCGGGTAGGGCGCTACGCCGCGCTCGGCGATGGCCTCCAGCTTCGTCGGCGCCTGCGCCTCGTACTCCACCGTGTGGAAGAGCCCCACCAGCGCCGCGGCGGCGTCGAAGAGCCGTCCCGCCGATGAGGCCGGCGGGCAGTTCACGCCTCGCTCGATCATGCTTTGCAGCGTGGCCCATGCCTGGCGGTCGATGCGCTCCGCGAACGCGATGGCCAGCTCGTCGGACCACTCCGGCCCGAAGGTCTCAGCCAGCCACGCCGCCGCCACCCGCCACGGCTCGTGGATCGCCGCCTCGCCCCCGGGCAGCGGGATGGGCCGCAGGTGGCCAGCACGCTGGTAGTGCGCCGCGTCGCCGACGAGCACCTCGCAGCCCCACACAGTCCCATCCGCGCCGTAGCCGGTCCCATCGCACAGCAGCCCCACCGCCGGCCCCTCCAGGTGATTGTCGGCCAGCACCGCCGCCAGGTGGGCGTGATGGTGCTGCACGCGCTCCAGCGGCAGATGGCGCTCCTCGGCCAGCTCCTCGGCGTAGCGCGTGGACAGGTAGTCCGGGTGCAGGTCGCAGGCCAGGCCCTCCGGCGTCACCTGCAGCAGCTTCTCGAAGTGCGCCACCGAGCGCTGGAAGTACTCCAGCGTCTGCAGGTCCTCCAGGTCGCCAATGTGCTGGCTGAGAAAGGCGTTCCGCCCCCGCGTGATGCAGAAGGTGTTCTTGAGATGCCCGCCGACGGCCAGGATGGGCCGCATCTGTCCGCTGAGCCGCACCGGGAAGGGCACGTAGCCGCGGGAGCGCCGCATGAGCACCGGGCTGCGTTGGGTCGGTCGCAGCACGGAGTCGTCGCACCCGATGAAGATGTCGCGGTCGTGCATCAGAAAGCCGTCCACAATGTCGCTCAGCCGCTCCATGGCCTCCTGGTTGTCGGTCGCCAGAGGCTCATCCGAGAGGTTTCCGCTGGTCATCACCAGCGCCCTGACGTCCAGCCCCTCCAGCAGCAGGATGTGCAGCGGCGTGTAGGGTAGCAGCACCCCGTAGGTGTCGGTATCCGGGGCGATGGACTCCGCCAGCGGCGCCTCCCGCCGCCTGGGCAGCAGCACGATGGGCGCCTCCGGGCCGCTCATCAGCGTCTCGGCCTGCTCGGAGACGTGCGCGAACCGTCGTGCGGTCTGCAGGTCAAGCGTCATCACCGCCAGCGGCTTGGCCTCGCGGCTCTTGCGCCGGCGCAGCCGTCGCACCGCCTGGTCGTCATCGGCGTCGCAGGCCAGGTGGAAGCCGCCGAGGCCTTTCACCGCCACGATGCATCCCTCGCTCAGCATCTGCTGCGCCGCCGCCAGCGCCGCCGCGCGCTCCTCCCGGCAGCCCTCGGACACGAACAGCAGCCGCGGCCCGCACTCCGGGCACGCCACCGGCTGGGCGTGATAGCGGCGGTCGTTGATGTCCTCGTACTCCCGCCGGCACGCGGCGCACATCTCGAACTCGGACATGGAGGTCTTCGGGCGGTCGTAGGGCACGCCCTCGATGATGGTGAAGCGCGGCCCGCAGTTGGTGCAGTTGATGAACGGGTGGCGGAAGCGCCGGTCGGCCTCGTCCGCCATCTCCCGTCGGCAGTCCTCGCAGACGGCCACGTCCGGCGAGACGTAGATCTCGCCCTCAGAGCCCTCCCGGCTGGCAACGATCTCGAACTGTGTGTCGCCGGCCGCCGGAAGCTCCTCCGTCTCCAGGCTCTCGATGACCGCGATGGGCGGAGCATCGCTCTCGATGCGCTCCACGAACTGCTGCACTGCTGCCTGTGGCCCCTCGATCTCGACCTCCAGGCCGCCGGCGAAGTTCCGAGCGCGGCCCGCGAGTCCCAGCTCGCGCGCCAGCCGATGCACGTGCGGGCGGAACCCCACTCCCTGCACGATGCCCTCGACGGTCACCCGCCTCCGGATGGCGGTGCCCGGCTCGGTTACGATCTGTCCCTCTCCGTCAGAGGTCATATCTTCACACTTGCGGTGTAGATTGCTCTCCACTTCGTTCTACGACCGCCATGGTGCTCGTGTTCACGCCCGCTGTCAAGAGCCGGGGTATTGAGGGGCGTGAATCCGTGGTCGGGCCGATGCCGGACCGAGCGTCGTTGTGCCGGGCCGTTTGGCGGGGCTGGTCTCCGTCCCAGCCCGCCGGCCGTTCGACGTATGCCGTTGCCGTCCGCCGTGCCCGACCTACGCGGCGGAGGTCGTCAGCCGTTGTCGTTGCGGCCGCGGCGTCGGCACATCGAAGCGGGCCTTCGGCCCGCAGGCGGGCGGGGGCGCCGGCCCCCCATTATCGAGGCACCGGCAGGCTGCAGGGCGCTCAGGCCGCGCCATACAGCGACGGCCAACGGCGGGCCGGAGAGTGCGGGAGGTGAGCACCCCCGCGTCGTGGAAATTGATAATGACAAGGGTGCACACTCAATCCGCTGCTTGGGAGTCGTGCATATGCCGAAAAGCATCGACGTACTCCCGTTGTTCGAGAGAAGCGAGATCACCTTTGACCCCATCCCGCGCTTCATCTTCGAGGGTGACCTGGGCACGGAGCTGCAGTCCGGGGCGATCACCCCCGAGGACGCCACGAGTCTGCTCGACTGCATGCTGGCCATCCGGTTCTTCGAGGAGACCGTGGCGCAGATGAAGGCCGGGAAGTTCAAGCCGCGCCCGGGCTTCCGGTTCATCGGCGCCTCGCACCTGTCCATCGGCCAGGAGGCCACCGCGGTCGGCGCCGTCTCCGCCATCCGCCCCGACGACTACATCACCTCCACCCACCGCGGCCACGGCCACTCCATCGCCAAGGGCTTCTACTGGCTGCTGGGCCGCACCTCCGACGAGGAGCTGCTCGAGTTCATCGACGGCTACGCGGAGCCGGGCGATGATGAGACGCTGCTGGAGACGGCGCTGCAGGTGCACCTGAACCGCACCATGGCCGAGCTGCTGGGCAAGGAGGAGGGCTACTGCCACGGCCGCGGTGGCGGGATGCACATCGCCGACTTCCATGCCGGCCACCTGGGCGCCAACGCCATCGTAGGCGGCAGCTACGCCATCGCCGCCGGCGCCGCCATGGGCTGCTGGAAGCTGGGCCTCGACCGCGTGGTGCTGTGCTTCGTGGGCGACGGCGCCACCAACAACGGCATCGCCCACGAGGCCTACAACTGGGCCTGCCAGGACCAGTTCGAGGAGGGCATTCCGGTCATCTTCCTGGTCGAGAACAACCAGTACGGCATGACCGGGCAGCAGGCCGGGGAGGTCACCGGCATCGAGGACCTGGCGCAGCGTGGCGCCGGCTACAATGACGTGAACATGCACGCGGAGGTCGTCAACGGCATGGACGTCGCGGCCATGCACGACGCTGTGGGGCGCGCGGCGGAGCTGTGCCGCGCCGGCGACGGCCCGGTGCTGCTGGAGTCCAAGACCTACCGCTACAAGGGCCACTCGCTATCGGACAACTGCACCGCCTACCGCTCAGAGACCGAGGAGCAGGCCTGGGAGGACATCGACCCCATCGACCACATCAAGCGCGCCGTCGTCAAGCACGGCGTGCTCTCCGATGACGAGGTCGTGGAGCGCTGCGAGCGCATGCAGCAGCGGATCATCGACGCCACCACGTGGGCCGTGGACGCCACCGACCCCAGCCCGGACGAGATCTACCGCGGGCTGTGGGTGGACACCAGCTCCGAGGGCATCGGCGAGGAGTGGGCCACGCCCCAGGAGGAGCTGCTCGACGAGCCCAGCTCCACGCGGCGCGACAGGCAGGGACGAATCCTGTACCGCCACGCGGTGGCCGAGGCGCTGATGGAGGAGATGCTGCGCGACCGGCGCGTGATCCTCTACGGTGAGGACGTGGCCGACTACGGCGGGGCCTTCGGGGCCACGCGTGGGCTCCTCGAGACCTTCGGTCGCGGTCGGGTCTTCAACGCCCCCATCTCCGAGGCGGCCATCGTGGGCACCGCGGCGGGCGCGTCAATGGTCGGCATGCGCCCGGTGGCGGAGATCATGTACATCGACTTCATCCTCATGACCATGGATCAGACCGGCAATCAGCTCGCCAAAGCCCGCTACATGTTCGGCGGCAAGGCCACGCTGCCGGCGGTGATCCGCACCACCATCGGCGGGGGCCGCGGCTACGCCGGCCAGCACTCCCAGTCCCTGGAGGCCATCGTCACGCAGATCCCGGGCCTGAAGGTCGTCGCGCCGGCCTTCGCCTACGATGTGAAGGGCCTGCTCAAGTCCGCCATCCGTGACGACAACCCGGTCATCTTCATCGAGCACCAGCACTGCTACACCGAGAAGGGCGAGGTGCCCGAGGAGGAGTACACCCTTCCGCTGGGCGAGGCGGCCGTGGTGCGCGAGGGCTCGGACGCCACCGTCGTCGCCTACAGCTACATGCTGCTGCGGACGCTGGAGGCCGCCGAGCAGCTCGCCGAGGAGGGCATCGACGTGGAGGTCGTGGATCCGCGGACCCTCATCCCCCTCGATGAGGACACCATCGCGCAGTCAGTCGCCAGGACCGGGAAGGCCTTGATCGTCCAGCAGGCGCCCTACATCGGCTGCTTCGGCGAGCACATCGCGCACAGGATCATGGAGCGGTGCTGGGGCGACCTGCAGGCGCCGGTGCGGATCGTGGCGGCCCATGACGTGCCGCCGCCGATGGCCGCGCCGCTGGAGAACGAGAACATGCCCTCGGTCGAGAAGATCGCGGGCTGCATCCGCGAGCTCGTCGAGGGGTAGGCACATGTGCACGCCAGGCGCTGCGCGCGGCGCCATCCGGTGCCGCGCGCACCTGTGCGTGTCAGCACTACCGGTCACGGACCGGATACTGAGGGCAGTGAGCGCCGATGAGGATCGCCGTCTGGTCGCATCCCTACCGGGAGTTCCCGGAGGGCGCCGACAGCGCCCAGGCCATGACCGATCGGCTCGTCGAGCTGCGTGAGGCCGGGGTGGAGCTGTCCTTCCCCTTCGTGGCCGTCAGCGGCCAGGTGTACTTCCACTCCGAGACGCTCGGCGCCCCCGACCGCGAGCTTCTCGGACCCTACATGGAGGCGGCCCGCGAGGTCGGCGTCCGGGTCCATCCTGTGATTGGCCTGGGCGGGCCGGTCGGGATCGGCCGCGGTCTCTACGAGCCGCCGCTGGACTACCAGGACGTCCCCGAGTGGGCCATGAGCTGGCCCTGCGCGAGCTGGGGCGAGAACCACGAGCGCACGGTGCTGCTGGCCAACGAGCTCATTGAGCGCTATCAGCCCGACGGCCTGCACTTGGACTACGCCCGCTACCCCAACGCCGACGTGCTGGTGGACAACCCCTGCACGTGCCCGCGCTGCCAGCAGGCACGACTGCAGTGGCTGGGCAAGCCCTACCCCGAGCCCTACGACCTGCGCAAGCCCGGGGTGGTCTTCAAGGAGCTGCAGATGCGGATAGAGTTCGTGCGGTCCTTCGTGGAGTCCGTGCGGGGGCTGACGGATCACCACCAGATCCGGCTCTCGGCGGCGGTGCGCGCCCGCTACTACGAGGATGCCCTCGTGGAGGGCCAGGACTGGGCGGAGTGGTGCGACGACGGCCTCCTCGATATCGTCTGCCCCATGAGCTACACGCTCTCATTCGGCTCCTTCGCCAAGCTGGTGGCCCAGCATCGGCGGCTGCTGAGTGAGGCGCAGGTGCAGTGGCTGGCGGGCATCGGCCTCAGCTCTTCGGCCGGGGACCTCGACTTCGACGCCCTCGACCGGCAGATTCGGTTCGCCGCCCAGGCGGGCGCGCCCGGGGTGTGCATCTTCCACGCCGCGGCCATCGGCCCCCAGGAGCTGTCCCTGATCGCGAAGCTGTCATCGCTGTGAGGAGGCCTTTCACAGCCCGGCGGCACTCGCCGCCCCCTGGCAGCTATCGTTCACCAGAAGAACCGCAGCCACAGGTACCCTGTGCACAGGCCGAGAAAGCCGACCGTCAGGGGGAGGCCGTACTTGAGGAAGCGCCCGAAGCCGATGGGATGACCCGACCGGGATGAGATGCCGGCCACGACCACGTTCGCCGACGCCCCGATGAGCGTGATGTTCCCGCCCAGGCAGGCGCCCAGCGACAGCGCCCACCACACGGGCATAACCGTCTCGTTGCGCACCAGCTCCGCGGCGCTGGCGTAGGCCGAGGGGTCTGCCGCCAGCTCCGGCGCCACCACGCGCAGCAGCGCCGCCATCGTGGCCACGAACGGGATGTTGTCGATGATCCCTGAGGCGATGGCCGAGAACCACAGCACCACCATGGTCAGCGCCAGCGAACTGCCCTGCGTGACATCGATCATGCCGCGGCCCAGAGCTCCAACCACCCCCACCTCCACCAGCCCGGCCACCATCACGAACAGGCCGATGAAGAAGAAGATGGTGGGCCACTCGATCTCCTCCAGCGTCTCCCGGGGGCCATCGGGATGCAGGAGCATGATCAGCGCCGCCCCCGCCAGCGCGATGGTCGCCGGCTGAAGGTGCAACGCCCCGTGCAGCACGAAGCCTACCAGGACCAGCCCGATCACCGTCAGGCACCGCCACAGCAGCCGGTGGTCGGTTATCGCCCGCGCCTCGTCGAACTGCACCACGCGCAGGCGCTGCTCCTCCTCCACCTGGTAGCGCTTGCCGAACCCCAGCCAGATGAGGCCGGCGAACAGCAGGAAGATCAGCAGGATGATGGGCCCGTTGATGTACACGAACTCCATGAAGGTGATGTTGGCCTGCGAGGCGATGATAATGTTCGGGGGGTCGCCTACCAGAGTCGCGGTTCCGCCTATATTCGAGGCCAGGATCACGAAGATCAAGAAGGGCACCGGGTCCAGCTCCAGGGCCTCGTAGATGACGATGATGGTGGGGGCGATCAGCAGCACGGTGGTGACGTTGTCCAGCAGCGCCGAGAGCACCGCCGTCGAGAGGCACATGCCGATCAGGATCGGGATGGGACGACCGTGGCCGACCTTCGCGGTCTTGATGGCCACCCACTCGAAGAGACCTGTCGCGCGGGTGACGTTGACGATGATCATCATCCCCATGAGCAGGAAGATGGTGTTCCAGTCGATCCCCTCCACCTCATGGGTACCGTGGAAGGCCGTGTCCTGATCGATGATCCCCAGCAGGATCATCAGCGCCGCGCCGGCCAGCGCCACCTTGGTCTTATCGACCCTCTCGGTCGCGATGAGGGCGTAGGCCGCCACGAAGATGCCGGCGGCCAGGTAGGCCGTCGAGCTCATGGATGACACGCAACTCCGAGCGTGGGGTTGACCACCTGGCTGATGATGTCCTTGCGGCACAGCCGTCCCACCAGCTTGCCGTCGCGCACCACGAAGATCTGGGGCTGGTGGTGGCGGATGATCAGCAGCGCCGCCTGCGCCGCCAGCTCATCCTCCTCCACCGTCACAAGCCCCTCCCGGCGCATCACGTCGGCGACCGGCGTCTCCCGCAGCTCCTCGTCCTCGAGATTGCGCAGGCCGTAGCAACGGGGCAGGTAGCTGAGCCGATCCAGCTCCGCGGCCGAGGTAGGCAGCGCCAGCGCCAGAATGTCCTCCTCGCCCAGAGCGCCAACCAGCCTCCCCTCCTCATCCACCACCGGGAGGTTGCTGTGCTCGTACCTCGTCAGCACCTCAGCGGCCTCAGCGATGGTGTCATCCGGCGACAGCGTCGGGGCGTCCGTCTGTACAAGGTCGCCTGCTATCATGGGGGGCGCCTCCTGCGAATCGTCGCGGGGACGCGACACGAAAAAACCCGGAGACCGCCGCGGCAGCGGACCCGGCGTCATATGCGTGCTACCGCAGGGGATTATACTGTGTTTCCCGTCCGCTCTCAAGCCCAGCAGCGCGGTGGCAGGGCTCGCGCCACCCCGCGGCGAACCTCTCCACGAGGATACAGCCCGTGCCGCCGGGAGGTCCCGCGATGCCCCAGCGCTTCTGTCGCCACTGTGGCATTCGCATCGCTGACGAGGCCGCGCGCCACTGCCCGCAGTGCGGCCGCGAGCTGTCGTCGCGGTCGCCGTCCCCGGAGACACCGGGGGCGCCTCGGCCACCCGACCGCGAGGCCGAGGCCCCGCAGTCGCCTCCGGCCGCGGGCCCGCCGGCCGTGGCGCCCGAGGAGATCGAGCCCCGGGGGCCACATCAGGAGCCACGCATCGCCGGCGAGACGCCGCTGGAGCAGGCGGCCGAGGATATCCAGCACCAGGAGGGCGCCGTGCCGGCCGACGGTGTGCGCCGCTGCCCGCACTGCGGTGAGGCTGTGTACGAGGTCGAGCAGGTGTGCTGGAACTGCCGCGGGAGGCTGCTGCCGGCCGAGCAGGCGGAGCCGACCCCGACGCCCGGGGCCCCGATGACCGGACAGCCGACCAGGCCTGCGCCGGCCCAGCGGCCGGCCGCGCCCCCGGCGCCCCCTGAGGTCATGTCCACCGCCTGGTGGGCGTTCGGCCTGGGGCTGGCCTCTGTGCTGACCTGCGGCGCGCTCGGGCTGCTGGGGATCGTGGCCATCTGGCTGGGGGTTG
>JAYENL010000185.1:0-7783 GCA_034722055.1 Armatimonadota bacterium
TTCGTACACACACCCCTTTCGGCCCCGACTCCGTGCACAGAAGTCCCCTCTCGTGCCTCGGAATCTTGCAGGGGCGTACACACGTGTGCACGCCCCCGGTCCCGTTCATACTGCCTCCCGGTCGGGCTTCTTCGGTGGGCTCTCGTCCTCTGGCCGGGCAGTCGCCTCCACCAGCAGGCGGGCGAGCTGGCTGGCGATCCGGGCCATCCACGCCTCCCGGTCGCGGTCGGTGTCCTCGGTGCGCGTGAGCTCACGCTCCATCGTGAGCCACCTCCCCGCCGAAGTCTGGGAGGCTCTCCACGGCGGCGCGCTTGCGCGAGGGATCGGTGGCGAGATAGACGCCAGTGACCGAGACGTCGCTGTGGCCCATCAGGTCGCGGATGGTCTCAACGTCCGCGCCCGCACGGAGGAGCTCAGTCGCGTAGGAGTGGCGCAAGCTGTGCGGGGTCAGATCGCTGTCTTCGAGGCCGGCGCCGCGCAGGAGCCGCCGGAACCACCTGTGAAATGTGGTGGTTCCGATCCGCCGGCCGGCGCGATTCACGAACAGGGCTGGCTCCTCCGCCTCGCGCACATCGAGGTAGGATCGCAGTGCCTCACGGCACTGCTCCGGCACGGGGAGCACCCGCTCCCGCTCGCCCTTGCCCTGCACTTTGACCTCGCTCAGGTCGGCGGCGAGGTCGCCGATATCCAGTCCCAGCAGCTCACCGCGCCGCATGCCCGTGCACGCCAGCAGCAGGATCATGGCCCGCCCGCGCGGGGTCTTAGCCGCGGCTACGAGCGCCCGCACCTGATCCGCGGTCGCCGCGCGAGGTAGCTTCCGGGGGCGCTTTGGGCGCTCCACGTCGCCGACGGGATTGAGGTCAACGATGCCCGTCCGCTGGAGGTGGGCGAAGAAGCTCGAGATTACATCCAAGTTCCGAGTGATCGTTGACGCAGCGTAGTTGGTCAGTGAAGCGGCGAAGGCTTGGACATGCTGTGGCTTGATCTGGCCAACGTCCGTGGGAAGTCGATGCGTCCGGAGGAAGTCGGCGAACCGATCGAGGTCTCGCCGGTACGCGATGATGGTGCTCTCCGCGCACTTGCGGTAGTCTCTCAGGTGGGCCAGGAACTGCCCGGCGAATTGAGTCAGTTCGAATGGGGCTGATCGGACCTGCCGATCCCTCGTCTGGGTGTTGGGGGTCATCGTCGAGATCTCCTGACAGAGTGTTGGCGCAACACCCATCAGGAGAGAGTTCACGAATCAGTTGGCGAGGAAAAGAAAAATCGCCCCGGTCAGATGACCGGGGCTCATTATGGCCTCTGAAGGCGTGCTATGGCGCTCGATAGGACCTAAAGATTCTGGTTCTCTTCCCGCTCAGTCGCGAGCAGCTCGCGCGCTGCAATGCGTTGTGGGCCATTATATACGACAAAGTGCCCGCGACGCCCCGCTTCCAACAGCCCTCGCTGCCGGCGGCTGCGCAGCCACCAGACGCCCACCCCCAGCCACCGGGCAACCTCCGCTTCCGTGCGCAGACCGCTGGCGTGAAGACGAGGATACTGCTCGCTCAGCAGCTCGCGGTATTCGCTCAGGCTCTTGCCATCAGCCGGATAGAGACGGGCGTCGCCAGGCAGTCCTTGCCGACCAGTCCGTCGGTGACCGAATAACTCTGACACCCGCTTGGGCTTCAGAACGTCGTCCAACCTGCGCAAGCTCGCAGCGCTACGGTTAACAGTCGACGCGAGCTTGTTGATGGTGTAGTACCATTCTCCCGAGCCCGGCGCCTGCACCCGCGTCCCCCGGGGCGTCCCGATGCTCTCGCGGCGCAGCCGCTTGACCATGCGCAAGAGATAGCCTCTGGCATAGGCCGCGAAGGGTGTGCGCGCCTCTTCGCAGGCGATGCCCAGAGCCTCACCGAGTTCCACTATGTCCGTACGTCTCCGCCACCCCAGCAGGCCTGCCGATATCTGCGTCCGCCCCGTTCCGGGGGGATGCTGATAGAAGTCGTACCTGTCATACGCATTACGGAAGGCGGCCTCGGTCTCCCGCTCGGCCCGGTGGCTGACCTCGTCCAAGTCCTGCCCTCGGCGCCATTGGATCAACGCCTGTCTGGCCTTGAACTTCGTCTTCTCCACAAGCTTTGAATACAGCGGTCGGACGCAGTCGTAGAAGGCGTCCTGCAGATGGTCGGGGAGAAAGGGGCGCAAGAAGTGCATGCTGCCCTTGGCCTGGTGAACCAGGTAATCGCCCACCTCGTAGGGAATGGTCGCCAGCGTGCCGTAGGGCCTGTAGCGCAGCCAGTGATACCGCACCATGTCCTCGTAGCCCAGCCGCGGCACCACCGCGAATCCGAAGAAGCCGTTGCTGTGCGGCAAGAGCGCCTCCCACTCGCGCTCGAAGCGGCGGGCAAAGAGGCGATCATCCTCGATCTCAGACAGGGGCTCTGCCTCGGCCACGTGTCCCAGCAGGCGCAGGAGCTGGTAGAGCACCACCGCGGCCGTGTCGAGGAAGTACATCAGCGCAGGCCGCTCGACCCCGTCGCTGACCCGCGCCCGCTGCACCGCGCTGGGCTCGCACACCACCAGCGCCGCCACGCAGGCCATCACCAGGCAGGCGTCAAGCTCCGAGAGCGCCGCGTCGGACGAGGGGACACCGTAGTACTTGACTGCACACTCCCGCAGTCGCGACAGGTGCTTCCACAGGGCCGCCACCAGCATCCACACGGCCATCTGACCCTCGTCGGTCGAGAGCACGCTATCCGCCCAGCCGATGATGTGCTCCGGGCTGCCGAAGGTCAACATCGCCAGCGCGGCATCAAGCCAGCCATCCTCGTCAAGGCCGAGCAGATCGCCTGTCCCCGGACGCTCGCCGGCGACCCTCTTCAGCGCCCTGCGCACGCCCGGATAGCGCGCGTGCAACCGCGACCACATCTGCAGGTCCGAGGATAGCTGCAGCATCTCCTGACGCAGGGCCTGCAGGCCGGCGTCGGTGGAGTAGGCCGCACGCGCCACTTCGTCATCAGTCGCGCCGCACTGCAGCAGAACCTCGATCGTGGCGCTGGCGGGCCCGGCATACGCCCGGATGCGCTCCGTCGCGGGCAGCCAGATTCTCTCCACCGCGGCCGCCCACGGGCCCTGCACGGGTCGGGGCTGCCGACCGCCTGTGACCGCCTCGTGCTCAAGGCGGGCCCAGATGTCCGCGCGACCCGACAGGAGGCGCCTCTCTTCGGGCGCTGCGGGCATGCCACCGGGGTGGGCGCCGTCGATCCCCTCCAGGTACCGATGCGGCGGCATGTCGTCCACAGGAACGTGCTGCGTGTCGGCCTCCGGTTGGCGATAGCGCCCCTGCACCGCGTCTGCTCGAGCGAAGCCCAGCTCCCGCGCGGCACGGGTCGGGTCGCCACTGGCGCGCCGCCTGCGGCCGCGGCGGATCAGATCGGCCACCGTCACATCGACGTCAGCCTCCGCTGCATAGTGCTGCACCCGGTGCTGGACGGCGCGCTCGGAGATGCGCCGGCCACGGTTGCTCAGAAACAGCGCTCGTTCCTGCTGGGGCTCCCTCTGCTCCGAAAGGTAGCGGAGCAGCGCGCCCCGGGAGCTATATAGGCGCACATGCCGCAGGCGTCGGCCGGAGCCCACCAAAAGCCGCGACGCATCGCGGTTGCAGTCACTGATATCCAGCGCGCACAGCTCGCGCAGCTCCATGCCCGTGTCGGCCAGCAGCACCATTATCGCCCGGTCGCGGATGCCGATGGCCGAGTAGGGATCGGGCGCGATGAGGACGGCGTCCACCGCGTCTTCACGTAACGGCTGCGGAGCAGCATCGGGGATCGCGACTGACAGGCCCTCGGTTGGGTCGGACGCCAGCTCACCACGCGTCATCAGCCACCGGCAGAGACGGCGCACCGAGGTGAGCTTGCGGGCGATCGTGCTCTGCGCGTAGCCTGCCTCGGCGAGCTCATTCAGCCACCCGGCCACGCGCTCTCGTGAGAGGCCCTCGCTGAGAGCAACATCCGACGCTGAGAGGAAGTCCCGAACGTCGGACACATAGCTATCGGCGGTGGCCTCCGCGAGACCCTCATCGAGCAGCCAGGATCTGAACCGGCTGAGGTCGCGCCATTCACTCATTACACTGACAGAGTATGACCGGGGAGCGGCCTCGTCAACCGAGCTTTCCGATAACGCAGCATACTGCAGCACCCCGGCAATCTGACATCCCTTGTGAGACGAATGCCCGCATATTGCTGAACCCCTGGCCTGACGAGCTCACGGACGCGAGGTAGAATACAGAACGCGCAATCCGGCAACAGGCGCCAAGCCCGGCCATCACCCCTCTCGCCATTCGGGGAACGCTGCAGCTTTACGCGGCGCCACCATTCACGTCTTGTCCGAGCCTGAAGACCCACTGACCGCGCAGGAAACACCGGCCGGTCTCTTGAGCGGAGCGCTCCAGGCAGCGCGAGGTCGAGGGCGGCACGCCTTGGCGCCCGCGTCGGGCTACGTCCTCTGTTCGTCCCTAGAGCGCAGAGAAGACCGAAACTCTATGGCGGTGCCCGGACCGAGGAATGGGCGAACTCATGAGCATACGTGCCTGGCCCCAGCCATCATACTCCGCCGACAGAGAGGGACGCCTGCGCCTGCTGTTGGGCGCCTCGAGCTCAGTAGAGTAAGCCGTAATAGTCAGGGCTGTCCTCGAAGTCTGGGTACTCGTCCGAGTAGTGTGGAGGAGGCTTATCGGGTCCCGCCAAGAGGTTCTCACCTGCGCGATGTCGCGCATAGATCCAGGCGTCAAGAACCCGTTGGTTGGCCGAGCGCAAGTAAGCAGCACGCCCCAAGTCGTCGATGTCGGAAAGCTCCATAGCACCGCCAAGGACGATGAGCGAGGACAGCGGGACTGGGGCGTGTTCATTGCGTATAGCATCTCGCGTCTTCTCAAGCTCTTGCTCGTCCCAGTTCCCGAACCTGAGCAGAGCCGCGATGGCAGCCGAACGCGCAAGCGAGTGTCGGCCTTGTGTGGCGAGCCGCCAAAGGTCTTCACGCGCTTCCTCTACTCTGTGCTCACCGGCGGATCGTGCGCAACAGGCGGCGACCGTCTCATTGCTGTGCTGAATTCCGGAAATCAAATCAGCATGACGGTCATAAAGCGCCAAGCCCTTGGCGACGTAGATGGGCTTGACGAGCCAAGGCTCTAACAGTAAGTCCGCGAACAACGCTCCGCAGTCTTCGGCCTGAACTACGGTCAGGCGGAATGCCGCAAAGCGCAAGATTCTCGAGGTCCTCTTCCGCTCCTCGTCATCCTGTGCCTTCCTCAGCTCCTGAAGTGCCTTCTCAGCCAACTGCTTCAGTTCCGCCCCGATGTCATCTCGCTCTTGTACCCACTCCTCGTTCAACTCCTCGAACTCGGTAGCCCAACTCTCAGCAGCTTCAGCCGTGTTAGGCATAGGCGGCAACTGCAGTGGCGGGTGAAGTACGCGGCCAAGAACAGCGAGCCACGCGAGTTCAGATTGCAGTTTCCTGACGAGATGACGGGGGCTTGAGTGGACGCCGACATGACTGAGCAATCTTGAGTACTCGCGGCAGAACGCCCATTGGTCGCCTCGAAACGCTAAGACGTAGTTACCAGGCAGCCTGTATGTGCGCCGCACCAAGGTATGGCATCGCTTGTTGAGCTCATCAAGGTCCTCTCTGTATTCGTTCTGAAGGCGCGAGCAGGGGAAGCAAGCGGTCTTGTCGTCGTTGAGCTTCAAGCCAAACTGCGGTCGCCTGAGAACGTCCGCAATCTCCTCCTCCGCCGCCTCTTTGCGCTGGTCAGATCTACTGATGGCTCGCATGTCGTCGACGTAGCGGAAGAAGCGCTCAGGCCACTTCCCCTCCGACCACATATGCTCGTCGAGTTCATCGAGGTAGATGTTGGCCAATGCTCCCGAAGTCGGGTGTCCCTGAGGTATCCCGCGATCATCGACCTCTTGAGTGGTGTCGGGGTTGACTCCCCTGACGGATGCGCAAGTCAGTATGTACCGCTTCCACGCTGACAACGCCCTCCTCCTGTTGTCGCCAAGAAGCCCCTCAAGGCGTTCATAGAGTGCATCAAGCTTGATGGAGTCGTAGTAGCGCCACACATCGGCACACGTAACGTAGCCGTCGGGGATACAGGCGCCGGCCACCGCGTTCCCGAACTTACGGTGTTGGCGCAGGAAGTACCTGTACAGGTACTCGTCTTTCACTTGCGGGTTCAGCTTGTTGCCGAAACTCGCGCGTGGAGACGAAGGCTCGATGTGTTGACGTGCGGCTTGCAGAAGGGCGACCATAGCGACCGCGTCATCAAAGCGACCGTGAGTCATTCTGCGGTTGTCCGACGGCGACTTCGGCACTTCATAGCAGATGCCGGCCGCAGTGTCGGGATTGGGCACGTCGCGACTCAGAACCTGTCTTCGGACCCTACCGAGGCTCCATGGCAGGTTTGCCTCGAATAGCCTAATCCCCACTTCGTCGACCAGAGACTGCCGCCAGGCAAGCCACCGGGTGCGGGCCCATGCTACCCTGAGAGCCTCTTTGCTGAGCGCCGCCAGGAACTGAGGCTCATCTCGGAAGTCAGGCCATCTGCTGCTCAGCTGCCCGTGTGAGTACGACACAGAGTGGAACTGCTTCTCTCCTCTCCAGAACGAGCCCGAGGGATTCTCAAAATGCGTCCTTGATCGCTGTGGCTGCATGCTGCGGACAGGTTTCTCGAGGTACTCCGCAAGGCAGTTCCGTAAGAGACTGATTTCACCCCGAAGCTCCTTGGCTCTTGTCTCACACAACAGGACTGTCTTGTAGTCCAACTCCAGGGACGCCAATAGTTGAGCCGTGGAAGCCATATACTCGGGCCAACTGCCCTGACCGCTCGGCAGACCAATGAAGCGTTTTACCCGACGCCAGTACCCCCCGAGCCGCTCTCTGAGAGAGGGATGCCACGCCTTGACCCATGTCAGTATGTTCGACATGCAGATAAGCAGGTGGTAGCCCCCGTCCTCAAGTGCAGCCGACACCGCCTGTGAGCATTCCTCCCCAGGGAACTCCTCGCAGATAGGCTCCGCCAAGCTGATTCGCAGGAACGGAGTGTCTTGCTCACGCTCAAGATCTCTTAGCATGTCACTCAACAGAGGGGTCTTGAGTGCATTCATCTCCACGGGGATGACCTTGACGTGCATCTGAGGGGGGGCACACCCGACCTCGGCACAGGCGCCCTGCCAGCTCATTAGCAGGTCAATCACGGCCATCGAAGCGGTCCCTATACCCGCGCCAACGTCCAGCAGATGGAGCGTGGTACACCCAAGTGGTGTGGTCTCGAGGGCGTGTCGCCGTGAGGGCAGGCATGATGACAGGAACGCGTGCTGTGCCTTGAAGAAGTGCGTCGGGAAGAGCTGCCACAACTCGGCTGCGACGTCAGCGAGATCGTCTATACGTTCCGGATTCACCTTGCGGCGTTCGTAGTCACCGTAACGCTCCCTGAATTGCCGCGCCTCATCATCCCTCTCGAAGCACCGCAGCTGCTCCTCGTAAACGGCCTGCATACGGTGGGAGAAGCGCAGGCAGGCGGTTTCGCCTGTCAAACCAGTGCTCTGCGTGAACGTCTCCAATACCTCAGCGATGCGTTCGTCCACGGTCTCACGCCCCCGATACAGAAGCTGGGCCGGGTATCAATTCGACGAGTTCTGAGGCGACGACGTTTGCTTTGCCCCGGTAGTATTCCTGCAGAGGTTGACCGCCCCCCATTCTCCGGACCAGTTACAGTGAGAGGGTTGCGGCCTCCCTGACGCTGTGGGGG
>JAYENL010000186.1:0-31663 GCA_034722055.1 Armatimonadota bacterium
TGGTTGTGGGTTCGATTCCCATCGCCCACCCCATCTAACGTCAGATCACGGCAGATCACGGCAGATCACGGCAGACAAAGGCAGACAACGGCAGAATACGGCAGACAAAGGCAGATAACGGCAGACAACGGCAGATAACGACAGCTAACGACAGAATACGGCAGGCGAAGTGCAGGGCCTCGGTCACGAGGCAGCGCTGCGCGCCCGTAGCTCAGTGGATGAGAGCAACGGACTTCGGATCCGTAGGTCGGGGGTTCGAATCCTCCCGGGCGCGCCACAGCATCTCGACGCGAGCGGCACTTGACAGCCGCGCACAGAAGCCATAGTCTATTGGCCCCTGCGTGGACCGGTAGCTTAGCTGGCAGAGCAGGGGATTCTTAATCCCAAGGTCGGTGGTTCGAATCCACCCCGGTCCACCATCTAGCCTTCCATCGGTCAGGCGCGCTGCAGGCGGCGCGCCGAAACTGTATTGTGGGGGCCATCACCGTGGCACGCAGCTTGCGGCGGCGCCTCAGCCCCCGGACGGGGGGGGAACGGGCGCGTGATGGAACTGGTAGACATGCATGACTTAGGATCATGTGGGGCAACCCGTGGGAGTTCGAGTCTCCCCGCGCCCACCACCCCACCGATTACGAGTCCCGGGGCGGCGTGGCCGGCCCTGCACAGTACTGCTGCAGCCACACCGAGAACGACGCGATCAACGGTGCTCGCGGCTCGGCGCTGCGTGCACTGCATGGGAGCGATGAGCCGTGGATGTTGACGTTCGAGAGCTCGGCGGCAGCCGAGTTGCCCTGCACGTGAAGCTCAGCGCCGATGAGGTCAAGGGCGCCTTTGACCGCACCTACCAGTCCCTCTCCGACCGGGGAGGCATCCGGGGCTTCCGCCCCGGGAAGGTTCCTCGCAAGATCCTGGACCGCTACTACGACTATGATCTCATCCGCGGCGCCACCTACGAGACGCTCGTTCAGGAGCGTCTCGAGGAGGCCCTCGACCAGGAGGGCCTGCAGCCCATCGAGCAGCTCAGCATCGAGACGGGCGCCCCGCCCGACGAGGAGGAGCTGGCGGCCGAGAGGATCAGGTCCGGGCTGGCTCAGGAGGAGGAAGCACAGCAGCCGGCCGACCCCGAGGAGCTCACTGACGAGGAGCTGCAGGAGGAGCTGAAGGACATCCCCCTCGTGGAGGGCGAGGCCTTCGAGTTCTACTCCGTCTTCACAACCTGGCCCCGGCCGAAGCTGCCGGACATGGACGAGCTGTCGCTGAAGCGGCCGGTCACGCGGGTCAGCGATGAGGAGGTGGAGGAGCAGCTCGAGGAACTGCGCCGGCTCAACATCCAGGAGGTGGAGGCGGAGCGCGAGGAGATCGCAGATGGCGACCTGGTGGTTGCGGACGTAAAGGTGGTAGTGGAGGGCGAGGATCCCGCCGAGGTGGAGGCCACGGAGCAGGACATCGAGGTGGGCAACCGGGAGTACCTGGCGGATCTCGACCAGAAGCTCATCGGCCACACCGCCGGCGATGTGGTGGAGGCCCAGTTCGAGTACGACCAGGATCACCCCGACGAGGACCTGGCCGGCAGGAGCGCTCGCATCATCGCGGAGATCCACTCCTTCTCCGCGCGGGAGCTGCCGGAGCTGACGGATGAGTTCGCGCGCAGCCTTGGCGACTACGAGAGCCTCGAGGACCTGCGGCGGTCGATCCGTGAGCAGCTCCAGGAGCAGTATGATGAGCAGGCGGAGGAAGAACTGCGCGGGCAGGTTATGCGTTATGTAATGGAGGGCACTGAGATCGAGCTGCCCGAGCAGTTTGTGGAGGAGGCGGCTGAACGCAGCCACGATCAACTCCGCGATGAGCTACAGCAGATGGGCATGTCGGTGGACGAGCTGGCGGAGGCCGTGGAGCTCGACCCCGAGGAGCTGCGCGAGAACCAGCGGGCCCGGGCGGAGAGCGCCCTGAAGCTGCACTTCGCGCTCGACGCGCTGATCGAGGAGTGGGGAGTGGAGGTCACTGACGAGGACCTGACCGAGGAGCTGCAGCGGATCGCCGCGGAGAGCGGCAGCGGCCTGGAGTTCGTGGAGCAGGCGGCGGCGCTGCAGCCGGACTTCGCTGAGGAGACACGGGATCGCGTGGCGAGGCGCAAGCTCCTGGACGAGATTATCGCCTCCGCCGACATCGAGGAGGTCCCGGCGGAGGAGTACGCCGAAGCGGAGGGGACCGAGAGGGCTCCGGAAGAGCCACAGCCCGAGCAGGCGCCCCTGCCGATTGGGGAGCCCGAGGTCGCTGAGGAGTCTGACGAGGCACCGATAACGATGGCGTCGAAGGACGTACGCCATGAACCTGACGAGGACACCGAGCAGGAGAGTGAAGTGAATTGAGACTCATCCCGATGGTCATCGAGCAGACCCCGCGCGGGGAACGCTCATACGACATCTACTCGCGCTTGCTGAAGGAGCGCATCGTCATCCTGGGCACGCACATCGATGACGACATCGCCAACTCCATCATGTCGCAGCTCATCTTCCTGCAGGATGAGGACCCGCTGGAGCCCATATCCATGTACATCAACTCCGCGGGCGGGAGCATCACCGCCGGCCTTGCGATCTACGACACCATGCGCTACATCCAGCCGGAGCTGCACACGTGGTGCATCGGACAGGCGGCCAGCATGTCCGCGGTCTTGCTGGCAGCCGGGGAGGAGGGCCATCGCTACGCGCTGCCCTACTCGCGGGTGATGATCCATCAGCCCTGGGGGCAGCTCGCGGGGGCGGCCGCCGATGTCCAGATCCAGGCCGAGGAGATGATCCGCCTCCGGAGCTGGATCAACGACATTCTGGCCCGACACACCGGGCAGCCGGTGGACAAGATCGAACGGGACACCGACCGGGACTACTTCATGACGGCGGAGGAGGCCCGGGACTACGGCATCGTGGACGCCGTGGTGGAGCGCCAGCCGGAGAGCGAGGAGTAATGACGGCGCGAGAAATGCGGCGATGGGGTGATGATTCGCCCCGCTGTGGGTATGATGAAGGACGGGGGCGTAGGGAGGAGCCGTCAGGAGAGTGAACGATGGATATTGATGGCCAGGGCAGGGACTCCAGGCCGCTGCGGTGCTCATTCTGTGGCCGCGAAAAGCCGCAGGTCAATGAGCTGATCGCGGGCCCGGGCGTTTACATCTGCTCGGACTGCGTGGAGCTGTGCAACCAGATACTCCAGGGGAAGGCGGAGAAGCAGGCCAAGGCCGCCGCGGCGGACGGCCGGGTCCCCACGCCGCGGGAGATACACCATTACCTCAACGAGTACGTGGTGGGCCAGGAGCGGGCCAAGCGCGTGCTCTCGGTGGCCGTGTACAACCACTATAAGCGCGTCCGGCTGGGGGCCATCGAGGCTGACGTGGAGCTGGACAAGACCAATATCCTCCTGCTGGGCCCCACCGGCTGCGGCAAGACCCTCCTGGCGCAGACGCTGGCGCGGATGCTGGACGTGCCCTTCACCATCGCCGACGCCACCTCCGTCACGGAGGCGGGGTATGTGGGGGAGGACGTGGAGAACATCCTGCTGCAGCTTCTGATCGCCGCCGGCGGGGACGTGGAGCGGGCCGAGCACGGCATCGTCTACATTGACGAGATCGACAAGATCGCCCGCAAGGCCGATAACCCCTCCATCACCCGCGACGTGTCCGGGGAGGGCGTGCAGCAGGCGCTGCTGAAGATCCTGGAGGGGACGGTCGCCAACGTACCCCCGCAGGGCGGGCGCAAGCACCCCCAACAGGAGTTCATCCAGGTGGACACCACCAACATCCTGTTCATCTGCGGCGGGGTCTTCGACGGGCTCCTCGACATCATCCGCCAGCGCACCCGCAGCCGCACCATGGGCTTCCAGGCCGGCGCCGCTGAGGGCAAGCGGCAACTCAGCGACGACGAGCTGCTGGCCGAGGTGATGCCCCAGGACCTCATGAAGTTCGGGCTCATCCCCGAGTTCATCGGCCGCCTGCCCAACATCGCCACCGTCGATCACCTCGACAAGGACGCCCTGGTGCAGGTGCTCACGGAGCCCCGGAATGCGCTGCTCAAGCAGTACCGGAAGCTCCTCAATCTGCTTGACGGCGTGGAGCTGGTCGTCACCGACGACGCGCTGGAGGCCGTCGCCGAGAGGGCGTTGGAGCGCAAGACCGGCGCCCGGGCCCTGCGCTCGGTCATCGAGGCCGTGATGCTCGACGTCATGTTCGAGATCCCCTCGCGGGACGACATCAACCACTGCACCATCACAGCCGAGACCATCCGGGAGGGCAAGCAGCCGCTGCTGGAGAAGGTGTCGGACGGTGATCGCGAGGTGGCCTGATCGTCAGGCCGCCCCGTGGCAGCATGCATCTTGCCCGCGCAGGTGCGATCTCGATGCGCCGACAGCCCCCACTTGAGCCACCCGATGCCAACGGCCTGCCCGGACCCGGCCCCGAGCTCTGTGCCGCCGACTGGGTGGCACGGCCGGTGGAGGCCGAGGCGGCTGGAGGGGCATCGCTGCCGGTGCTTCCCGTCCGTGACGTGGTCGTCTTCCCCAGCACGGTCATCCCCCTGATCTTCGGCCGCGAGCGGAGCCTGCGAGCGCTGCGTCGGGCGCGCAGCGAGGACGCCATGGCCCTGCTCGTCGCCCAGCGGGACCCCGAGCACGACGATCCGGCGCCGGAGGACCTCTACCAGGTGGGCACCGTGGCCCGCTGTCTGCAATCGCTGGAGCTTCCTGACGGGACGGTGCGCGTGGTCGTTGAGGGCATGACCCGCGTGCGCATCGTTGAGATGCTGCAGACCGACCCCTTCATGGTGGCCGCCGTGGAGCCGGTCTCTGAGGTGCGCCCCGACCCCAGTCCGCACACCGAGGCCATCAAGCGCCGCACGCTCGATGAGTTCGAGGAGGCCACCGAGCTGTCGCGGCGCATTCCGCCGGAGGCTCTGGTCACCGCTCTGAACATCGACGATCTGGGCCAGCTTGCCGATATCATCACCTCCTGCCTGGACCTCGACCTCGGACATCGCCAGGCCCTGCTGGAGGAGTCTGACTGCGCCAGGCGGCTGCAGACCGTCGCCCGCTACCTGCTGGAGGAGTTGCGGGTGCTGCGTCTGGAGGAGGAGATGCGCGCGCGGGTCGAGGACGAGATTGACAGCTCGCAGCGCGAGTATTACCTCCGGGAGCACCTGCGGGCCATCCAGGACGAGCTCGGCCAGGTCGAGGGCGTCATGGGTGAGGCCTGGGAGTACCGGGAGCGGATCGAGGCCGCGGAGCTGCCCCAGCGCGCCCGGGAGGCGGCGGTGGAGCAGGTTGCGCGGCTGGAACGGATGCCCATGGCCTCCCCTGAGGTCAGCGTCATCCGCACCTATCTGGACTGGATCCTGGAGCTGCCGTGGGCCGGGGGGACTGATGACCGGCTGGATGTGGAGCGGGCCCAGAGGATCCTCGACCAGGACCACTACGGGCTGACCAAGGCCAAGGAGCGGATCCTGGAGCTCCTGGCCGTGCGGCAACTGGTGGAGGAGGCCAAGGGCCCCATCCTGTGCTTCGTGGGACCGCCCGGGGTGGGCAAGACCTCCATCGGCCAATCCATCGCCCGGGCCATGGGCCGGGAGTTCGTCCGCATATCGCTCGGCGGCGTCCGTGACGAGGCCGAGATCCGCGGGCATCGCCGCACCTACGTGGGCGCCCTGCCGGGGCGGATCATCCAGGCCCTGCGACGAGTGGGCTCCAGGAACCCGGTGTTCATGATCGACGAGGTGGACAAGATCGGCGCGGACTTCCGCGGCGACCCCTCCTCGGCGCTGCTGGAGGTGCTGGACCCCGAGCAGAACCACGCCTTCAGCGACCACTACCTGGAGGTGCCCTTCGACCTCTCGCGGGTGCTGTTCATCGCCACCGGGAACATCCTCGACACCGTCCCGCCGGCGCTGCGCGACCGCATGGAGGTCATCGAGTTCCCGGGGTACATCGAGGAGGAGAAGCTGCAGATCGCCCGCGACTACCTGGTCCCCAAGCAGCGGGAGGCCCACGGGCTGACCGGCCAGCACTTGCGCTTCCACCAGTCCGGCCTCCGGTCCCTGATCCGGCACTACACGCGCGAGGCGGGGGTGCGCAACCTGGAGCGCGAGATCGCCTCCATCTGCCGGAAGGTGGCCCGCGACGTGGCGGCCGGCAGCGACGAGACCGCGCAGGTGACCGCCCAGTTCGTGGAGGACGCGCTGGGCCCGGCCCGGCACACCTGGAACGGGGTGCGCGGGGAGCCGGCTGTGGGCGTGGCGACAGGTCTGTCCTACACGGACGCGGGCGGCGATGTGACCTCCATCGAGGTCAGCGTGGTTGAGGGCGATGGCGAGCTGCTATTGACCGGGCAGCTCGGCGAGGTCATGCGGGAGTCCGCCCAGGCGGCGCTCAGCTACGTTCGCGGGCGCACTGACAGGTTGGGGCTTCCCGCGAAGCACTTCTCGCGCCACGACATTCACGTGCACGTGCCGGCCGGGGCGGTGCCGAAGGAGGGCCCCTCCGCCGGGGTGACGATCTGCACCGCGCTGGTCTCGGCCCTGACCGGCCGGCCGGTGCGCTCCGAGGTGGCCCTGACCGGCGAGATCTCGCTGCACGGCAGCGTGCTGCCCGTGGGCGGGGTGCGCGAGAAGGTGCTGGCAGCCCACCGCGCCGGCATCCGCACCGTGGTGCTTCCCGAGGACAACGAGAGGGACATGGCCAACGGGGAGCAGTTCCCAGACGAGGTCTTCGAGGACCTGGAGTTCGTCTACGTCAGCGACATGCAGCAGGTGCTTGAGTGCGCGCTGGCTGACTCCGACTCGTAGCGGCGGCCAAGGCGCCCGCATCGCAGAGAGAGCCGTGCATCAAACAGACCCGTGGATGGCAGGCTTCCTTGCCCGCCCGGCCGTTGCCGTCAGAGCGATCTCAAGTGCGTCGCCGAAACGACGCACGGACAGGAGTGTCCGTGCCACGGAACGGCGGGCGTTGCCGTTGTCGTCGGGGCGGGGCGCGGGCGGGGCTGTGGCCGTGGGAAGAGGCCCGCAGGCGCCTCCGGGCGGGCTCGCCCGCGCGTTCCCCTGAGAGCGCGAATCCGCACTCGCGCCGGTGCCGGCCGCTTGACGCCGCAGGCGGGCCTCAGTTATACTCCCGCAAAACCTGTCGCGCTCTGCAGGCTATGACGGGGAGGAGTAGGCGGGTCGCGCCACCGACAGAGAGCCGGCGGCGAGCTGAGAGCCGGCGGTCGCGCCCCGCACGAAGGTCGCCCCCGAGCCGCGGCTGCGAACGCCCACGCCGGTAGCAGCCGCCGACTGACGGCCGTTACCTCGTCCATGAGCGCCGGCGGACCGGGCTGAGGTCCGGCCCCGGAATGTGGGTGGTACCGCGAGAGAGATGCCTCTCGTCCCATGGCGGGACGGGAGGTTCTCTGCTTTTAACCTGGCCGTACCCGAGCAAGTGTGCCCTCCGCTGAGATATCCAGGATAGCGAGGAGCAATCCCATGCCCGAGAGGATGCCCCCGGCCTACGAGCGCCAGCAGGTCGAGGACAAGTGGTATCAGTACTGGCTCGATGAGGATATCATGGCCGCGGAGATCGATCCCGACCGCGAGCCGTTCTGCATCGTCATCCCGCCGCCGAACGTCACCGGCACGCTGCACATGGGCCACGCCCTGGACAACACCATCCAGGACCTGCTGACGCGCTGGCGGCGCATGCAGGGCTACTGTGCGCTGTGGCTGCCAGGCACCGACCACGCCGGCATCGCCACCCAGAACGTGGTGGAGAAGAAGCTGGCGGAGGAGGGCAAGACCCGGCACGATTTGGGGCGCGAGGAGTTCGTGGCCCTGACCTGGGAGGTGGCCGAGGAGCACAAGTCGCAGATCATCGACCAGCTCCAGCGCCTCGGGTGTACCCCCGACTGGTCGCGGGAGCGCTTCACGCTCGACGAGGGGCTCTCGCGGGCGGTGCGCGAGGCCTTTGTGACCCTGTATGAGGAGGGGCTGATCTACCGCGGCGCCCGCATGATCAACTGGTGCCCCCGCTGCTCGACCGGGCTCTCAGACCTGGAGGTCGAGCACATCGACCAGCAGGGGCACCTGTGGTACATCCGCTACCCGGCGGCGGAGGGCGGTGCGGGCGTGGTGGTCGCAACGACGCGCCCCGAGACCATGCTGGGCGACACCGCCGTGGCCGTGCACCCTGACGATGAGCGCTACGGGGACCTGATTGGCGAGACGGTGATCCTGCCGCTGATGGAGCGCGAGATCCCGGTCATCGCTGACGACCTGGTGGACCCGGAGTTCGGCACCGGGGCCGTGAAGGTGACGCCCGCTCACGACCCCACGGACCTGGAGATCGCCGAGAAGCACCATCTGCCGCACGTGGTGGTCATCGACGAGGACGGGAACATGACCGACGAGGCCGGCCGGTTCGCGGGCCTGTCGCGGTTTGAGGCGCGCAGGGAGGTGGTCTCGGCGCTCGAGGATCAGGGGCTGCTGGAGGGCATCGAGGAGCACCACCACACGGTCGGCATCTGCACCCGCTGCGACACCATCGTGGAGCCGCTGGTCTCCGAGCAGTGGTTCGTGGCCATGGAGCCGCTGGCCGAGGAGGGCCTCAAGGCCGTCGATGAGGGCCTGGTGCGCTTCGTGCCGGAGCGGTGGACGAAAGTCTACCGCGAGTGGCTGGAGAACATCGAGGACTGGTGCATCTCACGCCAGCTCTGGTGGGGACATCCCATCCCGGCGTGGTGGTGTGAGAGCTGCAACCAGGGGATCGTCACCCGCGAGGACCCTACGGAGTGCCTGGCGTGCGGGGAGTACAACATGGTGCAATCCCCGGACGTGCTGGACACCTGGTTCAGCTCCGCCCTGTGGCCGTTCTCGACTCTCGGCTGGCCGGACAAGACCGAGGACCTGGAGTACTTCTACCCCACCAGCGTGCTGGTGACCGCCTACGACATCATCTTCTTCTGGGTGGCGCGCATGATCATCGACGGCATGCACTTCACCGGGAGGCAGCCCTTCGACGTGGTCTTCATCCACGGGCTGGTGCGCACCGCCGAGGGGCAGAAGATGTCCAAGTCCCTGGGCACGGGCGTGGATCCGATGGGGCTTATCGATGAGTACGGCGCCGACGCCCTGCGCTTTGCCCTGATGCAGTTGATCACCCACGGGCAGGACCTGCGCTACTCCGAGGACCGCGTGGTGGGCGCGCGCAACTTCTGCAACAAGCTCTGGAACGTGACGCGCTTCGTGGTGATGAACCTCGAGGACGCGCCCGCCGAGCGCATCGACCTCTCCGAGGCGGAGCTGAGCCTGGCTGACCGCTGGATCCTCTCGCGGCACCATCGCCTGCTGGCGACCATCGACCGGGAGCTGGAGCGCTACAACATCGCGCAGGCCGCCGACGCCCTCTACGAGCACATCTGGAGCGAGTTCTGTGACTGGTACGTGGAGCTTGCCAAAAGCGATCTCTACGAGCCAGAGAGCCCCCAGCGCAAAGCTACCGTCCAGCAGGTCCTGGAGACTGTGCTGGACGGGATCCTGCGGGCCCTGCACCCGATTATGCCCTTCATCACCGAGGAGCTGTGGCACCGGCTGTACGAGCCGGCCTGCCCCATTGCCGTCGCTGACTACCCGGAGGCCGACGAGGCGTGGTTCGACGACAGCGCCGAGGAGCGGATGGGCACAGTGCAGGGGACAGTGACGGCCATCCGGACCCTGCGGGCGGCGCTGACGCTCCCGCCCTCGCAGAGGGCGCCCGTGACGGTCATCGGTGACAACGCCGACACCCTGGGCCTGCTGGAGAATCAGAGGCAGGGCCTGAAAAGCCTGGCGATGATCGACGAGCTGACGCTCCTGGACCCCGGCTCTGAGGCGCCCCAGGACTGCCTGGCGGCCCCTGCGCCCGGCTCGCAGGTCTTCCTGCATGTGCCCGGAAGCGTCGATGTGTCGGATGAGATCCAGCGTCTCGAC
Organism: Armatimonadota bacterium; assembly: GCA_034722055.1. GTDB lineage: Bacteria > Armatimonadota > Zipacnadia > Zipacnadales > UBA5352 > JAYENL01. The sequence continues at coordinate 9,972 of JAYENL010000186.1, forward strand.
AAGCAGATCGCTGAGATGGAGGGCCACATCGAGCAGTCGCGCGGGAAGCTCGGCAACCCGCAGTTCGTGGAGAACGCCCCCGACGACATCGTCCAGCGGGAGCGCGAGCGGCTGGCCGAGTCCCAGGAGAAGCTTCGTCAACTCCAGGAGCGGCGGGAGACGCTGGCGGGACTGGTGTGAGAGGCAACACGCCGGCCTCCCCTGCGACCGGGAGGTCGCCAAGCGACCTGGCGCGGTCGCTTTCCCCCTCCGTTCCGGAGGGGGCGACTGAGGCAGCACATCCGCGGCTGGCGGCGCGCCTCGTTGAGATGCTCTCCGGGAGGGAGAGGAGGGCCCGGAGGAGAGGCAGCTCTCCTGGCTCCTCCGCGAGCAACGCGACAGACTCGGAGGAAGCCCATGGCGTCAGTGACCGTCTCCGGCTCCGCGATCGTCATCGACACCGACCTGCTGTCGGCGGAGGTACACACCGAGGGGTACGTGTCAGGCGTGGCCGGCGGGACGCTGCTGGATAAGACCACCGGCGCGCGCGACCTCGGCTTCGGCCTGGACATCGCCGACTTCCTCCTGGAGCCGCAGTGGGATGCGCCCGGCGCCGACGTCCAGCATCCCTACCACGGACGCGACATGGTCCACGGCCACCTGCCGCACCGCTACGTGGAGGGCCCGCAGATCTGCACCCAGGCCGGCAGCCTCGACCACGAGATCATCGAGGGCGACGACTTCGTGGCCGTCCGGCAGTGGTACGAATGGCAGTGGGCAACCTATGGCCGCGCACCCGGCTCGCGGTGGGAGCAGCATCTTCTCTTCAGAGACGGGTGGCGGCACGTCCTGGCGCACGACCGCATCACCAGCGCCAACGACGTGGATGCGCTGATCTTCCGCCTCGACATGCCGGGGCATCTCAAGCACCGGCGCGGCGACAGCTTCGAGCGGATCTACCTCAGCTACCATGGCCTCATCGCCGCGAAGGAGTTCGTGGACGACTTCCCGCCCGACGCGCGCTTCCTCTACCAGCGCGATGACGGCGAGGTGCCGGAGACGATGATCCGGGCCTATCAGGTGACCATGCCCGATGGCTCGCCGGGGCCGTGGCTGGCGGGCATCACGCTGGACCCCGCGGTGGTGTACCAGGCCTGGTGCCACCAGCGTGGCTACGTGTGCTTCATCGAGGAGATCGGGGGGCGGCCGGTGAAGGCGGGGGAGAGCTTCGGCGCCGCCTACGCGGTGGGCTGGTTCGATGACCTCAGCGACGCGGAAGAGGTGGCGCGGACCTGGCGGGGCTGCCGGGAGCTGGACGTGCACGCGACGGGCTGGGACCTCAGGCCGCGAGACGACGGGCCAATGAGAGGCTGACTGATGGCGGGGCGCCCTCGTGGAATGACGGTGCTGAGCTACCTCACCGCGCTGACGGCCCTGTGCATCGCCATGGGCTATCTCGACGCGGTGACCAGCTTCTACCTGCACGGGATGCTCCAGGTGGCGCATGAGGGGGGGAAGTACGCCCGGGGCTCAGTTGAGGACATGTCCCCGCGCGTTCGCGTGCTGGAGCAGACCAGGCAGGCGGCGGTGGTGCTGGTGCTGCTCACCATCGGGATCGTGGCGGGGCGCAACGGCCTGCAGCAGGCGGGGACCTTCGTCTTCGCGCTGGGCGGGTGGGGCCTGATGCGCTACGCGGCCATCCGGACCATCACCGACTGGCCCGGCTCGCTGAGCGACGCCGACGTGGTGCTGTACCTGCCCCGGGCGATCCATGCCCCCGTGTGGATGGTGATGATCGTGGCGCTGGGACTGAGCGTGCTGGGGGTGGCGCTGATCCGCGGGGGAGCCGTGGCGATGAGGCGCGCCCGCGCCGGGTGAGGAGAGCGATGAGTTGCGAGCGACGAGCGTCGAGCTGACGACGAACAACAGCGGCGGGCTGGCTGGGCAACCCGCCCCTCGGTACGACATGACAGTGGCTCGGTGCGCGTGATCGGCCGCCCGCTGGTAGCTCGCTGCTGACTGCTGGTAGCCGACCGCTGATAGCTGACCGCTGATAGCTGACTGCTGATAGCTGACCGCTGATAGCTGACTGCTGATAGCTGACCGCTGATAGCCGACCGCTTCCGAAGGAGGGCTCCACATGGACGTGACCACCATTCCGGCCGAGGACCTCGGGAGGGGCTCGCCGATCCGCACGGAGGTGCTGGAGACCGACCAGGACCTCTACCACGACATGGCCCGCACCATGCTCAACAAGGTGGCCGAGAACGAGGAGCTTGGCAGGCCGACTGTGTTCATCCTGCCGGTGGGGCCCGTGGGGCAGTACAGGCGCATGGCTCGCATCTGCAACCTGGAGCGCATCAGCCTCAGGAACCTGGTGTGCTTCAACATGGACGAGTATCTGGACGAGGACGGCAACTGGCTGCCCATCGACCACCCCCTCAGCTTCCGGGGGCACATGAGGCGCAGCTTTTTGGACCTGATGGACCCCGAGCTGGCGCCCGAGCCGGACAACGTTATCTTCCCTGACCCCAATGACCTCAGGGCCGTGCCGGAGAGGATGGAGGCGCTGGGCGGGGTGGACATCTGCTACGGCGGCATCGGCATCAACGGGCACATCGCCTTCAATGAGCCGCCCGAGCCGGGGGAGGAGATGTCCGTGGAGGAGTTCGCGGAGCTGCCCACGCGGGTGCTGGAGCTCTCGCGCGAGACGCGGACCATCAACTCGGTCACCGTGGCGGACGGGAACATCGCCCTGATCCCGAGGCTGGCTGTGACGGTGGGCATGAAGGAGTGCCTGTCCGCGCGCGAGATCCGGCTCTACGCCAACCGGCCGTGGCAGCGGGCTGTTATCCGGCGGGTGCTGCACGGCGAGGTGACGTCGAAGGTTCCCTGCTCGCTGGTTCAGAACCATCCCAACGCGTCGTTGACCATGACCGAGTTCGTGTCCCAGCCGCCGCGGCGACGGCTGGCGTAGGGGCCTCGGCTGCGGGCGGAGGCTGCCGGTCGCGGGCCGGGCCGTGGCTGTTGACGGAGACACCGAGATGCGTGTTTCGCCCACGCCCGCAGTCGAGGACGGCAGTGGGGGCGGGTGCCGGGGGAGGGCGGGCTCGCGGCCGACCGACGATCTCAGATCGTAACCGGAGCATCGGTCCGCCTTTCCATCGCCCGCGGCGCTGTGCTATAATCGTCCACACCTGATAGCCACTGTCCGTACCCGAGGCGCTTCCCATGGTCATCATCGTCGAGACGGGCGCAGACGAACAGACGATCCAGAACCTGATCGATAAGGTGGACTCCCTGGGGTTTACCCCGCACCCCATCTATGGCGTGGAGAAGACGGTCATCGCTGTCATCGGGCGCAAGACCCAGGAGAAGATCGAGGTCCTGGAGACGATGCCCGGCGTGCAGCGGATCGTGCCCATCCTCCAGCCCTACAAGCTGGTGGGGCGGGAGGTGAAGGCCGAGTCCTCGGAGATCGAGATCGCCGAGGGCCTGACCATCGGGGGACAACGCTTCATTGTCATGGCGGGACCGTGCGCGGTGGAGAGCTACGAGCAGTTCCTGAACATCGCCCGCTACGTCAAGGAGGCGGGGGCGCAGGCGCTGCGCGGGGGGATCTTCAAGCCCCGGACATCGCCCCACGACTTCCAGGGCCTGCGCGAGGAGGGCATCCCCATTGCCAAGTCCGTGAAGCAGGAGGTAGGGCTCCCGTTCATCACCGAGGTGGTGGACGTGCGGGACATCGAGATGCTGCACGAGGTGGCTGACATCTATCAGGTCGGCGCCCGGAACATGCAGAACTTCGGGCTGCTGCGGGAGCTGGGGCACGTGGAGCGGCCGGTGATGCTCAAGCGCGGGATGAGCGCGACCGTGGAGGACCTGCTCCAGGCCGCGGAGTACGTGGTGGTGGAGGGGAACGATGATGTGATGCTGTGCGAGCGTGGCATCCGGACCTTCGCGACGCAGACGCGGAGTACCCTCGATATCTCGGCGGTGGTGGCCCTCAAGCGCCTCAGCCACCTGCCGGTGGTGGTGGATCCCAGCCACGCCTCCGGCAAGGACTGGATGGTGCCGGCGCTGAGCAAGGCCGCGGTGGCCGCCGGTGCCGACGGCCTGCTGGTTGAGACGCACTGGCACCCGCAGGAGGCGCTGGTGGACGGCCACCAGTCGCTGACGCCGTCGGTCTTCCGGGGTCTGATGGAGGAGCTGCCTGCCTTCTGCGAGGCGGCCGGCCGGACGCTGTAGCACAGGCCACCGAATGGTGGGCTCTGACCGGCGGACGAGGGGCCTGCCGGGCTGATGTGTGCTCCCGCGCGAGGATACAATCGAGTACCCTGAGAGGAGCCTGGGATTGCCGCACGATGACGGGAGATCAAGCGGCCGGCCGGGGCCGGTGCCCGATTGGCTGAAGATAAAGACCGGGAAGGCGGACCTGGCGCGCGAGACGCGCTCTCTCGTACATGACTGCGGTGTGCACACCGTGTGCCAGGAGGCCATGTGTCCCAACATCGGGGAGTGCTTCAGCAGGGGGACCGCCACCTTCATGATCCTCGGCGACACCTGCACCCGCACCTGCCGGTTCTGCGCGGTGCAGCACGGGCAGCCGGGGGCGCCCGATGCGAGGGAGCCGGAGAGGGTCGCCGAGGCCGCCGCCCGGCTGGGGCTGGACTTCGTTGTGCTGACCTGCGTCACCCGCGACGACCTGCCCGACGGTGGGGCCGGGCAGTTCGTTGCGACCATGAGGGCGCTGCGCCGCCGACTGCCCGGCGCGGGCATCGAGGTGCTCACCAGCGACTTCCGCGGTCAGGTGGCGCCGCTGGAGACGGTCCTGGCGGAGCGGCCGACCGTGTTCAACCACAACCTCGAGACAGTGCGGCGCCTGCAGCCGACGGTCCGGCCGCAGGCGGACTACGACCGGTCCCTGGGAGTGCTGCGACACGCCGCGGAGATGGGTTCGGAGGCCATCATCAAGTCGGGCCTGATCGTCGGAATGGGGGAGAGTGAGGAGGAGGTGGGCCAGGCTCTGGGGGATCTGGCGGAGGTCGGCTGCAGCGTGGTGACCATCGGCCAGTACCTGCGGCCGTCGCCGAGGCACCTGCCCATCGACCGCTACGTCACGCCTGAGGAGTTCGCCCGCTACGAGGAGATGGGTCTGGAGCGGGGCCTGCGCCGCGTGATCAGCGGCCCGTTCGTGCGCAGCAGCTATCACGCCCGCGAGACGGCCGCGGCCCTGAGTTGAGACCACGTGCCGAATGATTCTGACGCAGAGCGGAGCATCTTGCGCCTGGGCAGATTATGACGAAGCGTCTACTGACACTCGTGCTGCTGCTGGCGGCGACCATCGCCCTGCTCGCGGAGGCAGGGCGCTCGGTCACGACGCCCCAGGACCGGTGGCGGGAGTGGCTGCAACTGCTGACGGCCCAGCAGATCGCGGACACGCTCGGGCGGCAGGTGCGGCTGGGGCCGGTCAGCGACCTGGGCCTGGACGGCGTGGAGGTTACCGACCTGGCAGTGGCTGGCGGAACGTCGCTGGCTGAGGGCGCAGTGATGCGCGCGGACCGCATACGCATCGACTTCGACCTGGTGGGCATGGCGCGGGGGGAGGTGGCGCCGGCGGCGGGCATCGACCGCGTCCGGGTCGAGGGCGCGTGGCTGCACGCCATCCGCGACGAGGCGGGGGAGCTGAACCTGCAGAAGATACTGCCGGAGGCGAAGCCCGCGCCGCCGGAGGAGCGCTTCCGGGGCGTGGTGGAGGTCGCGGACTCCGCGGTAGTCTACGAGGATTACGCAGTGCCCACGGCCCGTGGCGGACCCCTGAATCTGGAGCTGGTGGAGATCGACGCCGAGGTGGACATGCGGCGGCTGGGGTGGGCGCGGATCGAGGCCACGGGCCGCGAGCGGCTGGGGAAGGTCGGCAGCGTTGACCTGCTGGCGGACGTGGAGACGGACAGCGGCTTCGCGTGGGCGCAGGCCAGCATCGACGGCATCGACGCGGCCTGGTGGTACGCGACCTTCGCGCCCACGCAGGACGTGGTGGTGGAGCGGGCGTGGCTGTCGGTGGACGCCTCAGTGGGCGTGATGCCCGGCGACGACGGGCAGATCGAGCCGTCGGTGTCGGGGCAGGTGCGCCTGCGCGACGCGGCAGTCCGGGTTGGCCCGTTGGGCGGCCGGCGGGTGGAGGCCGAGGCCGACGCCACCGTGACAACGGATGGCGTGGAGGTGCACTGGCTGCGCGCTCACAGCGGGGGCACTCGGGTGGAGGCCAGCGGGTTCGTGGGGGATCCCCAGGACCCGGTGGTGGACCTGACCTTCGATGGTGAGGTGCTGCGCCCCGAGGAGCTGCTGGCGCTGGCACCGCCGGAGGTGGCGCTGCCCGAGCAGGTCGAGAACGCGTCCATCGCCGGGCCGCTGCTGCTCTCGGGCCGGCTGACGGGGCCCATGGCGGCCGCGAACGTCAGCGCCCAGGTGGCGGTGCCCGGCGAGCTGCGCTACGCCAGCGCGGAGGTGGGGGAGTTCACCGCCGGACCGGTGGACCTGCGGGTCGATGTGCTGGACCTGTCGTCCCCGAACGTGCGTGGGCGCGCCGATATGGGCGAGGTAGTCCCGGTGGATACGCGCCCCCTGCAGGCCATGCTGCCCGAGGACGTGCGGAGGCCGGTAACGATCGCTCCACTCGAGAACGTTACGGCCGACGTGCTGTGGTCGGCGGAGACGCCCGTGGCTCAGACGCAGATCGCCCTGCCCCGAGCGGCGCTGGGGGAGATAGCCGTCGAGAATCTCAGCGCGAACGTGGCGATGGCGGGCGGTCTGCTGCGCGTCAGCGACATCTACGCAGAGCCGCTGGGGGCGACGCTCACCGCGGACGCCGTGGTGGGCGTGATGGGCGAGGACGCGCCGTGGGCGTATCTGGAGGGCGAGCTTGCCGACCTGGACCTGAGCCGGCTGCGAAAGCTGCCGGGCCTGGAGGCCACCGAGGGCCTGTCCGGGACGCTGTTCAGCAAGCTGGCGGGCACCTACGATGCGGATGGGCCGGAGGTCGTGGCGCACGCGCTTCTCGCCCGGCCGGCGTGGCAGCAGTACGGTGCGGAGTCGCTGCGGGGGCTGGTCATCGTTGATGAGAACGCGGTGCAGGTCCGGGGGGCGAGCTTCCAGGATCGGCTGGGGGTGGGCTGGGCGCGAGGGGTGCTGCCCTTCGAGGGCGAGATGGCGGCCAGCTTCGCGGTGGCAGGGGTGGACCTGTCGCAGGTGGCGGAGCGGTTCGATCTGGAGGGGGTGGAGGACCTCCGGGGGGAGGGCTTCGTCTCCGGCGATGTCAGCGGGACGCTGCAGAGGCCTGCGGTCGATGCCACCGTGCGGGCCTTCGGCGCCGGCTGGCAGGACTACGGCGTGGACGGGATGATCGCGGACATCAGCGGCGGGCTGGAGGAGGTACGGATCGAGCGGCTGTACGCCTCCACCGGCCGGATCGTGGCGCGGGTCGAGGGCGAGCTGACTGAGATCGACCTGGAGGAGCGGGACGCGCGGCTGGGAGGCTCGGTGGTCGTGGGGGGGCCTGTGGACCGTCATGCGCTGGAGCTGGCGGAGCTGCAGGAGCGGGACATCACCGGGGCGGTGCGCGCCGAGATCGGCATTGGCGGGACGCTGAGCCGGCCTCTCGGGCGGGGGAAGCTGTACCTGGATTTCGCACGCCACGAGCGGATCGCCACCGACGACGCGGTCGCAACCATCACGCTGCACGGCGATACGCTGGAGATGGACGAGCTGCACCTGCCGATGGGCGAGGCTCTGGTGACCGGCCAGGCCAGCGTCATCCTCCACGACACGCCCATCGTCTCGGCGACTGTCACCGCCGACAACGTAATGCTGCAGGATCTGGCGCCGCTGCAGGAGCTGGGGCTGCCGCTGAGCGGGCGGGTGGACCTGCCCTATCTGAGCCTGGAGGGCCCCGCGGACAATCTCAGGGGGCTGGGGCAGGTGGAGGCCACCGACGTGGTGCTGGGGACCGAGCGGATCGGAGCGGTCTCCGCAGTGGCGGCGCTGGATAAGAACGCAATCCTGCTGCAGCCCACATCAGTGGCTCTGGCGGGCGGCACGCTGGACGTGGAGGGGCGGATGCGTCTGGATGAGCGGCGCATCCTGCCCTCGCGGATTGAGTTGGACGGGGTGTCGATCGCGAGACTCCTGCGGGTCGGAGTCCCCATCGCCAGGACCTTCGCGGACGCTCCTGCGGAGGAGCTGGCGGAGGGTCAGAGGCCGCTGTCGCGCCGGCTCGCCGCCCTGTCGATGCGCCTCGGCGGAGTGCTGGGCGGGAGCCTGACCGCGGAGGGCGTGCTGCCGGAGATCCCCGAGGGGGCCGGTAGCCAGGAGGCCGCCCGGAGGGTCCTGGAGGGGCTGTCGGGCGAGGTGAACCTGTCCGTCCAGGAGGCCACGTTCGACCGTAAGCCTCTGCCGGCCACCTCCGTGCAGGCGCGCGTGGGCGAGGAGCCCATGGTGGAGCTGTCGCTGAGGGCCAGCGAGGGCGATGCCCTGATCACCGCCGACGGCTCCTGGCGGCCGGATGGCGCCATCGACATGCTGGCGGAGGTCTCCGGGCTGGATCTCAGCCGGCTTCGCCCCTGGATGCCCCCGGGAGTGCCGTCTATGGGTGGGGGGCTGAACCTGACGGTGCTGGCAGAGGGCTCGGTGGACCGGCCGGAGGTGACCGGCTCGGTGGACATCATCGAGCCGGAGGTGCATGGCGCGCGCTTCGACCTGGTCAGCGCACCCATCATCCGCTACGATGCTCGCACGCTGAACATTGAGGACCTGGTCATCCGGGAGAGCGAGGAGGAGATCTACGTCACGGGTCACCTGCCCTTTGACTGGGAGACCAAGAGCGTGCCGCCCGACGGTCCGCTGGCGCTGGAGGCGGAGGCGAAGGGCACCGACCTGGGCATCTTCCCGCCCATTATCGCCGATGCGCTGGCCGGCGCCGGGGAGGAGCCGGGGCCGATCGGTGACGTGGAGCCCACCGGGACGCTGGACGCCATGGTGTCGATCGGCGGCACGCCACAGCAGCCGGAGCTGAATGGCACTGTGGAGGTAACAGCGCCCAGCATCCAGACGCCGTGGCTGACCAGCCCCATCGAGGACCTGGCCGTGAAGACGGAGCTCACCGGCGGGCAGGGGGTCACCGAGGTAAAGCTGGCCCGGCTGGCCGCCCGGGCAGAGAGCACCACGCTGGAGGCCGATGGCGAGGCGACGCTGTCGCAGTATGAACTCTCTCGCCTGCATGAGAATCGGTTCGACCTGAGGGCCAGCATCTCCGCGCCCCGGCAGACCTTCGCCGCTGGGCTGGTGGGGCGGCAGGTGCGCGGCACGGTGACCATGACGACCGCCGAGCCCGGCCGCCAGCTCGTAACGATTGAGGACCTGGGTGCGAACTTTGGTGATGGGAGCCTGACGGTGAACGGGACAGTTGGGCTGACCAGCTTCGAGCCATCGAGTCTGGCGGGCAACGACTTCGACGTCACCATCCGGGCCGCCAAGGCTCGGCCGCGCTACTCGAACCTGTTCCTGGGCACCATCAACGGGACCATCACAGCCCGGAACCCGGAGCCGGATCAGCCCGTTCAGATCACCGGCGGCATGGAGGTCTCCCACGCGGTGCTGGGCGTGCCCAGGCCGGGGGGCGGGGCGGGCGAAGGGGAGCTGCAGGGCATGTCGGCGGACTTCCCGGCACCGGAGCTCGATGTGCGGCTGGCGATCGGGCCTGACGTGCGGGTGAGGACCACGGGCATGGCAGCGCCACTGCAGCCCACCGACCGAGCTGTGCAGATGCGGGGAACGCCGCAGCGCCCCGTGGTGCAGGGCCTCATCGAGGTCCAGGAGGGAGAGGCCAGCATACCAGGCGGGGTGCTTGACATCGAGACGGGCGGGGTGCACTTCCTGCTGGCATCGAGGCTGGGCACGCGGGGACGCAAGCCCCCGGTGCCGCTGGATCTGGAGGGGCGGGTGTGGGCCACGGCCACGCGGCGGATCGAGCAGGCCATGATCGACGGCCGCCAGATGGGGCCCATCGACATCGATATGGAGGTCTCCGGCACGCTGCCCGACAACGTTCACGTGCAGGCGTCCTCCTCACCGCCACTGGCGGAGGAGCAGATCTATGCGCTGCTGGGGATGGCGCCCTTCCAGGTGGCTGCGGGGGCGGAGGCGGCCGGCCTGCAGGATGTGATGACCGAGCAGTTCGTGACCGCCCTGGGGGCGGCCTTCCGCCACTACGTGTTCCAGCCCTTCCAGGAGGAGCTCAAGCAGCTTCTGGGGCTCTCGGTGCTGGAGGTGAGCTTCGCCTTCAACCAGCCCGTCTCGGTGCGACTGGGCGGTTATGTGGTGGAGGACCTGCTGGTCAACTACAGGACCTCGGTCACCGGCGGGACGGAGACCTATGATGTGGGGGTCTCCTACAAGGTGGACCGGCGTTACGAGGTGAGTTATCGGACCGACGAGACCGGCGACAACCGCATGTTTGTGGAGTACGTATACCAATTCTGAGCCACGCCTGCAGCGCGGGCGGGACGCGCAACTGGTCAGGGGGTGCGCTGTCTAAGTGAACGGCAACGAGCCAGCCCATGCGCCTGGAGAGGCCGGCATGCATGGTGCTGGCAGTCGTGCCAGCGGCCGGGCTCGCCCGCCCTTCACGCAGGTGGTGGCGGAGAACTACGAGCGCATCTACAATGTCGTCTACCGGCTGGTGAGCGACGAGGAGGTGGCCGCCGACCTGACGCAGGACACCTTCGTGGCCGCCTATAGGGCCTACGACCGGTTCCGGCACGAGGCGTCGGCCTACACCTGGCTGTATCGGATTGCCGTCAACCTCACCAAGAACCGCTTCGAGAAGCAGCAGCGCATGGACGGGCGGGAGGCCTACTCGCTCGACGAGCCGGTGCAGTTCGACAGCGATGAGGTCAGCCGCCAGGTGGAGGACTGGGCGCTGTCGCCCGAGCGGGTGGCCGAGAACGACCAGCTTCGAGAGATCGTGCTGAGTGAGGTCCGAGCCCTGAAGTACGACTACCGGGAGGTGGTCGTGCTGCGGGACCTGGAGGGGCTGCGCTACAAGGAGATCGCACAGGTCCTGGGGTGCAGCGTGGAGGCTGTCAAGAGCCGACTGTTTCGCGCCCGCAGCGTGCTTCGCGAGCGGCTGGAGGAGCTGCTGGAGGAGATTCCGTAGCGGCGGCGGGCGCCGCAATGAGGAGCAGGCGATGCAGATGAAGGCGACGGTCAGGATGCTGATGACGGGCGCGCTGGTGATGGCCGCAGCCATGCCGGTGCCGGCGCAGGAAGAGGAGGAGACCCCCATCATCGGTGAGGTGGTGGTGGAGGGCAATGACTTCGTGGCCCGGGAGCCCATTCTTGACGTGGTGAAGGACGTCCTGAAGGTGGGGGAGGAGCTGACTGCCACCAAGGCCGCGGAGGCCCGCCGCCTGGTGGACAAGATGGGCTACTTCGACGAGGTCAATATCTCGGTGGAGCGGCTGGAGGAGGGCGTACGGGTCGTCATCACCGTTGTGGAGAAGCAGCGGATCGAGCAGGTGATGTTCGCGGGCAACACCGTCATATCCGACCAGGAGCTGCAGGAGGCGATCGTCAGCCAGCCGGGACACATCGCCGACGATCAGACCGTCGCCCGAGACATGCGGCGCGTGGAGGACTACTACGACAGCCGCGGGTACATCGCCAATGTGCCGCAGGGGGTTGTGGACGACTTCGGGGTGCTGACCTTCGTGGTGGAGGAGGCCCGCCTGGAGGAGGTCAGAATCGAGGGCCTCAAGCGCACCAGGGAGTTCGTGGTGCGTCGAGAGCTGGACCTTGAGCCCGGGGAGATCTACCAGCGGAACCGCGTTACCACCAACCTCCGCCGCCTCTACGCCACGGGCCTGTTCGAGCAGAGGGAGGGCGTGAAGTCCGAGATCCGGCCGGGCGAGGAGAACCCCACGCGGGACGTCATCTTGGTCATTCAGCTCCAGGAGGCGAAGACCGGCCGGGTGGCTATCGCGGCCGGGTACTCCAGCCTCGACGACTTCGTGGTGATGCTCTCGGCCGCCGAGCACAATCTGCGCGGGCAGGGCGAGCAGGCCCAGGTGAGTCTGGAGATGGGCGGGAGGGAGAGCTATGAGCTGAGCTTCCTCGAGCCCTACCTGGATGCCAAGGGCTCCACCGTGGAGGTCAACCTCTTCGACACCGAGCGTCGGAGGCAGTTCATGGGCGCACCGGCGTTCAGAATCGCCGAGAAAGAGTTCGACGAGCGGCGCACCGGCGGCAACTTCACCATCACCAGCCCTATTAGCGATCGGCGGAGCTGGAGCTTCGGCTTCCGCTCGGTGGAGGTGTCCAGCTCCTTCTTCCAGGGCACCACGTTCCTCCCGCCGGGCGTGGGCGTCGTCTCCGCCACGGGCGTGGAGAGCCTGCAGACTGGTGGCAACCTTCCGGGGTATGGGGAGGGCTCGCCCGTGCCCGACAACCCGGACCTGGAGCCCGACACCCCTGAGCCCGGCGACCTGATAACGCCGGTGCGGGTGGCGGCTCCGCTGCATCCGGGCGGCCGGGTCAACAGCGTGACGTTGGGCCTGATCGACGACACCCGAGACGTCCGCACCAACCCCTCGTCCGGGATCTACAGCTCGGCCACCTACGAGCAGGCCGGCGATTTTCTGGGCGGCAGCACCGACTTCGGCAAGCTGCTTGGCGAGCATCGCCGCTACCTCGACGTTGGCGATGACAATGTCCTGGCAGTGCGGCTGATGGGGGGCACCACCGTGGGCTCACCACCGTTCTATGAGACCTTCAGCGTGGGCGGCGCCAACACCCTGCGGGGCTACGAGGTGGATCGCTGGCGAGGTGAGAACCTGGCGCTGGTGAACGTGGAGTACCGGAAGTCGCTGACCGAGGCCCTGACGGCGGTGGGCTTCCTTGATGGGGGCAGCGCCTGGGGCGGGACGTTCCCCACTGTGGTTCCAGGCTTCCGCATCAAGGCCGACGACCAGGACTTCACCTCTCACTGGGGTGCCGGGGTGGGGCTGCGCGTGGATATCAGACCCCTTGGGCCCATCCGGCTGGACATAGGCGTCGGCGAGGACGGCACCCAGGCGCACTTCAGCTTCGGGCACACATTCTGACGGAGTGGTCGGAAGTGGCGCGTCGCGCGGCGTGGTGGGCGGCGCGCCCGCGATGCGTGAGCTCTCGACGTCGGTGAGAAACCACTTGTTGGGGGTACTGTCCAAGTATCCGGGGACCGCGCGACAGCGCCGGTTCCCGGCATAGCTTCATACCGGGAGAGTCACAGTTAATGGGTGCACTGACACGGGCGCCATGGCGAGCGCTGTGCGCGGTCGCACTGGCCGCGCTGGCTGCCGTCATGGGATTCGCCCAGGACGAAGAGCAGGATGCCGCGGTGGTCCGGCGCGTGGCGGTCGTTGACATGCAGGGGCTGCTGTCGCAGTACGAGGCCTTCCAGGCCGAGAACGCCGACCTCGAGGAACTGAGGGCCCAGCGGGGTGCGTGGCTGAACCGCCTCCTGGAGTACGTCTTCCTCCCACAGGCTGACTTCGAGGAGGCCCTGGAGCTGCTGCGCAAGAACGGTGAGCTGACGGAGGAGGAGAAGCAGCGGCTGGAGGAGCTCAAGCGCATCTCCAAGGAGCGGGACGAGCAGTTCGCCGAGCTCCGGGCCAAGCCGGATCGGTCGGCCGAGGAGAACACGCAGTACAATACGCTCGACGAGATGGCGGACGCGCGGCTGGAGCAGATCCAGCAGATCAAGGCGGAGTTCGAGCAGGAGCTGACCGACCGCTATCAGACCAGCGCCGAGGGCCTCCGCGAGAAGGTGCGGCAGGCCATCATCGCCGAGGCGGAAGAGGGCGGCTACGACCTGGTCGTGGACGCCGACGCCGTATTCGTCGGCGGTGAGAACATCACCGACAGGGTGGTTGAGCGGCTCAACAAGGCCACCGAAACTGAGGGCGGCGAGGAGGCCGGTGCCCAGCCGGAGGCCGGCGCTCAGCCCGAAGGCGGGCAGGCAGAGGGCGGCCAGGAGGAGGGCGCTGAGCAGGGAGGCGGACAGGAGGAAGGCGGCCAGCAGGAGGGCGGCGCCGAGGGCGGTGCTCAGGAAGGTGGCGGAGGGCAGTAGCAGGCACGTGGTGGCGGCGCTTGTCGTGGCCGTGGCGGCGGGATGCATCACGACCGGGTGCGGGCCGCGGACGGCCAGGAGCATCCCCCGGCCGAGGGAGCGCCGGGAGGGGTACGCCTACACCGCCATGCTCATGGTCCGGCACCCGCTCTATGAGGCGCTCGGAGAGCTGGAGAGCGCGCTGGAGGAGCTGGCCGACGGGGACTGGCAGCCGGTACTGGAACCAATAGGCGCGCGGTTCGAGCAGATGGCGCTGGCTGAGAGCTTCGCGTTCGCTGACCCGTCCCAGCGGCTCGTCCACCTGCGGCGGGGGTGGCGGGAGAGCTACCCGCAGGTGGAGATCGATCCTGAGAACCTGGCGGCCGATCTGCAGACGCGCATCCAGTGGGAGCGCCAGCAGGCCCGTCGCTACGTCGCCGAGCGCATGGCGGATGCGGAGGCCGCCGAGAGCCGGCGGATAGCGCAGCTCCGTGCCAGGATGGTCAGGCAGCAGCAGGAGCGGCTGCTCAACCTGGGCATCGAGGCCGCCAGCGCAGACCAACAGCTCTCCGAGCAGGCCCAGCGGGAGCGCCAGCGCGTCTGGGACGCCATCGAGGCCCAGGTGGAGGCGGAGCGTCGTGCCGGACAGGAGGCCCTCGCGGAGCTGCGTGAGCAGTTGCAGGCCGAGGCCCAGCAAGGGGTGGATGATGCCCTGGAGGACGCGCGGGCGATCATGGCGGGGCGAGAGACGGAGATGCGTACCGCGGGCTCTGAGCTTCATGCCGAGATGGCGCAGGAGATGTCCCGGCCCTGGCAGGGGGTTGCGCAGGCAGAGGTGATGGTCGAGTCGGACCCATCCGCGGCGAACGCCGCCTTGCGTGAGGCGGACAGCTTGCGGGTGCAGGCGGAACAGGCTCGGGAGGAGGCCGCTGAGCTGCAGAGGCGGCGGCTGCACAGCGCGATTGGCCGGCTGCGCGCGCAGATCAAATCCGGGACGGAGCGGGCGGCGCGCGTGGTGGCGTATCGCGAGGGGATCGACCTGCAGCTACTGCCTGGCGGATCGGCTCGGGGGGAGAACGTGACTGGCATCATTGCCCAACGCTTGGAGGCGTTCTGGAGCGTCTCGGAGGACCGAAGGAGTTGACACAGGTTGGGAGCGATCACGTACCGGCTCTGTGAGCTTGCCGAGCGAGTTGAGGGGGAGCTGCGCGGAAACGGGGACGTCACCATCACCGGCGTGGGGCACCTCGAAGACGCCAATCCCGGTGAGATCACCTTCGCCGATGGGCCCAGTCTGCAGTCTCTGGCCGAAGCCAGCAACGCCTCTGCGCTGATCGTGCCTCCGGACGTGGAGGTGACCGACAAGCCCTTCATCGTGACCGAGGACCCCAGGCTGGCCTTCTCCAAGGTCCTGGAGCTGTTCGCTCCTGAAATGCGTCCGGAGGCCGGCGTACATCCCACGGCAGTGATCGGCGAGAACGTGACCCTCGGCGAGGCAGTCAGCGTCGGCGCTAACGCCTACATCGGCGACGGCAGCATCATCGGAGACGGCAGCGTGGTGCACCCGCTGGCCTACGTGGGGCCGGAGGTGGTCGTGGGGCGGGACTGTGAGATCCATGCCCAGGTGTACATCGGCGCGCGGGTGCAGCTTGGCGACCGGGTCATCCTCCACGGGGGCGCGGCGGTGGGAGCCGACGGCTTCGGCTTCCTGCAGACTGAAGAGGGGCACCGCAAGATCCCCCAGATCAGCACCGTGATCCTCGATGATGACGTGGAGATCGGCGCCAACTCCACGGTGGACCGAGCCACTGTGTCGGCCACGCGCATCGGAGCCGGCACCAAGATCGACGACCAGGTGCACGTGGCCCACAACGTGGTCATCGGCCGCAACTGCCTGCTGTGCGGCCAGGTGGGGATCGCCGGCAGCACCATCATCGGCGACAACGTGGTGATGGGCGGGCAGGCCGGCGTCAACGACCACGTGGAGGTATGCTCCGGCGCTGTCATCGCCGCAAAGGCCGGGGTCATCGGCAACATCGACGAGGAGGGCATCTACTCCGGATACCCCGCGCGGTCACACCACGAGCAGTTGCGGGTGGCGGCTCACGCCCGGAAGCTGCCGGAGCTGGTTGAGCGCATCAAGGAACTCGAGCAGATCGTGGCCGAGCTGCGCAGCCGGCTCGGGGAGCGCTCCGACTGACGGTCCGCTACACCACCTTCATGGCAGCCTCGCATCCCTCCCGTACCTGCGACATTCAGCCCCGCGCCCGCCCCATCGGCGGCCGCACGCGTGCGTGGCACGTGGCGGCCGTCGTCGCCTTCCTCAGCGCCGTCTCTCCCCCAGCGCATGCCGACCGCGTTTTGGCCTTCGGCACCGCCACCGGCGCCATCGGCGGAGTGGCCACGGCGGAGGTGCATGCCGACGGGCTGGTGCTCATGCGCCTGCGGTCACCGAGGGCGGACGAGCTGGCCCCGAAGGCCGAGCTCGTGGCCTCGCGGCTGACGGACCTGGCCGTGGAGGGCCTGGCGCCCGGGGAGCTGGCGGTGCAGCAGGTGGCGGGGCAGTGGGCCGTCACCGGCGCGGGGGAGCTGATCGTCACCGCAGATCCCGACACAGTGGCGGCGTCGGGTCTTGAAGCCAGAGACCTGTGCGAGAGCTGGCGCAAGCGGCTGGCGGAGGTGCTCCGCGAGCCCTACCTGGTCATCGAGCCGGCCGACACAGTGCTGGTTCCGGTCGGCGAGCGGAGAAGCGTGCGGGTGGGCGGGACGGTTGACGCCGGGCGGAGGGCGGAGTCCCTGGCTCCCGACGTGGTCCGGGCTGCGTTCGAGGGCCGCAAGCTGGTGCTGCAGGGACGGAACACCGGGACGACGGTGGTGGCCATCAGCGCCGGAGAGCTGGAGCACGCGCTGACCGTGGAGGTCAAGCGCTGGGCGGCCAGGATGATCGACAGCGCCGCCGTGCGCACCGCCGGGGGCGGCCTGAGTGAGGCCATGGCCCGGGCGGCCGCTCTCAACGCGGCGCTGTTCAGCATCAGCCCCGAGCCCCAGGCGGTGGTACACCTCGTCAGCGCCAATCCCACGAAGGGGGGCTACAGCCTCGACCTGCGAGCCGGGGGGCCGGACTACATCCCGGTCAGCGGGCAGATTCTGGTGCGGTTCCGTGCGGGGCTGCCAGTGATTCCCCCCGCGCACGCGCTGCTGATGAGCAACTACCCGGAGAAGGTGGCGGGCGTGGGCGCCCTGATGCGCCAGCCGCTCGAGCGCGGGCATCCCGCCAGGCTCATGTGGCACCACAAGAACTACGCCGGCCATCCGCTGGTGATGGCGGTGCGGCTGATCAATAGGGGGCAGAGCCCCGCGCGGGTCCGGATAGGTTGGGCGGAGGCCGGGCCGGACCGCGACGAGATATTCGTGGGCTACAACGCCATGCTCCGCTACTGGCAGGCGGTGCGGGCGGGCTCGTGCTTTGAGGCCCGCATCCCCTCGTGCGCCAGCTTCGAGGCTGTGACCACGCCCATCGGCTACCACGAGGTCGTCAGCGGCATGATGGACGTGGTGGCCGATGAGGGCGAGGAGGTCTACGTGGAGGTGGCAGCGCGCGACCGCCGGGACGTGCCGCGCGGCTTCGGCCGGGTCCCTCACCACGGCGACGAGATGCCCGTGACCCCCTTCGAGTTCCCGGCCTCACTCGACCGCGAGCTCAGCTACGAGGTGGGCGGCCCGTACGGGCACCTGAGCATCGGGCGGGAGGAGGTCGTCAATGACGAGGGCGTGGCGCTGGCGGGGGCCTACGGTGTGATGCATAACATCCGCGTGGCCCTGGGTAACCCGGCCCGGGAGCCGGGGCGGGTGGAGCTGGCGGTGCGCGCCGGGGGCGGGGTGGCGCGGACCATCACCGCCGTGGACGGCGCCCTGACCTCCACCAGGCTCCTGCTGGCGGGGCAGGAGGAGGTCCTGGCCACTCGTGACCTGCCTCCGGGCGGCAGAGGGGAGCTGCGGGTGCAGATGATGCCCGCGGCCGGCTCGAATCTGCCGCTGACCCTTGTGGTTCGCGGCCGCACCCGCTGAGCTTCCGCGGCAGTCCGTCCTCTTCGTAGCGAACTCAAGCCGCTGCCGCCATCCTGTGCGCCGCGAGGCCGGCCTCCGTGGATCGTGCCAGGTGCCGTTGCGCGGGTCGGGCGCAGTCCGGCGCTTGCCAATCGGCCCTCCCCGCGGTATCATCTTCGCTGACATGGATGACGCAACGCCCGCGGGGGAGGATTCCCCGCAGCAACCCGGTGGCGCGACCTCCTGGATGGCCGATGCGGCCATCCTGATGATGTTCGCGACCCTCATGAGCGCCATCACCGGCCTGCTGCGCGAGGCGGCCATCGGCCATCAGTACGGCCGCGGGTACATCACCGACGCCTTCTACAACGCCCTGACGATCCCGGACTTCCTCTACTTCCTGGTCGCCGGCGGGGCCCTGCGTACCGGCTTCGTGCCCGTCTTCACCGAGCTGATGGCGCGGGGACAGGAGGACCGCGCCTGGCGGACCTTCAGCACCCTCTTCTGGCTGCTGGCCATGGTCTCGGCCCTGCTGGCCGGGGCGGGGATGCTGCTGGCCGAGCCGCTGGCGCACCTGGTGAACCCCGCCTGGGCCGGGGAGAGCACGGCACCGACAGTGCGATCGATCCTCACCACGCTGGGCCTCATCGCCCCCGGGCAGGAGGGCAATCCCGAGCCCCTGGCGCTGTGCGCGGCCATCATGCGCCTGCTGTTCCCGGCGCAGATCTTCTTTCTGCTCGGCGGCCTGCTGATGGGCACGCTCAACGCCCGCAGGCACTTCTTCTGGCCCGCGATGGGGCCCATCATCTACAACCTGGCGATCATCACCGCCGCCCTGGTGGCGCCGCTGCTGCTGGGACCGACCACGCTCGGCTACGGCGCCCTGGCCGGGGCGATGGTGGGGAACTTCGCCGTCCAGATGGTGGCGCTGCGCAATCGCGGCGGGCGGCTGCAGCTCAGCCTCGCGCCCACCGGAACCGGCGTGCGCCGGGTGCTGCTGCTGGCCTTCCCGGTGATGCTGGGGCTGGCCATCGCGGAGATCAACTTCGTGGTCACCAAGGTTCTCGCCAACGTGGTGGACGAGGATGGCGGCGTCTCCACGCTCAACTACGCGAATCGCCTCTGGAAGCTGCCCGCGCGGGTCATCGGCGCCGGTATTGCCATCGCGCTCTTTCCGGCCCTGGCGGAGCATTACGCGCGCGACGACCCCGACCAGTTCCAGAGGGACTTCTCGTTCGGCATCCGGAACGCGGTCTTCTTGACCCTCCCGGCCACGGCGCTTATCATGATCCTGGCGGAGCCTTCGGTGCGGTTGTTGTGGCCGCGGTTCACCGATGAGGGCGTGTGGGCGGTGGCGGTCACGCTCCTGTGGTTCAGCGCCGGTATCGTCCCCCTGTCACTGGTGTACATCGCCGCCCGCGCCTTCTACGCCCGCCACGATACGATGACGCCGGTGTGGATCGGCGCCATCTCGGTGGCCGCCTGCATCACCGCCGCGGTCACCCTGGACGGGCCCTACCGGGTTGCCGGCCTGGCGATGGCGACCTCCATCAGCGGGGTCATCAACGCCACGCTGCTGCTGGTGATGCTGCAGGTTCGGGTCGGGGGCCTGGGCGGCCGGGAAATCGCGCGCTCCATTCTGCGCATGATCCCGCCCACGGCGCTGCTGACGCTGGTGGCCTGGGGGAGCCTGGCGGCCCTCGAAGTGGTCCTGCCGGGCGGCGGAATGGGCGGGATGCTGGAGCGCCTGCTGGTGGTCTTCGTGCCGATGGGCCTGGGAGCGCTGGCCTTCATCGCCCTCGCCCGCACCATGCGCCTGCGCGAGCTGCAGAGCGCGTGGCGGATGATGGCGCGGCGGTTCAATCGCGGGGGTCAGCAGCCACGCTGACGATGCTATTTGCTAAGCCGTCTCGAGGGGCGCGACTACGTTCGCGCCCGGCAGTTGCCGTTCGCCGTCCGGAAGGACGCATGTTCACATGCGTCCGTCGTTGATGTGGTCGTTGTCGTTCGCCGTTGCCCAGCCGTCTGGAGGGGCCGGCCTCCGTTCCGGCCCGGCCGTGTGGCGTTGTCGTGAGCCGTTGCCGCAAGCCGTTCCGTGGCACGCACACTCCTGTGCGTGCGTCGTTGCTCGTGAAGCCGTTGGTCTTGGGCCTCGCGCGGTCGCAGGAGGCACGCGAAGGGGGCGTGTGGTTGTTCCGAGTATGTGTGCAAGACGCAACGACCTGGGACTGGACATTTGAGGGCAAAGAGAGGAAAGCCGAGGAGATGGCAGAGTGGTGGCTAAGAGTTCCCTTGCACAATGTGCCACTTCCGACTGACTCGGACGTGCAAGACATTCAGCTTCGGCCGCGTCTCCCGTGGTACGAGGCCCGTAAGGCGATAGAGGACGCGAAGCACAAGGGTAGGCCGTTTGTTCCTACAGCCGATGCGATCGTGGAAGTGGGTGCTTCGGACCAGCGGCCAGACAACCCCTGGGACGACCTAGAGAGATGCGGGTTCTGGGACCTCCGTGACGCGCTGCAGTTCATGCTTCAGCGCGACATCCCTGCGTGCCACGTTTACTTGCATCAGACACCGGACTGCTCCGACGAGGGCATTGGGCCGAGTAGTCGCCTCACCATCAGCATGGTACCATATGCGTCACACATCCAGGTGCTGGGCTGGGCGGAGTGCCTCCGTGACGCGACGAGGGCCTGGGCGAATGATGACCTCGACGCGAGAACTGATTTCCGGTACGCAGCCAAGTTCCAGCATGTGGCGAAGATACCCACGATACCCCTGGAGTCGATGTTCATCCAGCAGTGGATCGCGTTCGAGCTCCTTTTCAACCGATGGTGTGAGGTGGAGCCCGATGCGCCACGGGACCTGAAGATCAGCGAGGGCACTGTCAGGCGTGAGGTGCGGCCAGCAATCGAGCAGGCCCTCCGTCCTCTGGTGAACTCGGGGCATATCACGGAAGTAGAAGCTGAAGCTCTGGTCTGCGACGTGCGTCCTAAGGTCTTCGAGCGCGCGCAAGTGAAGGCGGTGGCGTTCCTGGACAGTCTCCGGATCGACGATGTCCCTGCGGATTGGCTCAGGTGGTGCATCAGAATACGCAACACACTGGTCCACGGACGCAGCTGGCGCGAGCTCTATGCAGATGAACGGGGTGATGTGGAAGACCCCCTTGTTGACATGAGTACACGCGTGCAGCAAACACGCATGCTGGTCAATCGCGCGATAATGAGCTTCTTCGGGTACGAGCCGGAGGGGTGGCACTTCAATCAGGTGCGTCCGGGCCGCTACCGCCGGGCCGGCCAAGTACTGGGCATGCGAACGGAAGAGTCCAGTGAGTGTCGCGACACAACTCACGGCAAACGGCGCACGCACAGGAGTGTGCGTGCCACGGAACGGCGAAGGGCAACGGCAAACGGCCGACGCATGTGAACATGCGTCGCTCCGGACGGCAACGGCAGACGGCAAACGGCCGGGCCGGGACGGAGACCGGCCCCTCCAGACGACTGGGCATACGACAAGGGCCGGG
>JAYENL010000187.1:0-7633 GCA_034722055.1 Armatimonadota bacterium
CGCCGCGGAGCACTTCCAGGCCCATGAGATCGCCGTCTGCGCGGCCGAGAAGAGCGGCACTGGCGGGATCTTCCGGGAGGTCGTCACCAACAGCATCCACGTGCTGGACGCCATGCGGTGGCTGTGCGGGGAGGTCGAGCAGCTTCACGGGTGGTGCGTGAGTGAGGGCGACACGGACCTCCGAGCGGCGGCCACCATGCGCTTCGCGAGCGGTGCGCTGGGCAGCTTCGTGATGTCTCGCGACGCCGGGACGTGGATCGAGCGGGTGGAGCTGCACGGCGAGGGGCGGACGGCCATCGTGGAGGCGCCGCACCGGGCGGAGCTGATCGCTGACGGACGGCGCGAGGTGTGGGCGCCCGACCAGGACCGCTGGCAGATGCCCGAGCACCAGCGCTGGGGCTTCGCCACGCAGCTCGATCACTTTCTGGCGTGCGTCCGGGGCGATGAGGAGCCACACGTATCGCCTCGCGACGCGCTGCAGAGCCAGCGGCTCGCGGCGCGGGTGCGAGGTCTGGGCGACCCCAGGCACAGAGGCGGAGGGGACTGAGACAATGCACAGGATCACGATCATCCTGGCAGGGCTGACACTGGCGGCCGCCGCGTGCATGGCCTCCGAGCCGCTTGACGTGCTCATTATCGACAGCTTCGAGCGCCAGGACGCGCTGGCAGCGTGGGAGCTGCGGGAGACAATGGCCGGTGAGACGGTCACCGAGCATGCCACCGACGGCGAGCGGGCGGTGCGACTCGACTACCCCCGGTACGTGGAGGGCCGCCAGCAGTGGCCGGCGGCGATCCTGCACACCGACTCCGGCCTGCTTCCGGAGAGCTGGGCGGGCTGGGACATGCTGCTGTTCGATGTCCACGTGCTCGCCGAGCAGGCGCCGGTGCTGAAGATCCAGATCGACACCTCGGAGGGCCACTACCAGAAGCCACAGACGCTGCCGCCCCGCCAGACGACCACCTTCGAGGTGGACCTGCGGCAGGCCGAGGCGCGAACGAACCTGAGGGAGGTCCGCCGCCTTCATCTCTACATGACCCGGCCGCCCCAGCCGGCCACGCTCTTCGTTGACAACGTGCGGCTGGTGAGCTATCCCATCGAGGCCGGGGACCTGACCTTCGCCGACGATCCCTTCCACTCCGGCCACGTGCAGGTGACGGGGGAGCTGGGGCGCGACGCGCGCTGGCGCATCGGCGTGGTCAGGGAGGCCGAGCGCGTCGTCTGGCTGACGGAGGGCATGGGCGATGACATCGACTGGCAGTGGGAGGGCACCGACCGGCGCGGGCGCGACGTCCCGCCGGGCGAGTATCGCGTCATCGTTCGCATCGCCGACCCCCGCCGGCCCGCTGCGCCCCAGACGATTGCGGAGCTGGGCCGCACGGAGGTCATTGCAGCGGACCAGCGCCGCGACCTGCTGCTGTGGGAGGAGCCGACGACGAAGAAGGTCATGCTCTTCTCGCGGCCGGAGGAGGGCACGCCGGTGGCGGACGAACGCACGCTCTCGCCCACCTCCTCGGCGCTCCCGCGACCGCTGCACATCGACATGGCGCGCAACGAGGTGGAGGGCACGCAGCTCGTGGTGCTGGCGCGAGAGCAGACGCGACTGCAGCTCGATATGACGAACCTGCAGCGCGAGGACACGCACGAGCCCTTCGCGGGTGAGGTCGAGCTGTTCCAGGTGGGCTACGCCAAGACCGAGGCCCCGCCGCAGTACGCGGTGGACTACGTGGGCTGGTGGCCGGACCTGCTGATCCCGGTGGAGCAGATCCCCGGCGGGGAGATGACCGCCGAGCCCTACGAGTGCATGCCGGTGTGGATCAACGTGCGCTCGAGGAGGCAGACGCGGCCCGGCACCTACTGGGGCTTCGTGCACCTCCACCGGGCGGGCTCCGACACCCCGCTGACCATGCCGCTGGAGGTCGTGGTGCACGACGTGGCATTGCCCGACAGCACGACGATCAGGACCGGCTTCGCGCTCTACGAGGGCATGATCGAGAACACCTACGGCGATGACTTCAGCGAGGACCTCCTCTTTCAGTTCCGCAGATTCATGGCCGACCACCGCATCAACCCCTCCGACATCTACCGGCGGGAGCTGCACGACATCGAGATGCTGAAATACTTCGATGAGCGGGACCAGCTCAACGCATTCTGCGTGCGCTACCTGCGGCGCTCCGAGGACGGCCAGGGCTGGGGCGAGGAACAGCTGCAGGCGCTGGCGGAGGAGCTGGATCCGTTCGTGGCCCGGCTGCGCGAGGAGGGGCTGGCGGAGAAGGGCTACTTCTACGGCTGGGACGAGCGGGGGCCGCAGTACTACCCGGAGATGGCCCGCGTGGGGCGGTTCATCAAGCAGCGGTACCCGGAGATCCCGTTCGTCACCACGGCCAAGGACCACACCTTCGGCCTCGAGAGCGGTCTGGACGGGCTGGTGGATGTGTGGGTGCCCCTGACGCCCCGCTACGATCGGGAGCTTGCCGAGGCGGCGCGCCAGCGCGGCACGCACGTGTGGTGGTACATCTGCATCGGGCCCCATCACCCCTACGCCAACTGGTTCATCGAGTACCCGGCCATCGAGCCACGGCTGCTGTGGTGGATGACCTGGGACTACGGCGCCGAGGGCTTCCTCTATTACACCATGAGCCGCTGGCCGAACGCGGAGCGGCCCATGAGCATCGCCGGCGGCAATAAGACCGACTGGGACCCGGACTCGTATAAGGGCGCCAACGGCGACGGCTGCCTCATCGCCGCAGGGCCGGAGGGGCCTATCAGCACCATCCGGGTGGAGAACATCCGCGACGGCATCGAGGATCACGAGCTGCTGACGATCCTGACGGAGAAGCGGGGCGATGGCGGGGCGCTGGGGCACCTCATCTGCGACAAGGTCATCACCGACCTGACGGATTTCACGCATGACACGGAGCACTTCGCAGAGGTGCGCAGGCGCTTGCTGAGCGAGTGCGCGCGGTGAGCCGGTAGTGGCGAGTTGCGTAACTGGGCGTACGTCGCCGATGATCGCGCTCACCGCCTGGATGGATTGAAGATGCGGACCGCGCCAGGTGGAGGGGCCGCCGGGCGCCCAGCGCCCGGTGAGGCCTGTAAGCACAGCGAGCAGGCCGAAGGTTCCACCCCGGCCCGGGCCATCTACACATTACGCACATCTTGAGAGAGGCCTGTGATGGAGTTGACCGCACGCTCGGGCGTGTGCTGTTGTCGTACGGCTTACCTTTGGAGACCTTCGGTCTCAAGCGGAGGGCTGTGGGCCGTGGAGGGGCCGCCTGAGGGCGCTCCTCAGGAGCGCGCGAAGTCGGCCCGCTGCAGGCGAAGCAATCGGCGCCCCGGACGGCCAACGGCCGGGCCGGCTTGGGCTGCAGCGAACGATGCTGGAGCCTCAGACGGCCCCTCCGGATGGCAGACAGCGAATCGCCACTCGCCACGATGTGGGGAAAAGTAAGGTCGTACGGAGGGGCCGCCCGAGCGCAGCGAGGGGCGGCCCCTCCATGGCGGCAGCAGAGCTACCACCCTGACGCTTCAGTACGCGAACCTGTGACACCGACCTAGCGGCCAGCCCGCAAGCCGTTGGGTGCCGGCGAGGCTCAACGACAGCGCGCCTTTCGGCCCGCCCCCGGCGGGGCCGCCGGGGCCACAACGACGACGCACGACAAACGGCCGGCGGGTCTAAAGACGCCGCCGCTCCCCACGGCGAGGGCAACAGCCTCTCCCCGGTGCTGCTTCGCTTGCACGGGAGGGACTACGCTCCGGCGCCGGCTATTGTCTGCATCCTTCGCGTAGGTCGGGCTTCCAGCCCGACAGCGACAAACGACGCACACACAGGCGTGTTCGGGCCACGGGACGGCAGACTACGGGAGCGGCGGAGCAAAGAGGCGATAGCATGTACGATCTGAAGCCGGCGCGCGTCTACGCGCTTGCCGACGTGCTGAACGATGAGCTGAGCCTGCGGCGCATGGAGCGGATGCTCGCCGCCATGGGCCTGAACCGGGAGGACGTGAGCGTCTTCGAGCCTGCCCACCTGCCAGCGGTGGTTGAGGACCTCTTCGAGGCCTGGTCGCCCGAGGAGGTGCTCTCAGGGCAGGAGGGCTGCTTCCGGCGGCCGCTGATCTTCACCCGCATTCGCATCGAGGAGGAGCCGCCGGAGCTGGATGAGCTGCTCCAGGCCTGTCCGGAGGGCACAGCAAAGAGCCAACTGCTGCACGCCCTGGGGTTCATCGAGCTGGTCCGCCACTCTCACCCGCGGGAGGACGACTGGGAGAAGGACTACGTCTGCTGGCCCACCATGGACTTCGGCACCATGATCGGCTGCCCGCACGGCTGCCAGTACTGCGGCCACGGTAAGAGCGGGCGGTTCATCGCCGTCGGCGTGAACCTCGAGGAGTACATGCAGCGCGTGGTGGCGCCGACGGTGGAGGAGAATCAGTGGCAGAGATGCTTCCGCATGATCGGCTGGGGCGCCGACCATATCTGCTGGGAGCCTGAGTACGACTGCATGAGGCCCTTCCTCCAGACGCTGGCGGAGCGCGACCGCTACGGCTACTTCCACTCCACCAGCGAGAACGTGGACTGGATCGCGGAGCTGCCGCATCGGGACCGGCTCATCGCAATCTGGAGCACCACCTGCGAGACGGTGGCCCGGGAGATCGAGCCAGGCTCGGGGCGGGCGGTGGGGCGCATCGAGGCGGCGCGCAGGCTCCAGCAGATGGGCATTCCGGTGCGCTTCAAGTTCAAGCCCATGATCCCCATTCGCGGCTGGCGAGAGGAGTACGCCCAGATCATCGAGCAGATGCTGGCGCTGACCGAGCCGGAGTCCATCGGCTTCTGCGTCATCATGTGGAACACGATGGCGTCCCTTGAGCAGAAGATCGACCTGAAGCTGCTGGAGCCGGAATATGTGCAGGCGGCCCGCGACGCCGCCGACGAGCTGGAGGGTGTCATCACAGGTCCCTTCCCGCATGAGGTTCGGGCGGAGGTCTACCGGTATCTGATCGAGCAGGTGCGGCGGTGGGATGAGCAGGTGCCGCTGTATATCAGCACCGAGTCCCGGGAGATGTGGGACGAGATGGCCGGGGAGCTGGGGCAGCGTCCGGAGACGTTCTTCTGCGGCTGCAGCTCGGTGGCGCTGCCGGGCCGGACTCTGGCGGTCTCCAAGGACTGCCCGCACTCGACCTACAGGCGGCTCCAGGAGGAGCCCGCGGAGGCCTGAGCAACGGCGGGCCGGACGGTGGTCCGGCCCCTCCATGCGGCCAGCGTCCAGCGACGAGCCGCGAGCTACGAGCTGATGACGAAGGCCGGCAACGGCGGGCGAGTGAGATAGCTCGCCATCTCCGGAAGCCCGGCGCTTCTTGACGGCTGTGCGTTACCCACATATTGGGGGGCGGCAAAGAGCGCGAGGTGTGTCGAGTGATGTTGTTGGGTGGAGGGGCCGCCGCGAGCGAAGCGAGCGGGGCGCGGTCGGAAGCGGCAGCGACTGACCGCGCAGGTTCCACCCCGGCCCATGGGGTTCGACTGCGTGGGACGGCACAGGGGCGGACCGGGCCACGGCTACGACGAACGGCGCCCGGACAGGAGTGTCCGGGCCACGGAACGGCGTGGGACGGCGGCGCCCGCGGGATCCGCAGCCCGAACTCTAAGACCTCAAAGCGAAGCCACAGGCGTGACCTGCGAGTGCAAGTACCGTCAGGGAGATGAGAGCTATGCCCGGGCGATGCGGGCGACCGAACTTCATCATCGTGACCACCGACCAGCAGCGCTATGACACCTATGGGGCGACGGGCAACGAGGTCGTCAGCACGCCGACCTTCGACGCCCTCGCCGAGCGGGGGACGCTGTTCACGCGCTGCTACACGCAGAACACCGTGTGCATCCCCTCCCGCGCCTGCCTGCACACGGGGCGCTACACTCACCAGCACGGGGTCCGGTACATGGAGAGCGAGATCGACACCACGCCGGTGCTGCCCCACTGGGAGACGACCTTCATGGAGCGGCTGCAGGCTGCCGGCTACTACACCGGCGCGTGCGGGAAGATCCACATGATGCAGCCGAAGGGCTACCACTGGACGCAGCTCACCGGCGGGAAGGGCGCGCGGTGGCGCAAGATGTGGGGGGAGCCGGTCGGCCCCGCACCGCTGGGCCAGGACTACGCGCGCTGGCTCGAGGAGCGGAGCCCGGGCCGCTACCGGCAGATCTACGACCAGCGCCAGACCTCCGAGTACGACGACAGCACACTGATCAACGTCCTCGACGAGGACGAGTATGTGGACTGGTGGATCGCGGACATGGCGCGACAGTTCCTGCGCGACCGCGCGCAGGACCCGGACCGCCCCTGGCTGCTGTGGGTGGGCTTCTGTGGGCCGCACGGGCCCTTCGACCCGCCGCGCCGATACGCCGAGATGTACGATCCGGACCAGATGCCCTTCCCGGAGACCTACACCTTGGAGCTGTCGGACCGGCCGGCGTTCATGCACCGGCCGGCCAAAGAGGCAACGCCCGAGGCCCGCCGGCTGGTCCAGACGCGCATCGCCTACTACCACGCGATGATGACGCTCATCGACGACATGATGGGGCGCATCGTCGGCGAGCTGGACAGCCAGGGCCTCGGCGACGACACCATCATCATGACCACGTCCGACCACGGTGAGATGCTCGGCGACTGGGGCCGCTGGGGGAAGGGCGTCTTCCTGGAGCAGGTGGTGCGCATGCCCTTCATCACCGTCCTGCCGGATCGCTGGGCAAGTGCGGGCCGGCCGGAGCGGTGTGACGAGGTCATCGAGAACTTCTCGGTGGCCGCCACTGCCCTGGACTACGCCGGCGTCGCGATTCCCCCGGAGATGCAGGCTCCGAGCCTGCGGCCGATCCTGCAGGGCGAGGAGCATTCCCGCGGACACGCCCTCACGGAATACGTGGACAACAACCGGCGGCGAGGTGGGATGTGCCTGACGACGGATCGATACAAGTACGCCACCTGGGGCACCGAGTACATCGGCGAGCTGTACGATCTGCAGCAGGATCCTGGCGAGCGCCACAACCTGTGGGAGGATCCCGGCCACGCCGACGTGCGCCGGGAGATGTCGGAGCTGCTGATGGACCGGCTGCTGCACTCCATGGAGCCGGCCTACACCTCGTTCCTCAACAAGCTCCCCGAGCACGTTCGGAACCCGGGCTGGGGTGAGAATCGATGACGCGGACGTCCCTGATTGTGCTGCCGGTAATCTGTCTCGCGGCGGGAGTATGCGTGGCGCAGGCGCCGGAAACGGCACCAGCACAGACTCCTCAGCAGCACCTGCGCATGGTCCTGCCGGCGGAGGTCTACGCCGTGCCGGGGGTGGACATGAACGTGCTCAGGAGCCGGCTGGCTGCGCGGTAAGGGCGGCGTGCCGGTGTTGAGTGGCAGAAGCTCACGTACCAGTAGTCAGCTTTCTTGGGATGCGGGCGCCCTCGCCCACACGCCGTGACTGGTGCTGAGTGGCAGAAGTTCGCGTACCCTCCCGCGTCACGACAAGACGCCCTGGTCCACCATGGAGGGGCCGCCGCGAGCGAAGCGAGCCGGCGAGCTGTGGCGGCGGGAAGAGACGCGCAGCGTCTCCGGTGAGCGGTGCGTTCTCCAATGCACCGCTCAGGTTCCAC
>JAYENL010000188.1:0-7626 GCA_034722055.1 Armatimonadota bacterium
GCAGTATCACTCCACCACCGAGCGGGAGGAGGACGGCACGGTGATTCCCGCCGACGCAACGGCCGTCCCCGAGGGCGTGTGGCGCACATACTGGGACACGAGGTATGAGGTGAATTGACCACGAGCGAAAGAGAGCAGGGCCCCAGCCTCGCGGAGGAGTTCGCGCGGGCGCGCGAGCTGAGCCTGGGCGGATTGTTCATCGCTCTGGGTGTGATCATTCCCATGGCGGTGCATGCGGTGGGGGGCGGTCGGATAGGCCCGGTGCTGCTCCCCATGTACCTGCCGGTGCTGGTGTGTGCGATGCTGGTCTCGCCCGCCATTGCCGCCGGCGTGGGGCTGCTCACGCCCCTGCTGTCGTCAGGGCTGACGGGCATGCCGCCGGTCCTGCCCACGCTCCCGGTGATGGTCGTGGAGCTGGTGAGCATGTCGGTCATCGCCAGCCTGCTGCGCCGGCGCCTCGGTCTGCATCCCCTGGCCGCGACCGTGGCAGCGCTGGTGTCGGGACGCGTGGTGCTGGGCCTGACGGTGGCCCTGGCGGTGAACCTGCTGCCGTCGGGGCTGCTGGCCTCGATTCCGGAGGCGATGCGCCACCCGCTGCCGTACGTGCTGGCGGCGACGGCCACGGCCGTTCCCGGGCTGATCCTGCAGCTCGTGGCTGTCCCCGCGCTGGTCATCGCCGTGGAGCGCCGCTCCCTGGCGCGAGCCGGAGACCCCGGGGGCCGCTGACGCCATGCTGGCACGGGACTTGCTGGACGCCTGGTCGCATCTGGACTCGCCGCTGCACCGGCTGGACGCGCGGGTGAAGGTAGTCTGCGGGCTGGGACTGGTGGCGGGCGTCCTGGCCCTGCCCCTGCGGTCCACGGCCCTGCTGGGGGCGTACGCGGGCATGCTGGTGGTGCTGTGCGCCTTGTCGCGGCTGCCATGGGGCTGGATGGGCAGGCGCCTGCTGGTGCTGACGCCCTTCCTGGCGCTGGGCGCAGTCGCAGTGATGTTTGTGCCGCCGGCGGAGGCCACCGATGCGCGACGGCTCGGGGGGCTGGTGCTGTCGCGCCAAGCACTGGCGGTCTGGACCTCCGCCGGCGGCAAGTGCCTTCTGGCCCTGCTCGCCGCGACCCTCCTCACCGGCACCACCAACACCGCCGACCTGATCCGCGCCGGCCAGGCCCTGCGCATTCCCCGGACGCTCACGGCCCTGGCCGGGCTGGCCCTCACCTCCCTGGGCGTGCTGGGCGATGAGCTGGCGCGCATGGTCACCGCCAGCCGCTGCCGCGGGCATGTGCGCGGAACCTGGCGGCGGCTGACAACCATGGTCAGCGTGCTCCGCACCGCCATGGCTCGGGCCGCCGAGCGCTCTGAACGGGTGGCGCTGGCCATGGTCGCTCGCGGCTACCGGGGCGAGATTCCCCAGCTCACGCGCAGCCCCGTGCCAGCCGCGCACCTGGCTGCCGGCGCCGGCTTCATGGCGCTCACCGCGGCGGTGCTGGGGGCGGGACTCAGCCTATGAGCCTGGTGGAGATCCAGGACCTGAGCTTCACCTACCCCGATGGCACCGAGGCCCTGCACGCGGTCTCCCTGACGCTGCAGGAGGGCGCCTCCCTGGGCCTCATCGGCCCCAACGGGGCCGGGAAGTCCACGCTGCTGCTGCACCTCAACGGCATCCTGCATGGCTCGGGCTCGGTGAGCGTGCGCGGCCGACCGGTGGAGCAGTGGCCGTCCGCTGAGCTGCGGGCCACGGTGGGAGTCGTGTTCGAGGACCCCACTGACCAGCTCTTCATGCCCACCGTGCTCGACGATGTCTGCTTCGGGCCGCTGAACATGGGCCTTGCGCCGGAAGAGGCGCGCGAACGGGCCGAGGACGTGCTGCGCTCGGTCGGCGCGCAGGAGCTGGCCGACCGCGCCCCGCACCATCTCTCCGCAGGGCAGAGGAGGCGCGTGGCGCTGGCGGCGGTGCTGGCCATGGAGCCTGAGCTGCTGGTCATCGACGAGCCGGTGATGGCGCTCGACCCCGAGGGCCGCGAGGAGGTCATCGCCCTGCTGGCGGGCCTCCCGCAGGCCAAGCTGATCGCCAGCCACGACCTCGCGATGGTGCTGGAGCTGTGCGAGGAGGTGGCTATCCTCGACGAGGGCCGCATTCACGCCGCCGGTCCCGCGCGCGAGGTCCTCGGCGACGAAGCGCTGCTGCGCGCGCATGGGCTGCGCGTTCCTCCCAGCCTGAACCCACGAGTTCTCTGACGTTCCATCCCCCCGCTATCCGCCGGCCCCGCGAAGGGAAAACGGCCGGCGCGGGCGAAGAGTGCGCCACCTGAGGTTTATGCATCGCCTGCCATGCGCTCGCACGCGGGTGCCGCTGCAGGAAAGGGGTTCGCCATGGACATCGGGCGGGACGAGCTGCGTGAGATGCTGCGGCTGATGATCACCATCCGCCGCTTCGAGCTGAAGGCCCAGGAGCTGTTCGAGGAGGGCCTGGCCCGCGGGCAGTTCCTGGGCGCGCTGCACTCCTACGAGGGCCAGGAGGCCGTCGCTGTGGGCGTTTGCGCGCATCTGCGCGAGGATGACTACGTCCTCAGCAGCCACCGGGGTCACGGCCACGCCATCGCCAAGGGCGCCGAGGTGCGGCGGATGATGGCGGAGCTTCTGGGCAAGGAGACCGGCATCAGCCGCGGGCGGGGCGGCTCCATGCACATGTTCGCGCCCGGGATCGGCCTGATGGGCGGGAACGGGATCGTGGGCGGGGGGACGCCGCTGGCCCTGGGGCCGGCCTTCGCGGCCCAGTACCGCGGCACCGACCAGGTGACCGTCTGCTTCTTCGGCGAGGGCGCAGCGGCACAGGGGGTGTTCCACGAGTCCCTGAACCTGGCGTCGCTGTGGGAGCTGCCCGTGATCTACGTCTGCGAGAACAACCTGTGGGCCGCGACCACGCCGATCGCCGACGCCTGGCCGGTGCAGGACCTGGCGCCACGGGCGGAGGCGTTCGGCATGCCGGGGCTGACGGTGGACGGCAACGACGTGCTGGCGGTTCACGAGGCGGCGGGAGAGGCTGTGGACAGGGCGCGTGGGGGCGGCGGGCCGACGCTCGTCGAGGCCAAGACCTACCGCCACCGCCCTCACTGCATGGTCATCCCCGAGCACCGTGACGAGGAGGAGCGCGAGAAGTGGCATGCCCGCGATCCCATCCCGCGCTTCGAGGGCCGGCTGCTGGAGCAGGGAGTCCTCAGCGACATCGAGGTCGCCGACCTGCGCACGGAGATCGACGCCGAGCTCGAGGAGGCCGCCGACTTCGCCCGGGAGAGCGAGCTGCCGGGGACGGAGACCATCCACGAGCACCTCTGGGCGTAGCCGCGGACAGCGGGCGAGACATCAGGCGGGGGGATGCGAGGAGCGCCATCATGCGAAACGTGACCTTCGTCCGGGCGCTGAATGAGGCCATCGCCGAGGAGATGGAGCGCGACGAGTCCGTCGTCCTGATCGGCGAGGACATCGCGGACTGCGGCGGCGTGTTCGGGGTGACCGCCGGGATGCTGTCGCGCTTCGGCCGGGAGCGCGTGCGGCAGACACCTATCTCGGAGGCGGCCTTCACGGGCCTGGCCGTGGGCGCGGCCATGGCCGGCCTGCGGCCGGTCTCGGAGATCATGTACGTGGACTTCGCCACCACCTGCATGGACCAGATCCTCAACCAGGCCGCCAAGCTGCGCTACATGTCCGGGGGGCAGGTGAGTGTGCCGCTGGTGATCCGCACCCAGCAGGGGGGCGGGACCTGCGAGGCGGCCCAGCACTCGCAGAACTTCGAGGCCATCTTCGCGCATGTGCCGGGGCTGAAGGTGGCCATCCCGGCCACGCCCTACGACGCCAAGGGGCTGCTGAAGTCCGCCATCCGCGACGACAATCCCGTGATGTTCCTGGAGCACAAGCTGCTGTATGAGGAGAAGGGCGACATCCCGCGGGAGGAGTACCTCATCCCGCTGGGCGAGGCCGACGTCAAGCGCGAGGGCGAGGACCTCACAGTGGTGGCGACGTCGCTGATGGTGCACCGAGCCCTGCAGGCGGCGGAGGCGGTGGCGGACGAGATCAGCGTGGAGGTGATCGACCCCCGCACGCTGGTGCCGCTGGACCTGGAGGCCATCGTGGCCTCCGTGCGCAAAACCGGCAGGCTGCTCGTGGTGCAGGAGGCCTGGACCAGCGGCGGCTTCGGCAGCGAGATCGTGCGGCGGGTCGTGGATGAGTGCTTCGAGGCCCTGAAGGCGCCGCCGCGGGTGCACGGCTCGGCGGACGTGCCCATGCCCTTCAGCCCCCCGCTGGAGCAGGCGGTGGTCCCAAGCGCCGAGACGATCGCGGAGGCTATGAGGACCGCGGCGGCCTGACGGCGGGCGTGAAGGGAGGCAGAGCACCGTGGCCTACCCGGGCGTGGTGGATGACCTGCGCACCTGCGCGGCGCTGGGCGTGCCCTCCCGTGTGCCGGTCTTCGCGCTGGGCGAGGAGTTCGACGTCGAGATGTGCGGCGCGGACTACCGCGAGTACATCCACAGCCCCCGGATGATGATCGACTGCCAGGTCCAGGCCGTGGAGCGCTTCGACTACGACTGGATCCTGCTGCACCCCGACGATTACATCGAGCTGGAGCCGCTGGGCATCGAGACCATCGTCAGGGAGCGGATGCCGCCGGCGGCCGTCAGCAATCCGCCCGCCAGCCGCGAGACGCTGCAGGCCCTGGAGCTCCCGGACCCCCATCGCGATGGACGCATGCCGGCGCACCTGGAGGCCCTGGCGGGCATCAAGGACGCGTTCGGCGATGAGCTGTGCGTGGCGGGCCGGGTGGCAGCGCCCTTCAGCACGGTGGCGCTGCTCTACGGCATCCGCGAGGGCCTCATCCTGGTGCTCGACGACCCGGAGCTGTTCCACGACACGGCGGACCTGTGCGCCGAGCTGATGATCATGTGGGGGCGCGCGCAGCTCGACGCCGGCGCCGACGCCATCTGGCTGGGGGACTGCGTGGCCGCCTCAGGCTTCATCTCGCCGCAGCAGTACGCGGACTTTGCCCTGGACCCGGCCCGCCGGGTCAGCGACGCCCTCCGCGAGCACGGAGGGATCGTGATCTACCACGCCGGCGAGGTCTCGCTGCCGCACCTGCAGCTCCAGGCCCCGCAGTTCGAGATCATCAACCTCGGCGAGGGCTGCCACATGGCGCAGATGAAGGCCGCCCTCGGCGACACCGTCTGCCTGTCGGGCAACGCCGACCCCATCGCGCTGATGAACTGCGAGAGCCTGGCGGAGGTCGAGGCCGAGACGCGGCGCATCGTCGAGGCCGGCAAGCCCGGCGGCGGCTACGTCTTCAACACCGGTGAGGGCATCCCGCGGCAGGTCCGACTGGCGGTCGTGGAGACGATGATCCAGACCGCGAAGCGCTGCGGGAGCTACTGACGCGGCTACAGCAGAATCCACACGGGGCTGGCCCAGCCCATCTGGCCGTCGGACTGCAGCACGCGCAGGTAGTAGAAGACGAACTCGGGCTCGCCCTCCTCGCAGTGCGTCAGCGCCAGCGGCTCCGGCGGCTCCTCATCCACCCACTCCAGCGAGAACTGCGGATCGTCCAGCCGCTGAGTGTGCACCACCTCGTTGTTGCGCACCACCTCCACCTGGGACAGCTTCGTCTCGCCGGCGATGAAGGCCTCGACGGTGCGCGCGTCGGTAAGTTCGGGCCGCTCCGCCAGCTCGATCTCGTCGCCCATGAAGGCCCCCGCCACGCGGAAGAGCACGATCATCCTCGCGCCGGTGGTGGCGTAGGTGTGCCGGTCGTACATGGCCTGGAAGATGGCCTGGCGGGTGAGCTCCGGCGCCCAGACGCCCATGAGGCCGTCGCGGTAGCGGAAGGGCTCGGCGCCGGAGGCGATGGGATCGCCCGGGTGCCCCAGGTGGTCATCGCCGCCCCCCACGAAGCCCAGCCGGCGGCCCATCGCCAGCCCCCGCTGCACGAAGCCCTCCGGCGCCTCCCCCGAGTCCATGGGCACGTCGGCGAAGCCCCTGGCCGGCAGGCCCGTGGGCCGCATGGGGAAGGGATTGCCATCATGCACAGAGCACTCGGAGCTGCCCCACACGGAGTAGATCTCCACCAGGCGCTCCTTCTCCGGGTCATGGTCGGACCAGTCGCAGAAGTTGCCCACGCTGGCCGAGTGGTGGGGGATGACGATGGCGCGATGGTCATCGAGGGCCTCGAACAGCTCCGGGGGCGTGGGGTAGTGCTCGTCGCCGGAGCGGTACATGGGCTTGTGGTCGGCGTCATAGTAGACGTTGCGATCACCGGCTCCGTTGCGGCGCCACTTGGCCCACTCGTAGCCCAGCAGCGTCACGAAGCGCCCGGGCTCGTTGCTCTCCGCGGTGACCTCCTGGATCTGGCGCCACTGCTTTTCGCCGGTCTCATAGTCGTGGTCGTGATCGCCCACGGCCCCGAAGTCCAGCCGGTTGTCGTCGCGCATGCAGGCGTAGTAGTCCCTCACCGACCCCGTGCCGTCCGAGCAGTGCGTGTGGCCATGGATCACGCCGAAGTAGAGCTGGGCCTGATCGTGCTTGGTGACCAGGATGGGGTTGGAGACATACTTGATCTCGCTGAGCTTATCGGTGGCGATGATGCGCACCGGCCCGCGGCTGAAGGCCTTGAAGCCCTCCACGGTGATGACGCCGCCGCCGGGGCCGGCGAACTCCGCCTCCTGGGGCCCGGTCACGTTCTCCTCGGTGATCTCAAGCTCCAGCTCGCCCTGGTAGAGGGAGGCCACGTTGCCGTGCACGTCCTCGGCCTTGATGGCGATGGAGAACCTGCTGCCAGCCGGAACGGTAGCTGGAGCGATGATGCGCAGCCGGTCCATGGGCCCGCCGGTGACGTCCACCGTGGGTGCCCCCTCCGCCCGGCGGAAGTCCGGCTCTTCGTCCTCGGCCGGGGGCTCGGCCACGAAGACGTCGAAGGGCTTGGCGGGCTGGGAGAAGGTCTGGGGCGTGGAGCCGTCGCCGCCCCCGGCGGTGTCGCCGAGCACCACGGTGGTCTCATCCTCGGCCGCAAGCGGCGCGCCCGCCACGGCCATGTCCACTACCACTGAGGACTCCTCGCTGAAGGGCGGCACGCACACGGAGAGCTGAGCGTCGCCCGAGCAGCTCGCAGTCACGTACTCGTTGGCGCCGGGGTCTTCGGCCTGCGGTCGGGTCCAGTCGCTCTTGTTGTCACGCCCGCCGGCGAGGCGCAGCCGCACGAGCCCGCCCTCAGCGACCTGGAGTCCGGCGAAGGTGATCCGCCACGCATCGCGGACTCCCGCCATGGCCGTGGGCGGGTCAACGGTGGCTGTGGTGAGGCGCGGCGCATCATCCGGCATGGTATCTCAACTTCCTCGCAGGGCATCGGGCGCTGTGGGAGTCCTTCGATGGGCGGCGGTGAACAACCTTCGGGGCGGCGCCTCGCTCACCAGAGGCCCGTGGGGCCGGCTTGCCGCCGGCCACGCCCTACGGACTCGCAGGCTGGAACCTACATTATGCGCTTGTTGGTGTGAGGGAGTTTGTATGCGGTTTTGGCTGAGCATCGGAAAAAACATAGGCGATGAGTGGCCTGATGGCGCCCCAGCAGGGCCGCAGCCCCACCCGAATGCCGCT
>JAYENL010000189.1:0-7575 GCA_034722055.1 Armatimonadota bacterium
CGGGCTCGCGGCGGAACACGCGCATGTGCTCCTCCGCGAAGGCGTTCATGTCCCAGGTCTGCCCCACGTAGGTGAGGCCATCGGCCGTCGCCGCGCCGGTGGCGATGAACGAGGTGCAGCCCTCGCCGGCCAGCTCGCCCCTCAGCACATCGATGTAATCCGTGTAGCCGTTGCCGATCAGCAGCTCGTCCGGGCCCACGTCGAGCGCGTCGGCAAGCGCCATGAACTCCGCGTGGACGGCCGGTGAGTGGTCCTGCAGCGGAGGCAGGTGCTCGGCGGCCACCTGCAGGCACCGCTCCATCGTCAGGTCGTCCGCCACCTCGCGCCCGCGCTTCAGCGCCAGGTCGCAGCGGGCGCGGATCATCGCCCGCGCCGACTCGTAGCACGCCTCGGCGTGCTGCCGCGCCATCTCCTGAGGTGTCCCCGAGAGCTGTATGATCTCCAGCGCCATTCGCGCCCACCTCTGCTGCCCGCCGTGAAAGCCAAAGCGCACTTCGCCGCTGAGGCTGTCTGTCCTTCCGCGGGCACTCCCCGAGCTTCGCGCGGTGTGCTGGGGCTTCGCCCTCCGGGTGAAAGCCCCGTGCGCCGGCGCCCTGCCAGAGACGCCGCCTACTCCTCCCGCTCTCGCCTCTTCTTCAGCTTGCGGGCCTTGGAGGCCAGTGAGTCCCCGCTCTTGATGGGGGCGTCTTCCTGTGGCGCTTCTCCCTCGGTGTGGACTTGCTGGGACTCCACGTGCCCCTCGTCCGGT
Source organism: Armatimonadota bacterium (assembly GCA_034722055.1). GTDB lineage: Bacteria > Armatimonadota > Zipacnadia > Zipacnadales > UBA5352 > JAYENL01. The sequence continues at coordinate 749 of JAYENL010000189.1, forward strand.
CGGCCCCGGAACCACGTCGGCGGCTTGCTGTGCTTTGGCATATCTGCCGGTGGGGCATTGCGCGGGGCATGTGACGAGATGCGGTGGTCTGGAACGTGCTTTGCCAGCTTGCGCCGAAGCTGCCTGTGAGAGTCCGTCCGCCGCCTCCGCCGCGTGGTCACATCGGGCGTCTCAAGCTCCTCCTCCGGCTCGATCTCGGGGTATTCCGTCTCGATGCTCGGCTCGGGCTCGATGGGGTGGAAGACCTGCGGCTCCCGCATGCGCTCCAGGCGCCGCTGCAGCGCCTGCTGCAGCCGGATGCGGCCCTGCTCGTCAGTGTCGGTGAGCGCCACCGTGTCGGGGTTGTCGAGGTTCGAGCCGTCGCCCAGCAGTCCCTCCAGGATCGTCAGCGCTGCGGCCTTGGACGGAATCGAGGCCTCGCCACGCTCCACGTTCCAGGTGGCGTACTGCCGCAGCGGCTTGCCCACGCAGACGGGGCAGCCATCCTTGCAGTCGCAGGCGCGGATATGATCCAGCACCCGCGGCATGATCTCGTCGAGCCGCTCGTAGGCCTTCTCCGTGAACCCGAGGCCGTGCTGGTAGCGCTCGAAGACGAAGATGGCCTGCCACGGCGAGTTGGCCGAGCCGATGGAGTGCGAGAAGTCCAGCGTGTCGCAGGTCATGAAGGCCGGCAGCAGCATGCGCGTGGCGTAGCCGATGCCGCGCAGCCCCGAGTGCGCGTCCAGCCCGGCCAGTCGCACCCGCTCCATCAGCTCCTCAGGCGGCACGATCCAGAAGGCCATCGTCTCCAGCGCCAAGGTCGGCAGGTCCACCTCGTGGCGTGAGATCGCGTCGAGCTCGTAGAAGTGCACCTTCTCGTAGCCCCAGGTGCCGTCGTAGGCGGTCACCTCGCCCCAGTAGGCCATGCCGGTGCCGAAGGGCCGCTCGCGCAGCCGATGGTCGATGTGATGCACGTCGGTGCCGCCCAGCGGCTGGGTGTAGTAGTCCACCTCCACGCGCTTGACGAGGCAGCGCCGGTCCTCCATGTTTAGCTCCTGCACCTCATAGGTGTCGCCCTGGTGCATGTATATGGCCCCCGGGTGCAGAATCGGCTCGGCGTCGAAGCGCGCCACCTGGCCCAGCGTCTCGCCGGTGTCCTGGTCCTGGATGATGACGTTGGCGATGTCGTAGGCGCGCAGCGAGACCTCGTGCTGGGGGATCTCCGAGGCCGCGTGGTAGTACCGGTCGCCGATGCGCTTGAGCTTGCGGTTGGCCTCCAGCACCTCCAGCACGATCGGTGCGTGGCGACCAAAGAGGCGGGCCTCCTCTGCGGCCAGCGGCAGCTCGTGGGCGGCGCAGCGCAGGTGGCCTGTGATCACGAAGGGGTTATCGGCGTCGATGACCGCCTCCTCGATGGGCCGGCCGAAGAGGTAGGCGGGGGTGGTCATGATGTACTGGTTCACCGCGGTGTCCAGCCCCAGCAGCACCGCCAGGGCCTCCCGCTCCCCGCGGCCGGCCCGCCCGCTCTGCTGGAAGAACGAGGCCAGCGTGCCCGGGTAGCCCACCAGGATGGAGGCGTCCAGCCCGCCCACGTCGATCCCAAGCTCCAGCGCCCGGGTGCATGACACGCCCACCAGCTCGCCCTCGAAGAGCCGCCGCTCGATCCCCCGCCGCTCCTCTGGCAGATAGCCGCCGCGATAGGGCGCGACCTTGCCCGCCAGGTCCGGCGCCTGCTCGCGGAGCGTCTCGGAGACGTAGCGGTGGATCATCTCGGCGGTCATCTTGGCCTTGGAGAACGTGATGGTGGGCACGCCCCGCTGCAGCAGCTCCGCCATCAGCTCGTGGGCCTCCACGTTCGCGCTGCGCCGCGATCGCCACAGCCGAGCGCGCTCGCGGGGCGGGTTCCAGAACACGTAGGTCCGCCGGCCGCGGGGACTGCCGTCATCGTCCACGATCGCCGCCCGCCGGCCGAGGATGCCCTCCGCCAGCTCCCCGGCGTTGCCGATGGTCGCGGAGCAGCCGATGGCCTGGGGCGCCACCTCATAGTGCTCGCACAGCCGCCGGAAGCGGCGCATCAGGTTGGCCATGTTGGCGCCGAAGATGCCCGAGTAGACGTGCATCTCGTCGAGCACCAGCAGCTTGAGACGCGAGAGGAAGTCCGCCCAGCGGGGGTGCTGGGGCATCAGCGCGGCGTGCACCATGTCGGGGTTGCTGAAGATCAGCGAGGCGTCCTCCCGCAGCTTCCGCCGCAGCCCCGAGGGGGTGTCGCCATCATAGACCCCCGCCACCACCTCTTCCAGGCCGGCCTCTGTCAGCAGCCGATTCATGGACTGGAACTGGTCCTGGCAGAGCGCCTTGGTCGGGAACAGCAGCAGCGCCGTGGCGTCGGGGTCCTCCAGCAGCATCTCGATGGCCGGCACCTGGTAGCACAGCGACTTGCCCGAGGCCGTGCCGGTGACCACCAGCAGGTCTCCGCCGCCGCGCGCGATGTCCAGCGCCTGGGCCTGGTGTGCGTAGAGGCGCTCGATCCCCCGCGATGCCAGCGCCTCGCGGACCGGGTGCGAGAGCGGCGCCGCCGGCTCCCGGTACCGGGCCTGCCGCTCCGCCACCTCCCGCACATGGACGATCTGCCCGCGGTAGTCGGGGGACGACCGGATGTCATGGAGGAACTCAGAGAAGTCCATCGTACCCTGGCTCAGTGCTGACGGTGATGGCTGGCTCGCATCCCCGCGCGGGCAGTATACGACAATACGAACGTGCGTTCAACCACAGGTCGCCCGACAGGCAAGCGTCGGTGCCGCTGCGGTCGCCCGCACCGCTTCAGCGCAGGTCGTCGCCAATCTCTCGCAGTGCCAGGAGGCCGTCAGTCGGTCGCGATCTCGTACCAGATGGTGCGATGCCGGGCGTCGAGCTGCAGGCCGCCGGCGGCCTCTCGCCGCCGGCCGGTTCCGTCCAGCGGCCAGGCCTGGAGGCCATCCCGTCCGGCGATGCTCAGCGTCAGCGGCACGCCCTCGCAGATGACCGGGCCGTGGCCCCACTCCCGTCCGACGGTGCGACGCTCCTCATCCCAGCCCATCTCCTGGTTCTCGACCCGGTTGACGCCCACCAGCAACATGCGGGCGGACTCGCCGATCGGCCGGCCGTCCATGCTCGTCAGGGCCACAGCGGCGTAGCCGTTGGCGGTCTCTCCTACGTCAAAGCGCACCCCGCCGAGCTCCACGGTGCTGCCGGCGATGGGGCCCAGCGCGACCTTGGTCCGCGGCGCATCCACGATGAACACGCCGCCGTCCTCCTCCGCCGCCGACCAGCGGACCTCGGGCTCCGCTCGCCGCGCGGCCGGGTCGCCGCGCAGCCGGATCTCGCCCTCCTCGGTCATCTCCACCGCCAGGCGGTTGCTCACCGCCATGGCCGTGGTAACGCCCTGCTCCGCCCACACCGGCGCCATGGAGTTCCCGTGCTCGCGCACCAGCTCATCCACCCGCTCCTCGGGCATGGTCAGCGTCAGCACCCCTTCCGCCGCCTGCACATCGCCCCGGCGGAAGATGTTCGCCGCCACCGGGAACACGGCCAGCTTGGCGGGATCGCCGGACATGCGGAAGTAGCCATCGATCTCGTCGGTGTCCCAGTCCTCGGGGTGCTGCCCGTAGCAGAACTGGAAGAGCCCGTCCCAGTCCTGCAGCGCGCCCCATGCCGCCAGCATCGGCATGCACTCCGCGCGGTAGTCATTGGGCGCCGGGTGGTTGTACTCGCTGACCGTATAGGGCCTGTCCGCCAGCCGGAACTGCGACAGCCGCGTGAGGGTGTCACTGCCCAGCGCGGCGGTCATGGGCGTGTTAGGGATGTACCAGTTCCCGGCATCCCAGGGCCGGCCGGGGAAGCGCGGGTGCTCCCAGTAGGCGTGCACGTCCGCGTAGTCCAGGCGGGACTCCCGCAGGATCCCGCCGGCCCCGCCATAGGTGGCCTGCGTGTCGATCACCTGCGCGTGCAGGCCCAGCTCATCCTTCAGGAAGTCGTAGATGCCCAGCGTGTAGCGCCGCTCCAGCTCCATCACGAACGCCAGCCAGTCCGCCCGGGCGCGGTCGGTGGAGGCGCTCGTCGGCAGCTCGACATTGCCGGCCTCTAGGGACTGATCCTCGTCCAGGCCCCGCACGCCGCCGGGACGGAGCGAGACGTCGGCGTACCACACCTCGCCCAGCTCGTTCTGGTTGTTGAAGCTCAGCCGCGTATGTTCGGGGAGGGGCTCGTCGGCGCGGAAGGCGAAGCTGAACTCCTGCCACTGCTCGGTCAGCTCCACCGGCTGGTTCAGCCCCACCATCCGCCAGTCCGGGATGTCGTAGCGGATATTCACGTGCGCGGTCCGCGGCGGGTCGGCCTTGGCGGCAAAGCTCACCGTGTAGAGCCTGCCATCCTCGAGCGTGTGCCCGGTCTGGTGGATCTGGAAGTGCCAGGGCTGCTCGCCCAGCGCAGTCAGCTCGGCGTGCAGGACCCGGCCGCGCTCGGGAGCCTCCACGACCTCCATGCTGCCCTGCGCCGGCTCCGGCGCCTCCAGCCTCCACTCCTGAGTGCCGTCGGCGAAGTCCCGGTTACGCAGCAGCTCCTCGCCCAGCGGCTCCGAGCCCTCGTCCCAGGCCTCTCGCAAGGCCTCCGTGGTTTCGTACTTCTCGCGCAGCCACTGCATCCACATCTCTCGCAGCGTGGTGGCGTAGGGCTCGGGCAACGTGTGCAAGGTGTTGCCGAGCGCGAAGCGTAGGGCGCTGTCCTCGTTGGTGATCTCGACCATCGCCACGCACGGCTCGTCCACGTAGGCGGTCTCAGTATACGGGTTCTGATGCGTGAGCAAGTCGCGGGCGTACTGCCTCTGCAGCTCGATCATCCGCGGCTCGAAGTTGCCCACGCCCTTGTCGTACTTGGGGAGCAGGTCGGCGTTCTCGAAGCCCTCGGCTGCAGAGAGCTTACGCGACACGTGCAGGTTGATGTTGGCGTAGATCCCGTTCTGCTTGAGCTGGTAGATCAGCCAGTCCAGGCGGTCCAGCATCTCCGGGTCGATATGCAGCCGGTCCTCGTAGTCGGGGTCCCAGATGCCGCTCGGAGCGTGGTGGGCGTCGAGGTGGTGGAAGCGCACGATGTTGATGCCCAGCGCCGCCATCCTCCGCGCGATCTCCGGCGCGACCTCCTTCTCCGGGAGGGCGTCGCCGAAGGTCAGATTCGTTCCCAGGAAGCGGATGCGCTCCCCGTCGCCGTCCACGAAGTGCCCATCCTGAATGGTGACGAAGCCCGCGTCGCCGGCTGCTTCCGCGTTCATCCCCGAGACGTCCACCACGGTGCCCTCACCCGGCATGCCGATGGTGAACTCGAACCAGCCCTCCGGCGGCTGCGCCCACGCGGCGGTGACGACCACAGCACACAGCACGACTGCGCACTTCATGACATTCACCGTCCCTCCTCAAAGCTGCCTCATCTGTCCAGGCGGGGGCTGCCCACTGCGCGGGGTCGCGGAACGGTCTACTGCTCCACCGTCACGTCCGCCCCGGCCGTCGTCGCGATGTCAGCGACGCCCCCGCGCATCGTCACGGCCACGTGGTGCGGGATCGCGAAGCTCGCGCCCTCCTCGAAGTTGTAGACGTAGCCCTTCGAGTAGTCGGAGCGGTCGGCGAAGTCGCGCACGAAGCTGACCTCGCCGAGGCTGAGCATGGTCAGGTCGCCGTCGCGCTCGACGCGCTCGATGGTGTAACAGGCGTTACGTTCCTCGTCGTTGTCGATGACGATGGACTCCCCCACCAGCATGTCATCGGTGGGCAGCTCCGTATCCACCCAGATGCGCCCGTCCTCGAGCATGTCGCGGTCCATGCGGACAATCGTCCCCGTCCACGCCGGCTCCGGCGCCGCCAGCCGGAAGCCACTTAGGGCCAGCTCCGTCCCGGCAATGAGCGTCCCCCGCTCCACCGCCCCGTCGCGCAGGCGAACGAAGGCCAGCCGGCCGGCAAAGCGCGGGCCGCCCCGCACCTGGATGGGCTCCTCCCCGCGGGCGCTGCAGACCCAGTCCACCGCCCCGTCTGCCAGCTCGATGCGCACCGCCACGGCCTCGAAGCCCTCCGCGTCCTCCCCGCACTCGATGCGCTCCACGGAGCGGATCAGCGGGTCGCCCCGGTAGGGCTCGTGCACCGAGACGAAGGTGCTCGCCAGGCCCGGGTCGCCCTGCCGCCGGGCCAGCACGTAGCGCAGCCTGCGGGGGTTGCCGGACTTGTTCTGCGGCGGGTCGCCGTGGGCCAGCGCCACCTCGTCCACCTGCGTGAGATTATGCCAGCGCAGGTGCAGGTCATCCTCCGCCGACACCCCCCGGTAGCCGTCGGGGACGTGCCAGTCCACCGACCACGCCGCGCCTGGCTCCGCGTCCCGCTCCACGTCATACAGCCACGAGAAGCCCAGCGGCACGTCGTTACTCTGCCGCTGGCCGAAGGGCACCTGTGGGCCGGCGTAGGTCCCGCCCTCCTGCGCGACCGTGCTTAGGCCCGCGACCTCCGGGTCGCCCGGCACGGCGTGGAAGCTCAGCAGATGGTCTCTGCCGCCGCGGACGCGGAAGACATCCACGCCGTAGGCGCCCTGGCCGGCGTCCACCATCGCCAGCGTGCGCGCGTAGACGTCGCACTGCTCGTAGACATTGGCCGAGCGGACCTCGCCGGCCGACAGGCCGGGCAGCGTCTTGAAGAACACCGGATGCCCACCCCAGTTCGCCTGCTGCCGCTGGCTGTCCACGATCACCGTGTTGTGCGAGATCGTGTTGTCGGTCCACTCGCCCCGCTTGGGCCAGCTCGTGGCGAACTCCGGGTAGCCGAGGTCAGGCTCCAGCT
>JAYENL010000190.1:0-7494 GCA_034722055.1 Armatimonadota bacterium
ATGCACTACGGTGGGGGTCACAGAGAAACCGAGCGCACCGAGCCCATCCGGCTGCACGATGAGCATCACCTCCTCGCGGGGCACATCGACGATCCACTTCCCCACCGCCCACTCCGGCGGCGGGCCGGCGGCCTCGCCGGTCAGCCCCGCCGCCTCCGCGCGGGGCTCAAGCGGGCTGTGCCAGATCAGCAGCACGCGCTCCCCCGGCTCGATGGGCACCGTCGAGCCGACGCTGGTCTTCACCAGCCGGGGCTTCCCCACCCACGCCCGAATCGTGTCCTCGTACTTCCCGCCCAGCAGCACCCTCTTCATCAGGTCAAGCTGGACCTCCACAGTGGGGTCAAGCGGTCGAAGTCTGGCGTCGATCGCATAGCCCTCCGTCGCGGCCAGCTCCACGCGCCGGTAGAGATCCTCCTCAACCTGCTCCAGGAAGTAAGCGCTGCCATCGCGCGGGAAGGGGAAGCTGATGTACCCATCCGGCCAGGGGGACTCGCGGGTAGTGTGGCCCTCGTACCCACTGATACGAACCTCGAGCAGATCGAAGTCGTAGCCCTTTCCGAGCTCGAGCACGACCTCCTGCACATCAGGTGACCCACGCCCGAATGCGGGCCTGCCATAGCCGCCATGGCTCCCGGCATCGCCTCGGTCCAGGAACAGCACTCTCAGGAAGCGCTCCTCAGGCCCGAAGACGACGGTGAGGCCCGCGCCCGTGTCGGTCAGGATCTGCTCGCCCCGTACACGGACGTCCCCGCTGGCACTGCCGACGTACTCCCAGCCCGCCATGCTCCAGCCGTAGTCGGGGATGCGGTCGCCGTCGCCCACTGGCATCCCGAGCAGCACGGCCTTCATGATCAGCACGGCCACGATCTTCTTCGCCGCTACGGCCTCCATGATCATCGCCCCTCGGCTACTGCACGATACGTCCGCCCTTGCTCGCGGACGTCTCAAGCGCCAGGCGCTGCTCTTCAGGCGCACGCGGTTCGCCGCCGATCTCGTCGGCCTCCGGCGTCTCCTCGTCCACGACGGGGGCCGGCGCGACTTCCTCGGTCTGCGTGATGGTGATCGGCATCGGCTTCGCCACGATGCGCTCCTCGCGAATCTCGGGCATGACGGGTTCCGGCGGAGCCGCGGGAGGCTGCTCCTCGGCCTCTGTCGCCTTCGCCGGGCGGTCGCGGTAGACGATCCGCTCGCGCACCACCGGCACGCGCTTGACCACAACCCGCTCCTCGACCACCGGCACCTCGCGCTCCACGACCTTCTCGACGATCTGCGGCACGCGCTCCATCCGCACGACCTCCCGCGGCCAGACCGCCCGGCCGGCGAGGAGTCCGACGCCGAACGCTACCAGCACCGCCGCGGCCATCGCCAGCGCCGCCCATGGGGAGCGCGTGTGTTGTCGATGATCGGCGACCGCCAGCGCCGCCACCGTCGCGCGCTCCAGGCGATCCTCCGGCGGGTCCGAGGCGACCATCTCGGCCACGACGTCCTGTGCGCGCTGCAGGGCCTCGAACTCGTCGCGGCACTCCGGGCACTCCGCCAGGTGCGCCTCCAGCCGCCGGCGCGCCTCCTCGCAGCCGTCCAGCGCCTGGTGCATCAGATCGCGCGCTTCTGTGCAGGTCATCGCCATCAGTCCTCAAGCCAGTCGCTGAGTATCTCGCGCACCCTCTGCCGCGCCCGGTGCAGGTGCGACTTCACGGTGCCCTCCGCGCAGCCCATGGCCTCGGCCGTCGAGCGCAAGTCCATCTCCTCCAGCGCGAAGAGGCTCATCGCCACCCGCTGCCGCTCCGGAAGCTCGGCCAGTGCCCGCCGGACCGCGCGCTGCAGGTCATGCGTCTGCGCCTCATCGGCCGTGTTGCTTGCGGCGGTCTGCTCCCCCGGGGCCTCGGCCTCATCGGGCCTGCGGCGCATGGCGTTAAGCGCGCAGTTGACCGCGATGCGACGCACCCACGCCCCGAGGTCCCGCCGCTCGTCGAAGCCGGCAAGCCCTCGGAGCATCCGCACCAGCGCCTCCTGCGTGGCGTCCTCGGCTTCCTCGTCATCGCCGAGGATGGCGTAGGCAACACGGAAGACCTCACGGCGGTGCCGCCGCGCCAGCCGCTCGCGGGCGGCGCGGTCACCTCGCTTCGCCCTGGCAATCAGCTCGCGGCCGGCCTCGGCCATGGCTCCCCACCGGAGCGGCGTCGCCTTCATCCACATATACACTCGCCGCAGCGGACGGGTTTACCTGCACCGCCACCGCCAGATTCGGCAGACGCAACAGCATGTGGCGAGCCAGCGGCGTGCGTTGATGCCGCCACAAACCTCCGGGCGCGAACTCCAAATGTCGGTGGAACGCGCGGGCGAGGGCGCCCGCGGCCCAGTACCTATGTCGGTTGCGGGCATCCCCGCCCGCAACCAACGGAGACCGCGCAGCGGTCTCACTCAGGACGCACCCGAATCTCCTGGCGCCTTGACTCCCTCGGCTCGTCGTGCATAATACTACGTAAATAGAATTGCCGGGAGGTGGAGCCGTGAGTATGACGCGGAGCAATCGGATCACGGAGATGGGCGAGCTGCAGCTTGACGTGTTCGAGAGGCTCGCGGAGCTGGGGGAGGCCGCTGTCTATGACGTGCTGGAGGCCTTCGACGAGGAGCGCCGGCCGAAGTACACCACCGTGCTGACCGTCCTGCGGGCGCTGGAGGAGAAGGGTCTCGCAACCCACCGGACCGAGGGCCGGACCTACGTCTTCGAGCCCGTGGTGTCCGCGGGTCATGTGCGCAGGCAGCTTCTGCGCAGCGTCATGGAGCGCGTGTTCGGCGGCTCGCCGAAGCGACTGATGGCCGCACTGCTCGATGACGAGGCCGTGACGCCGGACGTCATGCGCGAGCTGCGCGCGCTGCTGGAGGAGACGGAGGGGGCTCATGATGATGACGCTGATCGCTGACATCGCGCTGGCCGTGACGGTCGTGCTCGCGCTGGGTGCGCTGGCGGCGCTTGTGCTGCGCAGCGGCTCGCCGGCGCTGAGGCATGCCGCGTGGCGGGCCACGCTCGCGGGAGTGTGGCTGGCGCCGCTGGCGGTGCTCGTGGCGGGGATGCTGCCCGTGCAGCGCCCGGAGATCGCTGTGCCGATGCCGCGCTACGCGCCCACTCCGCGCGCCATCGAGGCCGAGGTTGCGCCCGTCGAGGAGCCGGTGGCGGAGGTGACGGCTGACACTGGACGCGCGTTGGCGGAGCCTGCCGCGCCTAAGCCCCTGCCGGTCGCGGCGATCCTGCTGAGGTTGTGGGGGGCCGGGGCGCTGGTCGCGCTGGTGGTATTCACCCGAGACGCGACCGCGCTCCGGACGCTGCTGAGTGAGGTGGAGGCGGCGGCGGATGACCGCCCGGCGACCGCCGAGGCCATCGCCGATCGCCTCGGACTGACGCGCCTGCCGCGCATCGTGCGCTCGTCAGAGGTGACGGTGCCGGCGGTTGCCGGATGGCTGCAGCCCACGCTGGTGCTGCCGGCGGACGGGCGCGCCGACGAGGCGGCGCTGATCCACGAGCTTGCGCACGTGCAGCGGGGCGATGTGCCGACGCTGGCGGCGGCGCGGCTGACGGCGGCGGTCTGGTGGTGGCATCCGCTGGCGTGGCTGATGCTGCGCGGGCTGGCTGCCACCGCCGAGGAGGCCTGTGACGACGTGGTGCTGGCGCTGACCGGCGCCCGCGGCGAGTATGCACAGATGCTCACCCACTGGGCTGAGCGCACAACCGTCGCGGGTAGTATCAACTGCTCTTCGCGCGGCCGGGCGCTGATTGCCCGCGTGCGCCGCGTGTTGGATGAGCGAGCGCGCCCGGTGGTGGCGCTGCCGCGCAAGGCGCGGATGGCAGTCGCTCTTGCTGCTGCGACGGCAGTCCTGGCGGCCGGGGCACTCCGCGTCCGCGCCGCCGATGGCAGCACGGAGGGACGGCCGAGCACGGTCGAGACCCAGCAGGTGACCATCGCTGGCACGGTCATTGGTCCCGACCGCACCGGCCTCGGGGGTGCCACGGTGATGACGGAGCACCGGCGACCCAACGGGGGCGGCGAGTGGGTCTGGTCCCAGACAATGACGCGTGCGGACGGCACGTTCCAGCTTGCGTTCGAATGCGAGCGCGCGCGGACGAGGTATGACGTGTTGGCGATGAGGTCGGGATATGCGCTGGCCTGGCAACGGGTCGAGTCAGGTCAGGAGGCACGGATCGCTCTCGGCGCGAGCCCGGCCACGTGCGCCGGCGTAGTAGTTGACCCGCAGGGCAACCCGCTGGGGGGAATTGACGTGCGAGTGCGGTGGCTGCAGCTCGGCGAGGGAGACGATGCCAGGTTCTTATCCTTGCACGGATCCTTGAAGGACTTCACGTCCCCGCTTGCTACCGAGACCAGTGAGGACGGGCGGTTCGAGTTCGGGGGCCTGCCAGCGGACGCCAAGGTGACTGTCACCGCTCGTGGTGAGGGTTGGGCGTACTTCATGCACATGGGCCCTGACGTGCCGCGAACAGGTGAGCGGGTGACGATCACGCTCTATCCGGAGGCGACCATCTCCGGCCACGTGACGCGCCAGGGCCAGGGAGTCGCAGGCACACCCATAGCAGCTATCGGCCGCTATCACGGTTGGGGCGAAGCCATCACGGGAGAAGACGGCAGCTATACCATCAGGTCACTGCCCGCTGCGACATACAAGGTGGTGCTGCGCGACACGTCCGACTGGACGGCAGCGGCCGTTGAAGGGATTCACGTCACGGCCGGCCAGCATGTTGAGGGCGCAGACCTGGAGCTGGTCGAGGGGGCGATCGTTGAGGGTACCGTAACCCTGGCTCACACTGGTGAACCGGCTGTCGGCGCATATGTGCGGGCAGAGGGGCCCGCAGGGGCGACATGGAGGGGCGCGGGAGATGCGGCGAGGACGGACGAGAAAGGGCGTTATGAGATTCGGTTGGCGCCGGGCAAGAACAAAGTTGAGCCCTATCTGGACTTCGAGGGATACCGGGAAGCGCAGCCGTCTGAGGTGTGGGTAAACGTCGCCAACGAAGAAAGGAAGACGGGCGTTGACTTCGTGCTAGGGTCCCTCTCTCCAGTGACCGGCATGGCGCTCAGCCCTGACGGCACCCCCGCCGCGGGAGTGAAGGTCTGGCTGGGCCAGCCTGGATTCCCTGGGCAGAAGCCGGAGCCGCAGGTCACCGACGACGAAGGGCGCTTCGAGTTCGAGGCAAGAAGCCAGCCGGGGGAGCCGGGGTGGCTGTTGTTCGCCCGGGATTCCGAACGTGGGCTGGCCGGCGTGAGTCAGGTCAGGAGGCTACAGGAGAGGGCGATCGTGTCTTTGGCACCAGGAGCATACCTGACCAGTGAGGTGGTGACGGACGCGGAACCGGTCCCCGACTTCGCGGTCACTGTGCTGGTGGAGAACAGCGAGGGGACACGCCGAGGAAGCCTTCCCCTACAGTCCAGTACCGACGAGCAAGGAGCGCTGGACATCGGCCCACTCCCGACGCGAGTACGTCTCAGATTGCTGCCGACCGATGAGACTGCACGCTACGCCGTCAACGCCGGGGATTGGACCGCCACGCAGCTCTACCTGAAGCCTCGCGAGACCAGGACGTTGCCCGCATTGCGGCTCGACCTGGCGGGACGCAGCGTGCGCGGACGCGTCATTGACAGCCACCAGCAGCCGGTAGCCGGGGCTCAGGTCATCAGCCTGCGGCGGATGCTTCAGCCCACCATGCAGGGCATTGACGGGAGTGGCTTCGAATGGGGGAGTCGCACGGAGACCAACCAAGAGGGCAGGTTCGAGTTGACTGGGGTGTCGCCCGCGGGCATGGTCAGGCTGCTCGCCATCACCGCAGATCGGAGGCGAGCCTGTGTTGTGGGATGCAATCCCGATCTCGATCCTGAGCCCACGCTGACCGTGAGGCGGCCGGGCACACTGATGGGCGTGGTGTATGGACCTGACGGCGAGCCGCGGGCCGGCCTGACCGTATCGCTTCATGCGGTGGTACGCTGCCAGTGGGAGGACGGCACAATAACCGGAGGGCTTGGCGGACTGCCTCTTCGAACCAGGACCGACGAACGAGGGCGATGGCGGTTTGAGGGCCTGATACCCGGTGCGAGCTGTCGTGTGCAGGCGGCAGACCCGACGGGCGGCCTGAGCGGGACCACAGGAGCGGAGTACCTGGAGATCGACGGCGGGGATCTCCCCGCGGTGGCCGACATCTACATGCAATAGACCTCATCGCGACAGCGGCGGAATGCGCCCGACAAAGGGGCGCGGTCGAAAGCAGCACCGAGGCTTCAACGCGAATACGGTCCACTGCGAGAAGGAGGGGAAGGCCGAGCATGACGATACTCACTGACGCGACACTGGCCGTGACGGTCGTGCTAACGCTGGGGGCGGTGGCAGCGCTTGTCCTGCGGCGGGGGTCGCCGGCGCTGAGGCATGCCGCGTGGCGGGCCACGCTCGCGGGGGTGTGGCTGGCGCCAGTGGCGGTGATCGCCGCGGGGATGCTGCCCGTGCAGCGCCCGGAGATCGCTGTGCCGATGCCGCGCTACGCGCCCACTCCGCGCGCCATCGAGGCCGAGGTTGCGCCCGTCGAGGAGCCGGTGGCGGAGGTGACGGCTGACACTGGACGCGCGTTGGCGGAGCCTGCCGCGCCTAAGCCCCCGCCGGTCGCCGCGATCCTGCTGAGCTTGTGGGGGGCCGGGGCGCTGGTCGCGCTGGTGGCCCTGAGCCGCGACGCAACCGCGCTCCGGACGCTGCTGACTGACGCCAATGGGGCACCGGGGGATCGCCCGGCCACCGTGGAGTTCATCGCCGATCGCCTCGGACTGAGGCGCCTGCCGCGCATCGTGCGCTCGCCAGAGGTGAGCGTGCCAGCGGTCGCGGGCTGGCTGCGGCCCACGCTGGTGCTGCCCGCGGACGGGCGGGCAGATGAGGCGGCGCTGATCCACGAGCTTGCGCACGTGCAGCGCGGCGACCTGCCGACGCTGACCGCTGGGCGGCTGACGGCGGCGGTCTGGTGGTGGCATCCGCTGGCGTGGCTGATGCTGCGCGGACTGGCGGCCACCGCCGAGGAGGCCTGCGATGACGTGGTGCTGGCGCTGACCGGCGCCCGCCGCGAGTATGCGCGGATGCTCACCGACTGGGCCGAACGCACGAGCGTGGCGGGCGCGGTGAACTGCGGCACGCGCGGCAAGGGCCTGGTGGCGCGAGTGCGGAGAGTGCTTGATGAAAGGGTGAGGCCGGTCATGAAGCTGAGTGCACTCGCTCGGATCGCTGTTGTTGGTTGCGCGCTCATCGCAGTGGTGGCAGCGGGGATGCTGCACGTCCGCGGGGCTGAGGGGCAACCGGCGCCCACCGACGCGGGTGAGCAGGTCACCATCACCGGCCGCGTCGTGGGGCCGGACGGGGAGGCGATCGCGGGAGCGCACGTCGGCTTCTTTTCTCCCTGGGCCCGTCGATGGGTGAACGCCACGTCCGGCGCCGACGGGCGCTTCGAGCTGAGCT
>JAYENL010000191.1:0-24441 GCA_034722055.1 Armatimonadota bacterium
TGCCCATGGATAGCACAAGGTGGCGGCGCATCAGCGCCCCCGTGGGCGCGTTCTGGAACCGCGACCGCGTCCCCATGGACACCCGGCGGATCGTGCGCCTCTACATCGGCACCAGCGGCACGCACCACTTCGAGGTGGACCAGATCGCGCTGGAAGCCAAGCAGCGGCCCGTGGCCGCGCGCCCGCTGCACGCCGTGAGCCCCCCGATGACAGTTGACGCCGTTCAGTTCGCCGACGGCCGCTACGCCCTGCGGTTCGATCCCTCGGCGCTGATGCCCGGACCGCTCACCGCCACCGCGGACTTCGACCTCGCCCGGAGCCAGCATCGTGCCACGCAGAAGCTTCCCGGTGCCACGCCACAGGATGAGGTGCTGCTTGCCGCGCCCGCTGTGGAGGCCGCCGGCGACGGCAGCGTCAGGCTGACGCTCGTTCGCCAGGGCGAGACGGTGGCATCGGGAGCCTGGGACTTCGACCTCGTCGCCAGCCGCCCCCTGCCCGACCCCACGGAGCTCTCGCTGCTGCCGGCCCCGAAGGAGATCGAGCTGGGTGAGGGGGCTTTCCCGCTCCTCCCCGGCCCATCGCCTGACTGCACAACTGATGCGATGAACTCCCCGGCACTGCGCCTGCTGACGGAGACCCTCGCCGCATGGGGCGCGCGTGGTGAGGACCTGCACGGCATCCCCCGAGCAGCAGGCGAGCCGCTGCTGCTTCGCATCGGCGCGCCGGAGCCGCTCGACGCCGCCGCTGCGGAGCGCCTCCGCGATCTGCCCGCGCAGGGCTACGTGCTGGTGACATCAGGCGCCGGCGTGGCGGTCGCGGCCAACGACCTCGGCGGGCTCCGCAACGGCGTCTGCACGCTCCTGCAGGCCGCGGAGAGCCACTATGCGCGCACCGGAGTGCTTGCGGCGCCGGCGATGCACGTGGTGGATTGGCCCTCTCTGCCCATCCGCGCCGTCTCCATGCCACTGCCCACCAACCGCTGGGGGCACCCGAATGACCCGCCGGTGGATCCCGACTTCTTCATCGACTACCTGCGCCGGGTGGTGGTGGCACATAAGCTCAACATGTGCGTGCTCATCATCCACCAGGCCATGCAGTACGACAGTCACCCCATCGTTGCAGGCCCGGCGGCGTGGCCGAAATCCGAGGTCAAGCGCGTCTTCGATGCCCTGCGCTCCTGGGGCGTGGAGCCGGTGCCGCTGATGAACTCGCTCGGCCACGCCAACTGGCTGACCATCCCCTACCGCGACCTGGAGCTGGCCGAGGACGGTGACGTCCACCAGCTCTGCACCTCGCATCCCCGCGCCGAGGAGATCCTGACGGAGATCTACCAGGAGATCATCGACCTGGTGGAGCCGGCGTACTTCCACGTGGGCCTCGACGAGATCCGCTGGAAGACGCACACGCTGCCGGAGGAACAGCGCTGCCCCCGCTGCGCCGGGAAGAGCAAGCAGGACATCTTCGCCGAGTGGGTGCAGATGCTGCACGACTTCCTGGCCGAGCAGGACATCGAGATGATGATGTGGGGCGACATGATCCTCCCAGGGCACAACGGCGGGCCGCCCTACAACCTGGCGGAGACCGTCGGTCGCCTGCCCAAGGACGTCATCATCTGCAACTGGTCCACGGGCGTGACGCCCGAATCACACGCCTGGCTGCGCGAGCACGGCTACCAGCGCATCATCAAGTCCAACTCCCGCGGGGCGACGCCGGCCGAGCAGGAGCTTGTCATGGGCAACATGATGGGCGTGTGGTACAAGACGCACTGGCTCACCGAGCACACAGCCCCGAAGCTGGAGGGCAATGCCTACGGGTCGATCCTGGCTGGCGCGGAGTACTCCTGGAATCACTGGCCGGACCTGTTCTCCCCCATGCCGCCGCTGAGGGCCGATTTCTTTGGCCAGCGGCCGCTGGCGCAGTGGCGTATCGCCGGCACCCCGGCGCCCGCGGGTCTGCTGCAGGCCATCGAGCTGCCGGAGGGCGATGCGGTCGAGGGGCTGCCCAGCGGCTCGCTGCGGTTCGGCGCCATCCCCTTCACCGTGGCTCCGGAGCGCGCCATCGAGCTTCAGCCCGGGGAGCGGGCCACCGTGGAGGTCAACCGCGCCGCGAATGCGCTTTACATCCTGCACGCGGCGCGGCTGCTGGACCGCGAGGCGATGGTGGAGGCCTTCAAGGCCGCGGAGAACTGGGGCGGGGCGCCGGTGGCGGAGTACACGGTCGCCTTCGAGTCGGGGCAGACGGAGATGATTCCGGTGCGCTACGGGATGGACGCGCGCGATCCCGAGGAGGGCTGGTGCGTCGCGCCGCTGTGCTACACCTCGCTGGGAGCGTATCCCATGACCTGCGAGGCCGACGGCCTGCACCTGTTCGCCCGCCAGTGGCGCAACCCGCGCCCGGACGACGAGATTGTGTCGGTCACCATCCGCCAGCTCGACGCCCCGGCGCGCGTGGTGCTGGCGGGCCTGGCGGCGGAGTAGGGCTGACTGGCAGACGTGCCGTGGGCGGGGGTGGAACCTTGGGAGACCTCTGGTCTCCCTGCTCGCTCCGCTCACAGCTCTCACTCCTCGCTATGCTCGGAGCAGAGGCAACATGACATAATATTTCGTATGCGCCGATGTGCCAGGATACCACGAACGAGACTGGCTGGTGACGACGAGTCTGGCCGGGCCTCCGGCCCGGACGCGGGCGAGGGCGCCCGCGTCCCAACAGGAGTGCCTGATTGGTCCCTGGGGAGCGCCTTCGCGGCCCACTCTATCCCGGGAAGCCAGCGCCTCCGGCAGCTCACTCCATCGTGGGAAGCCGGCGCCTCCGGCAGGTCGCTCCATCCGGGGAAGCCGGCGCCCTCGGCAGCTCACTTCATTCTGGGAAGCCAGCGCCCTCGGCAGCTCACTCCATCGTGGGAAGCCAGCGCCTCCGGCAGCTCACTCCATCGTGGGAAGCCAGCGCCCTCGGCAGCTCACTTCATTCTGGGAAGCCGGCGCCTCCGGCAGCTCACTCTATTCTGGGAAGCCAGCGCCCTCGGCAGCTCACTTCATTCTGGGAAGCCGGCGCCCTCGCCGGCTTGTGGCGCGCAGCGCCGCTCAGCGCATCCGCGTGCTCGCGCCCAGCACCAGCACCCAATCGTCGCCGTCGGGAGGGTCGAAGCGCCCGCTCTTCCCTGTTGCGGTCTGCCAGCCGCCCTCGCGCGGGTCGTACCAGCGCGCCTCCTCCGGCAGGGCTCCGCGCACCCGGATGGGATCGCCCGCGGGCGTGTAGGCCACCACAAGGTCGCGCTCGTCCGTAGCCGCCACGGCGATGAAGTCCCTGGGGTCCGCGTCTCCGGGCTGCTCCACGAGAAGCTCCTGGGCCGGGCGCAGCCGCCACCACTCGATCTGATCCATCAGCTCCGCCAGCGCCGTCATGCTGCGGATGCCGGGCGTTTCGAGGCCCTCGCGCCACGGTCCCACCTCGCCCAGCCCCTCGTGGCCTGGAGCCGGCCCAGGGGCCTCGCTCCACGCCCAGATGGGATTCGTCCCGTAGCTCACGCCCGCGGTGGGCGTCACCAGCAGGCTGAGCCAGGCCGCGCGGCGCACATCGAGCGGGCTGATGCGGTAGTCCGCGCCGTAGGCGGGATGGTCCTCGTAGTTCGGCTCCAGGTTGATGATCGGCAGCTCCAGCTCTCGCCAGTGCTGTGCCGGCGGGCCCGTGGCGATCCAGCGCGACGTCCTCTCCGGCAGGCCGTGGCCGCTCTGATAGCCCAGGAAGTCGAACCACGGCTCGCCACCGAACTCATCCCCGACCCAGCTCGTCCCGCAGGGATGCATCGTGACCGGCCGGTCGCTGTCCTCGCCGAAGACCGCGCGCCCGATCCGCCGCCAGCGTGCCGCCACCTCTTCCTCCTTGTAGCGGCCATCGCCGCCCAGAAACCACACCACGTTGTAGGCGCCCCAGCGAGCCCGCATGTAGCGGCACAGCCGAATCGCGCTCTGCTCCGACAGCACCTGTCCGGGATCGCTCGCGGTCAGCGTCCACAGCATCACCGGCGCGGCGACGAGGCCGTGTCGATGGATGGCTGAGATCTTGGCATCCATGCGGCGGAAGGCCGCGATGTTCACGTTGACATGTTTGGGGTTCGAGAAGACCAGGTCCTCCTCCGGCCAGCCGCGCCACTGCGTGGTGACGAACTGCACGGCGGTGAAGCGCTGGTTGAGCCGGAGGACGAGGTACTCCTCCCACTCGTCCGGCCGTGCGCGCAACACGCCATTCCAGGCCGTGTCGGAGAGCCAGAAGAAGGGCGTCCCGTCAGCCTGCTCCAGGTGGCGGCGATCCGCCGCCACCCTCAGCGGCCCGTGCTCCAGGAGCGGATTCGCGCCCTCGTAGGCCGCGCAGGCGAAGCTCCCCTCACGCCCATGCAGGCCGTTATCGTCAGGAACCGAGCAGCTCGTGCGCCACTGCCACGTGCCGACCTCATCGGGGCAGAACCGCACCAGCCAGCTCCGCTCGCCATCCCAGAACCCCTCGACCTCACGCTCATCCCCGCACGGCGAGGTGAACGTAGCGGTGAGCGTCACGTCCCACAACGGCTCCTCGTACTCGCGTTCGCTCTCAAGCACGATCTCGTGCACGTGCCAGCGGGCGACCTGATCCATGGCCGCGTCACTCCCTCCGACAAGCATGACTGCCAGCGCGATAGATGCGCCCGTTACCGTTGACCGCACGCGAGGCACCTCCGATCACGCGCGGCACCGATCCCCTGCGGGCGTCACAGGCCCGTGCGCGACCGGCCGATCGGGTCCTACTCCTGCACGGCAGACGTTGACGCACTATCCTGCTTCATACCAATACGCTTACTTCCACCATGGAGGGGCCGCCGCGAGCGTAGTGAGCGGTGTGAGGTCGCGAGCAGAGCGAGTGACCTCACAGGTTCCACCCCGGCCCCACAGAAGTACTGCAGGCGCCCTCGCCTGCACGCCACTCGGCCCCTCCGCACATATGCAGATGCCGGGCCGGGGTGGAACCTTCGGCCCGTTCGCTGCGCTCACGGACCTCACCGGGCGCTGCGCGCCCGGCGGCCCCTCCACGTGAATGCTGCGCATTGCAGGGAAAGCCAGGCTCGCCCAGTGCGCTGCTCCTCAACATCCGAGGACTTCTGCAAGTGCGCGCTACATCGCCGCCCGCTCGCGCTCCCGAGTCCGGCGCAGGCGCGGCACGGCCTCCATCGACACGTAGACCGCCAGCCCGATGAGCACCACGCAGATACCCCCCAGCACGTAGTTCGGCGAGGCGCCGAGGAGCAGCCCGTAGGCCTGGTAGATCAGCGCGCCGATGGTGGTCACCAGGACGAACAGGCCCGGCACGATGACATAGCTGGTCGGCCTGGCCACGCCCACCAGGTAGACGGCGATGACCAGGAAGGCCAGAGCGGCGATGAGCTGGTTGGCGGCGCCGAAGACGGGCCACAGGAACTTGCCGGCGCCTGAGAGCCCCAGGTAGACCGCGGGCAGAACGGTGATGATGCTGGCCAGCCAACGGTTCTGCAGGGGCGTAACGCGCTCGCCGAAGGTCTCGGTCAGCACGAAGCGGCCCAGGCGCGTGCAGGTGTCGAGGGTGTCCAGGAGGGTGGCGTTGAGCACGATGGCGGCCAGCAGCACGCCGGTGGCGAATGGCACGAAGGGGAGGGCCTGGTGCGTGAGGTTGGCGAAGCCGCGGATGAAGGCGACCGCGGGTCCCCCGCCGGTCTCCAGCTCGATGATCGCGCGGAGGTTGAGCGAATTTCCGTCCGGGCCCAGGTGGCTGCCGATCCAGTACAGGCCGGCGCCGACGAGGAAGACCACGGAGACCGCCTGCGCGGCCTCCATGACCATGCTGCCAAAGGCGATGGGCAGGCCCTGGCGCTCGTCTGCGAGCTGCTTGACGGTGGTGCCGCCCGCGACCAGGGAGTGGAAGCCCGACACCGCCCCGCAGGCCACCAGGATGAACAGCATCGGCCACAGCGGGCCCTTTTCGGTCACCAGCGCCACGTGCGCCGGCGCGCGCACCGGGGCGTTGGCGACGAAGATGGCCACGAAGCCGACGCCGATGCCGAAGACCATGATCATCGAGCTGAGGTAGTCGCGCGGCTGCTCCAGGAACCAGATGGGCAGCACCGAGACCAGCAGGCAGTAGAGCGCCAGCACCCCGAACCAGACCTGGAATACGGTGCCCTCGCCCCACGATGCCGGCAGCTCCAGCGGCCAGGTCTGCCCCGCCCACAGCAGCAGCGCCAGCAGGAGTGCGCCGAGGATCGTCATCTGCCACAGCGGCTGGCGCCAGCGGTAGATGGCCACGCCGATGAACATCGCCACCACCAGCAGCCCGGCGTTGGGGATGACCACGCTGGGGGCGGTGATGAGGGTCTGCGCCGCCAGGATGGTGAACATGGCGATGATCAGAATCAGCGCCAGCCACAGGAAGAGGCCCATCACCACCGCGGCCCTGCGGCCCACCAGTCGGCCGGCGATGTCGGAGATGCTCTTGCCGTCATTGCGGGCAGAGACCATCAGCGAGAGGTAGTCGTGCACGCCTCCGATGAAGATCGTCCCCAGGATGATCCAGCCCAGCGTGGAGGCCCAGCCGAAGTACGCGACGGCAATGACCGGCCCCACGATGGGCCCGGCGCCGGCGATGTTGGTGAAGTGGTGTCCGAAGAGCATCAGGGGCCGCGCCGGCTCGTAGTCGATGCCATCCCGCAGCTCCACCGCCGGCGTCTCAGCCTCGGCGTCCGGCTCCACGCACCTGCGCTCCACCAGCCTGCCGTAGAAGTAGTAACCCAGCGCCAGCAGCGCCAGGGAGATCAGCGTCAGCAGCGCACTGCTCATCCACATCAGGCTCTCGTGTCAGTTCCCGGCGGAATGCCCGGGTGCGCGCTGGCGCTACATTTGCTCGCGCGGTCGCCGAGTCCTCCCCGCTCACTCACCCCACCCAGAGCTTGCCCTCGCACACCATCGGCTCCCAGCCATGCCTCAGCCCCCGATCTGAACCACATCGCCATCGCCGGTGACGGGCAGCTCCTGCCCGCTCGCCATGACACGCTCAACCGGCTCAGCCAGGCGAAGCCGGAGGCGGATCGCGCCGGGATGGACGGCCGGCGCGTGCGGCTGCAGACTCCGCTGCATCCGCAGGTGGGCGACACCAGGCTCATCCCCGCGCCAGACCGCGACGGTGACCGGCTCGTCCATCCCCGCCTGCAGGACCGCTTCGCCGTCGATGGTCAGCGACGTGCCACGCTGCAGGTAGACCCACCGCGCCCGGTCGCCCTCCCGGCAGATCGCCGCGAAGGCGCCATCGTGCTCGATGCTGCTCTCCCCCACGGCCACTGGCTCGCCTGCGGTTACCAGCACGTACTGGCGGTCGCCGACGGTGGCGGTAATGCCGCGCCCGCCCCCGTCGAGGGGTGCCACGTCGCGGATCGGCGGGCGCGAGACGGTGTCCCACGTCACGTCGGCCTCGATCTCCGCGTCATCCCACCACCCGACGCCGTCGCCGCGGAAGTAGAGGCCGATGTCGATGGCCACCGTCCCCTCCGGCGCCACAGTCTCCACCTCCATCCTCCGCCAGTCCTCGGGGGCCACCGTGTCGGTGCTCACCACCTCGAAGGCGTCGCCGGAGGTGTCCCAGAAGTGGATCGCCAGGCGGCCGCCACCCTCCGTGACGCCCTCGGTCCTCAGCCACGCGCTGGCGGCGACCGTGGTGCCGGGATCGAGAGGCAGGCGCGGCCCGTAGTAGTAGCCGCTGCCGTCGATGCGGCCGGAGGCGTTCCCGGAGCGGAAGACCTCCTCGTCGATGACGTGGTTGGGCAAATCCTCGTTGGCGCGCGGGCGCCACCCCACCATGCCGTGCTCGAAGCCCGCGTTCTGCACCAGCCCGCCCTCCTCGCTGACGCTGGGGTACATCAGCGTCACGATGCGGGCCTGAGTCGCCGGCGGGGTTCTGGCCCGCAGGAACTCGCCGTAGCGCTCCGCGCCGGGATAGGTCATGGCCTCGCTCTCCAGGCCCTCTGGGCTGAACAGGAAGCACTGCAGGCTCCCCCGCAGGCCCCTGATCTGCCAGGCGTTCTCGGCGACATGCTCGATGACGCTGCTGGTGGCCGCCTGCAGCGTGATGTTGTAGGTGTGCTGCTGCGGCGCGCGGATATCGTCCACCATCACGTAGAGGTCGGGCTTGAAGTAGAGGATCTCTCGCGCGAAGCTGTCGAGCACGTGCAGGTCGTCGGTGTTGTAGGTCTCGGCGGCCTGGCCCCGCACGTAGTCGAGCACCTCGGAGGAGAAGAACTCCTCGATGCGGGCGCCTGCCCGGCTCACCTGATCGTGGCCGGGGCTGGGATGCGTGGTGTCGTGGAGGTAGCCGTCATCGATGTCCATGACCATGGTGGAGTGGCCCGTCGAGCCCTGCGTGAACTTGGTGGCGGGGGGATCGTGGCGGGCGCGGTAGCCGCGGTCGGAGATCAGCCACTCCCCGAGGAAGCTGAGCACGATGGCGTTGGAGTCGAAGTGCGCGTGGCCCACGGAGGTGCTCGGCGGCCCCGACTTCATGCACAGATAGGGCGTGTGCGGCTCATAACCGGCCTTCAGCGAGACCAGCCCCACGTCCACCAGCGCCCGCGAGGGGTTGAACGTCGGCTGTTCCGGATCCAGGGCATCGGGATCGAAGCGGATGAACTGGTGGATGGTCTCCGGGCGCAGGAAGCCGATCTGCTGCAGGTACCAGGCCGCCGCCTGGCTCCCGTTGTTGGCCAGCACGGACATGGTCTCGGGGTAGCAGCGGCCGGGACTCCCATCCCCGAAGCAGGGCATCTCCCTGCTGTCGGGCGCCATCTGCGAGATGACGTACTCCTCCATCGTCGCCAGGAAGGGATGCTGCAGCAGGTCGGTCTCCACGCCCGCAGCCGTCACGGCGTCAAAGATGTGCGCCAGGTTGTCCAGCAGGTATGTCCCGTACATGGGCCCCTCGAAGAGTCCGCCGTCCTCGCCGGAGAGGTCCAGCGAGGTGCGCGTGAACTCGATGGCTCTCTGCAGGTAGAGCCCGCCGCGGGGATCCTCCGGGCGGATGGCCAGCCCCGCCACCCCCAGCCCGCTGGTGAGCACCGCATAGCCGTTGGTCTCCGGCGGGTAGCCGCCGATGCCCTCCAGGATCTTCTCGCAGCCCTTCTCCGCGATGGCCTCCCTGACTCGGGCGCGCTCCTCGTCCGTCAGCGTGTCGAAGCACCAGTCGTAGAAGAGGCCCATGCACTTGGTGATGTGCCCGGTGTCCAGGCAGGCGATGCCCCGGCCGTAGTCCGGGTCACTCCACCACTGCCAGTTGACCAGATGCATGGCGATCTGTCTGGCGCGCTCGGCGTAGCGCCGCTCCCCGGTCACCAGGTAGGCGAATGAGAGGCTCTTGAGCCGCACGGTGATGGCGTCGTCGCGCTGCTCCTGGGTCATGGCGGTCCAGGGCGGGTAGTTGATGCCCTCATGCCGCGGCGGCGCCTGGTCGCTGAGGGTGTACTCCCAGACGACCGGCTCCTTCGCGGGATCGCGCTGGATGTTCACGCTGTAGTGGTAGGGCTCAGCCTCCAGGAAGCGGTCGGCGTCCGCGAGCAGCTCCGCCCACACGTCGGCGGTGGCGAAGCCGAACCGGTTCGGCTCGGTCTCGGCGGCCTTCGCCCGGAGCGCCTGAACCATCTCGGGGTTGACCAGCGCGCAGGGATGCTCCCGCAGGCCGGTCATGTTGCCCTCATCGGCGGGCGTCGGCGCCTGCATCACAATCGCCACTCCCAGGGTCGCGACGAGCGTTGCCAGCATGAGCGACAGGCGGGTGCGTCGCATCGAATCATGCTCCTTTGCAGTCAGTCACCAGCGACCGGTCGCAGCACGAGACTGTGCCAGCCGATGTAGTAGTCCTCCGAATCCTCATTCTTTCCGACGATCGTCAGACGCACCCGGTGCCGGCCGGCGTCGAGTCGCATCCTCCCCAGGCGCGCCGTGATCCCGGCCACGTCCAGGTCCCCGCGGAAGGCGTCCACCAACTCGCCCAGATCCTGGCCGTCGATGCTCACCCGGTAGGTCCCGTAGGACTGGTAGCCCGTCGCCACCAGCGTGACCTCGTAGGTGGCGCTCTCAGGCGCCTCGAAGGCGTACTCCACCCACTCGCCCGGCTTCTGCGAGCGGTAGAACTGCGTGTCCAGGCCGCCGAGCGGCTTGCTCAGCCTCCCCGAGTCCGCCACCACCGCCAGCTCGGTGGCCCTCAGCACGTGCCCTCGGGTGTTGAAGCGCACCACCGCCTCCCCGCCGTTGGTCGCGCGGTCGCAGAAGCGAAGCCGGAGCGTGTACTGCGCGGGAGGCAGCTCTCTGAGTCGCACTATCGCGCGAGCCGAACGCCCGCCGATGTCGCGCGGGTAGAGGCCGGCGTCGATCGCCGCGCCGGAAGCGCCTGTCAGCCGCGCATCGAAGGCAGCAGTGGAGATGGCATTCGCGGCGTCCTCCAGCTCCACCGCGATGACGCGCGGCTCCTGGACGTAGCCCAGATCGACCTTCGCACCGCGCGCCAGCACCTCGCCGTCCACCCGGACGGCGCCGACTGCCGGCGGGTCCCTATCGCTGAGGTCGATCTCGCCATCCGTGATCAGCAGCACCGCCGCGCCGCCCCCCAGGACATCAGGGTCGATCCGCACGCGCACGCCGCCGTCGGTGGTCTCGTGCGCCAGCCGCTGCCAGCCCGCCAAGGTGCGCAGCATTACCTCGGAGGTGACATCGGCGGGCCTGGGCAGCGCCGCCTCCAGGGGGCAGTCCGCGCGCACCTTCCAGGTGCCGTCATCAAGCCGATGGGCCTCGACGATGGAGGAGATGGCGAAGGTATCGCCGACCTCGACGCGCATGATCGGCTCCCGCGCCAGATGCACCACGGATCCGACCCCGGCTCGCTCCACGCTGGCGATCTCGTAGGCGCCATCCACGCGCCCCCGGACGAGAAGCTGCTGCCCGCGCAGCGCGTCGCCCCCGGGCAGCTCGGCGGCGGTCCTAATGGTGTCGGCCTCATCGTCGAAGGCCGCGATCTCCCCGGACATTGGTCCGGGGCACGTCAACGCCAGGTCGCCCAGCCGCAGCTCCGTGCCGTCCACCAGCCGGGCGAAGGCCGGCCCCGTCTCACGCATCGACACGACCGCCTCCCGGCCGCTGAATCTCAGGCCCTCCGGCACCTCGCAGTGTGTCTCCCCGGTCGCGGCGTCATCGTCGGCCACGAAGACGTAGTCCGTGGCCCCATCGCGCTGCACCCGCACCCCGACCGCGCCATCAGGCGAGCACGCCACGCGCTCGATGCTCGCCAGCCGCGGCCGGCCCTGCACGGCCTCAGCCACCGAGACGAAGGTCGGCTCCGAGCCCGGCTGCTCCCAGAGGACCACGTGCAGCGTGCGATCCGCCCAGGGTGTGCGCCGGTTGCGCAGGCCCGGCGCGGTGATGTGATAAGCCGCCGCGGGGTCATCGAGCACGGTCAGCCGCACACCCAGCTCGTCCTCGGGCTCGATGCGCCAGGTGGCCGAGAAGGCGCCGGGGGACGCGGCCCGCTCGCAGGTGCGGATCCAGTCCCCGCCCTCTGCCGCCTCGGTGATGAACTCGCCGTCATACGGAGCGAAGCGGGCGCCGCTGGCGAAGGTCTCGCCGTCACCGTGGAAGGCCATTAGGCTCCGCTCCCCGCCGCGGACGCGGAAGACGTCCACCACGTAGGGCGCGTCGCCGGGAGGCGCGATCATGCTCAGCGTGCGCTCGTAGACGTTCGCCTGCTCGAAGGCCTCGGGGGCCTTGGCGCGGAGGCTCTGGGCCAGCTCGCCGGGGGCGAAGGACAGCAGCTCGCCGGCGACCCTGCGCTGCGCGTCGCCGTCCACGAGCACCTCGTTGTGTGCGGCGCACGCCCGCAGCCAGGGCATGAGGTGATGCCGGGCGCCAAGATAGCCCAGGTCGGTGACCAGCTCCGTCTCGTGGGCGTAGAACAGGTAGGTGAGCTTGTCGGGATGCGCGTGTCCGCGGATGGGGCCGTAGTCCAGCACCGTCATGGCCTCGTCGGGGCCTTCGCCCGCGCGCAGGATCGCCCAGCCCAGCCCCGGCCGCACCAGGCTGCCGGTGGCGAGGTCCAGCGGCTCCAGGCCCTCGAAGTCCAGCTCCGGATCGCGGCGGAAGAGGGCGTACTCCGTCCCGTGGCTGTCCGGATCGCCGCCATAGGTGTGCTTGAGGATGCGCAGGTTGCGCTCCGTCGGGAACCAGAAGTAGTTCTCCTCCGCGTGGCGAGCGCTGTGCGTGGCCCCCTGCACGGAGTCATTGATGGGCGGCGAGTTGCCGTCCGGCGCGGTGACGTGCTCCCCGGCGATGAGCACCTTGCGCATCAGCGGGTGGCCCAGCAGGTCGAGGCTCTCGTAGCGGTCGCTGCCCTCATAGGACGGCGGGTCACAGTAGCCTTGCAGGATCTCGGGCAGGACGTAGAACTTCCCCAGCGCCATCCCCTCGTAGGACGGCGAGCCGTCCTCCCAGTGCCCGTCGCGCCAGAAGTTCTCCTCGATGAAGCCGAAGAAGCCGTCCGGCGGCTCCACGGCCCACGCCACGTAGTCGTGCTGGCCCAGCAGCTTGCCGATGTAGCCGCCCGCGGTCATCAGGAAGGGCCCGTCGTTGACGCAGCAGCCCCGCGGGGAGGTCGTGGTCAGCAGCCGCCCGCCCTCCCGGAAGACGCCCTCCTCGATGATCGACCGGTCCTCATCCGAGTACACGTCGCTCTCGACCGTCAGATCGTAGGCCAGGCACAGCTCGATGAGCGTGTTGGCGTCGTGCAGCTTCCACCCCGACATCTTCCCGGACTGCAGGTTGTAGTAGTCGCGGTAGATGCGGTACCAGTCGTGGGCGATGTAGCCGGGGTAGACCTCTGCGAGCCGCAGCAGCACCTTGCGGATGCGCTCAGCGTAGGCGGCGTCGCCGGTGAGGGCGTAGGCGCGGCCGAGGTTCCCCAGGCTGCCCAGCTTGCTGATGCGCCCGTAGCGGCGCAGGCCCGCCAGGCGGTACTTCTTGCCATCCTCGTCCTCATAGAACGTGATAGTCTCCCACTCGTCGATGGGATTGACATGCTGCTCGGTGCCGGTTTCGGGGTAGTCCTCGTTGGGATAGATCGTCCCGCAACGCTTGCACTCCGTGCGGCCGTCGTCAAGGAACCGCCACGGGCTCACGCCCCATGTCGCGCCGCAGTGAGGGCAGTCGCAGACCCGGAACGGAGTGCCCTCCGGAATCCACTCCGCGATCTCGCTCTCCGGCAGCTCCATCCACCACTGTGCGGCGTTGATAATGCTCTGAAGCTGCTTCCGGGCCCACTCATGGCGCTCGATGTTGCGCTTGGCCCGCTGGATGTCGGGCTCGCGGTAGAGGCCGACGGGGTGGTCCACCTCTGCCGGGGGCTTCGGGGTGCGGTCATACTGCACGGGGATGCCCCTCCCGATGACGATGTCGTCGAAGTAGCCCTCCGTGACGCCTCCGGACCAGCTATAGGTGAGGGCGGTCACCGCCACGGCGTCCTCCGGCGCGATCATGTGGCCGATGCACCGATTCCACTCCCCGCGGCCGTGGCAGGCGAAGCTGCCCACCCCGTCCTCGATTCGCTCGCCGTCGGCGTCCCAGAACTCCATGTACAGCGAAGCGGACCTGCCCCTCTCCGCCAGCCACCACCCCATGACGTAGTAGGACTCCCCCGGCTCAGCGGGGACCTCCGGGCTGCGCAGGCCCACGCCGATCTCCTCGCTGGGATCACTCAGCCACAGGGACCGCTCGCCCTCGCGCGCGTGGGTATCGCGCACCTCCATCAGCTCCGGCGTTTCGCCGAACACGCTCCAGCCCTCGGGCAAGCCGTCCTCCCCGGGCTCCTCGAAGCTCTCCTCCAGCAGCGGCTCGACCTCCGGCCCTCTCTGCGCCCGGGCGGCACTGACGGTCAGCAGGCCGGCCGCCAGCAGCACCATTCGCATGGGTGTCATCTCGACCGCCTCCAGCCTCTCAGCTCCGTGCGCCGTGATCAGGAGCAAATGAGGCAGTGTGAGGACAGAACTTCGCCGCGACCACCGCGCGGGCCTCTCCGACGTCGTGCCGGCCGCGAGCAGGGACGGACCCGCCCCGCCGCGAACTCACTGACGTTCAGCAACATGCCCGATACCTCAGCCCGAAGGGCGGTTCGCAGCATGAGGGCCCTGTACGCCATCGCTCTGGTGTCGCTCGTCGCCGCGTCTGCGCACGCGGCCACGCTTCCGGCCGCGGCTCGCGGCGCCAAGACGCTTCTCATCCAGGCCGAGGCCGGTCCGCTGCACCTGAAGATCCTCAAGAAGGACCTCAACATCTACGAGGGCGAGGACAGGCTCATCGCCGACGTCTTCGGCCCGCTGCGCCGGTCACTGGCGCATATCGAGATACCCGATGACGGCAACGCCGGCGAGGGCGGCGGGCCCGAGGAGTACCAGGTGGCCGAGACAACCGTGCAGTGCCCCACGGCCGGGGTCTACAGGCTGCAGATCCGCGGCTCCGGCGATATGGTCTACGGCGTGGAGATGAGCGCCGAGAAGTACGTGGTAAGCGGCGAGATCTTCTTCAGCCACGGCGGCGTCGGCGGCTCCATCTACTTCCAGCCGCCGGACGGCGAGTTCACCATCACCGGACAGGCCAAGCACCAGCCCGGCGTGCAGATCGTGCCGCTGCTCGACGCAAGGGGCAACACCATCGCCGAGATGGACCTTCCCTCCACCGACGAGGCGGTCACGGTAGAGTTCGAGGCCGGCGAGCGGGAGGGCCTGTGGGAGCTGCAGGTGCAGTCCCTGGACGTGACCTTCGAGATCTCCGGGGTGGAGTACTGGACGGCGGACGCCGACGCCTGGTTCGAGGGCGGCAAGACCAAGTGGATGCTGATGCCCTACCGCACCACCCGTTACCTGCAGCCCGGCGAGGAGACCGTGGTGGACTTCACGTTGCGCAACAGCACGGGCGCGCGGGAGAGTTTCGACGTGCGCGCCGAGACCGATCCAGGCCTGCAGGCGACTGTCGTGCATCCGGACCTGCCCGTGGCGCTGAAGTCCGAGGAGGCAACGCGCGTCAGCCTGGCGCTGGCGGCGGATCAGGGCCTGGAGGCCGGCGCGGAGCGCCAGGCGGTGGTGATCGCCAGCGCCCTCGGCGACCCGCAGGTCATCACCAGCAGCCAGGTGCAGGTGCGCATCGGGAAGAGCCCGGTCTCGGAGCCGCTGCAGATGCCCATCGTCCTGGAGCCCTTCCGCCACGAGGACGTGCAGTTCGGCTATGCGCCGGAGTACACTCGCAACGAGGTCTACTTCGGCCTCGACAACCGGCCATACATCCGTCAGCGGAGCGCCAGCTACTACGGCACGCGCGGCGTCTGGACGCTCACCGACCAGAACGAGTGGGTGGAGCGGGGCTTCGAGGACGCCGTGCGCGAGGCCTATCCGGACTATCGCACCAGTCACGGCGGGGGCGGCTTCCAGGGCGCCAAGATCGCCTTCGACGGGCAGGGCGGCATCTACACGCAGTTGCGGCTGGTGCTGGAGGGCGGCGGCCGGCCGGTGGTGCTGCTGTTCTCGCCGGATCAGGGCCGGACCTGGCAGGTCCACGAGTTGCGCGGCAACGCCTATGACATCGAGCAGTTCACCGGCCACAACGCGCTGGACATCCCGCCGCCGATTCTGACCTATGAGACCACGGCGCCGCACCCGGCCCGCTTCTGTGCCCACAATGACCTGTGGCTTTACATGCCCACGCGGGTCGGCGACCGCCTGGAGGTCGGCCAGCCGGTGAAGGTGGCCGAGAACGTGGTGGGCTCCTGCCAGCACTCCGGCGGCCCGGCCTCAAGCGTCACGCGCGAGGGCAAGACCCACATCGTGTGGGGCGAGGTGGCGCCCGAGGATGCGCCCGGCGTGCCCACCTACGTGGCCACCTACGACCACGCCACCGGGGAGGTCGGCGACAAGGTCCTGCTGGGCCACGGACCGCCGGTCAATGATGTGCACAACGTCCCCGCCATCACCATGGACAGCGAGGGCTACCTGCACGTGCTCATCGGCGCCCACGGCGAGCCCTTCCAGCACGCGCAGTCGCTGCAGCCGGGCGACGCCTACGGCGGCTGGACCGAGGCTGAGCCGATTCTGACCACGGGCTACGTCACCGAGGAGGGTGAGACCGGCCGGCAGACCTACATCTCGCTGGTCTGCGACGCCGACGACACCCTGCACACCGCCTTCCGGCAGTGGCGTCGCGGCGTCGATGATTACCACGGTGGCAATCTGTACGCGGCCCTGTCAGTTCAGCACCGGCCGAAGGGCGGACAGTGGAGCGACGCCGAGCCCCTGGTCGTCGGGGCGGTGCCCGGCTACTCCATCTGGTATCACAAGCTCACCGTTGACCGCCTCGGCGACCTGTGGCTGTCCTACAGCTACTGGACCAGCGATGAGACCTACCAGAGCCACTTCCCCGACCGCTACCACCACCGGGCGGTGCTGGTCTCCCGCGACGGCGGCCGCACCTGGAAGCTGGCGCAGACGGAGGACTTCCTGCAAGGCATGCAGCTCTTTGCGCAGGCGCGGTAGCCGACCAAAGCCGGGAGGAGATGCCATGACGCGCCATGTGCCGGCAGCGCTCATCGCCATCCTGTCGCTGGGCTGCGCCGCCCTCGCCGCGGCGCAGCCGCCGTCGGAGCCCCACCCGCCGGATGCGCGCACGCTGCTGCTGGACCACTTCGACCAGCCCTTTGAGCCCGATGGCACGCGCATGACCTCGCCGGAGGTCATTACCCCGGCGGGAGAGCACACCGGCGGACGGCCGATGCCCGGCGGCGAGTTCGTCGAGGGCAAGTTCGGCATGGCCTACCAGCTCCACGGCGAGACGGCCATCTACTACCCCGCCGAGGGCAACATCGACCTGGCGGCCGGCTCGCTGGAGTTCTGGGTGCGCATGGGCTATGAGCCGGTCCACCCCTCGGAGGTGGTCAGCGAGCGGCGCAACCAGCTCTTCTTCCACGTCGATCCGCCCGGCAAGGCGCACTTCAGCGTCTACTCCACGCTCAAGAACCTCTGCGTCGGCGTCTGGGATCAGCGCCGCCAGCTTGTCGCCTATATGGGCACCTCCTCGCCATGGCATGAGGGCCAGTGGCATCACGTTGAGGTCCGCTGGGGACGGCAACTGGAGCTGTGGATGGACGGACAGCGCCGCGGCGTCAAGGACTGGGCGGGGCTCTTCGGACCGATGCGCTTCGACCTCTCCGAGACCCGGATGTACGTGGGCAGCCGGGTGGGCTACAGCGACGTGGTGAGCGAGTTCGCCATCGACGAGCTGCGCATCCTGGGGCCGGGCGGGGAGCAGGTCCCGCCCTATCCGCGCATCACCTGCCCTCGCGTCACGGCGCCGCCGAGCATCGACGGGGAGCTGTCCGAGGGTGAGTGGGATGGCGCCGGCGCCGCCACCGGCTTCGTGGGCCTCAACGAGAACCTGCTGGTGGAGGACCAGAGCACGGTCTTCGTGGCTCATAACCGCGAGGCGCTCTACGTGGCCTTCGAGTGCACCGACCCGCAGGGCCGGCCCATCGTGGCCACCTTCACGGACCGGGATTCCGCGGTCTACCAGGAGGACGCCGTGGACATCTTCCTGCAGCCGGGCCCCGGCGACTATCCCTACTACCAGCTTGTTACCAATGCCCTCGGCACCCGCTTCGACATGCGCCTGGTGGAGGAGAACGGTCGGCGCGCCAAGCAGCCGGACTTCGACCCTGACTGGACCGTCGTCACCAGCCGCGGCGAGGGCCACTGGGTGGCGGAGGCCCGCATCCCCTTTGCCAGCCTCGACGGCCGCCCTGCGCCCGAGAATGGGACCGTCTGGCGGGGGAACTTCTGCCGCGACGCCGACGCCGCCAGCCGCCTGTCATCGTGGGCCTTCACGGCCGGGAACTTCCACCGCATCTCCACCTTCGGAGAGCTGCTGTTCCGCGATGATGACCGCGCCATGCGGCTGGGCGAGCTCTCCGGAGCACGGGAGGGCCGCCTCCGGGCCCGCCTGGACCTGACCGGCCGGGCCTTCGACCCGCCGGTGACCGTCTCCGCGCGGCTCATCGACGCCGGAGCGCAGACGGTGGCCGAGGCCGAGAAGGAGCTTGTGGACGTGAAGTCCTTCCTCTTCGAGCCACCATCGCTGGTCAGCGGCGACTACGTGCTGACCCTCTCCGCGCGCAGCCGGGAGGCCACGCTTCACTACCAGCGTCTGCCCTTCCAGGTCATGAAGCCCTACGACATTACCGTGGCGGGCTACCCCTACGAGGGCGAGCTGTGGGTGACCGCCAACGTCGGCGGCCTGGAGAGCCAGGAGGGGCTCACCGTTCGGGCCACGCTGACCGCCGGAGCCGAAGAGCTCGGCTCCTGCGAGATCACTTCCTGCGAGCGCGACCTCGGCAGGGGCGCCATCGACATGACGGAGCTGGAGCCCGGGGAGTACGAGGTGAAGTCCCAGGCGCTCAATGCCGACGGAGAGGTCCTGGCGGAGGCCGCCGCCAGCTACGAGCACTTCCCGCGGCCCGAGTGGTGGATGTCGGAGGCCGGCAGGGACCACACCGTTCCCGTGCCCTGGACGCCGGTCGAGGTGGACGCCGACGCCATTCGGATCTGGGGACGGGAGTTGCGCACGGGCGGTCGCATCCTGCCGGAGCAGATCGTCAACCAGGGCCAGGAGATACTCGCGGGGCCGGTGAGCCTCGTGGCGGCGATCTCAGGCCAGCGCGTGGATCTCGCGGACATGCGCGCCAGCCTCGTGGACTCGGCGCAGGACCGGGCCGTCCAGGAGGCCACGCAGACGCTGGGCGGCGCTACGGTGCGCTGCCGCGCCACCACAGAGTTCGATGGCATGCAGCGCTTCGACCTCACCATCGAGCCGGGCGGGGCCGCGGCCGCGGGGAGAGGCGCGCAGGCGCCTCCCGGCCAGACGAGCACGGTGGAGAGCCTGCAGCTCACCATCCCCGTCCGTCGGGAGCACGTCCACTTCCTGCTCCCGTCCAACGGCCGCTTCGCGAAGGCCAGCGTCATGGGCGACGAGTCGTGGGCCAGCGGCTTCATCCCGCAGGTCTGGGTGGGCAGCGATGAGCTGGGCCTGGCGTGGTTCGCCGAGAGCGATCAGCACTGGTCGCCCAAGGACGATGAGACGATGGTAGAGGTCGTCCCTGAGGGCGACACGGTCAGCATCCGCGCCAACATCATCCGCGATGCCCTTGTCATCCAGGAGCCGATCACCATCACCTTCGGGCTGATGGCCACGCCGGTGAAGGCCGTCCCCTCCGGCGACCCCTTCTACTACCGCTTCGGTGGGCCCACCAATGCTGTCGAGCTTTACGACACAGAGAAGAGCCGCATCGTCCACGTGGAGCGCCTGAGCTACCCCGGAGAGGGCAACATCGACCCGCGCCAGGGCACGGTGGAGTTCTGGATGTCCACCGCGGGCCTGGCCGGCAGCTCAATCCGCGATGTCCTGACAGTCAGCGGTGACGGCGGGGCCATGCACATGCAGTATCACGACAGCGTCGGGAGGTTCCTCGTGACCGCGTCGGGGGCAGATGGCCCGCTCATCGATGTCTCGGGCTTCGACCTGCCTGAGGACGAGTTCATCCACGTCGCGCTGACCTGGGACACCACCGCGGTGGCACTCTACGTGGACGGCACGCTGATCGACGCAAACGGCGGGCCGATGCCGGCAGCCGAGACTATGGCGGCCGCGCCGGAGAACTTGAAGCTCATCTTCGGCTGCCACCACTCCTACCGCGGCTACACGTGGTTCGATCTCGACGAGGTGCGCGTCTCGGACACCATGCGCTACCGCGGCCAGCAGGTCGAGGTCCCTGGCGGGCCCTTCACCGCCGACGAGCACACACTGCTGCTGGACCACCTCAACGATCGCTTCCGGCCGGACGGCCAGGATGGCGAGACGCGGGCCGCGGTCATCTCAGGGCGCTCGGGAGAGCTTGGCGGCGTGCCCTCCATCGGCTGCGAGTTCGTGGACGGCGCCTTCGGCAGCGCCCTGCGCATCGGGGTGCAGCCGCCGCGCTGGTGCGGCGAGGTCCTGCAACAGTGGGGAGTCGACGCCTACAACCTGTGGAGCTGGCTGCCGGGGGAGCAGGCGGATGATCTGGGCTGGCCGCTGCCGCTGTTCACGCAGCCGCAGGGATGGGACCTGCCGCGCATGAATGAGGCCTTCGACGCCGCTGGCGTGCGCACATCCACCTACATGGGCTACATGGGGATCGGCGCGCCGACGCGCTGGAGCCGCCAGTTCGGCAATGAGTGGCGGCGGGAGCCGGTCTCCACGCAGCCGAATGAGCCGCCGAAGGGCCACGTCTTCCTGGACTGCTGCGGCAACGCCCGCGGCTACCGCGACTACCTCGCCGCCGGCGCGCAGTGGCTGCTCCAGCAGCAGGGCTTCGACGGCTGCTACACCGACGGCAATGCGCACGTCTACCCCTGCCGCAACACCCATCACGGCTGCGGCTATTACGACCGTGAGGGGAC
The DNA here is from genome assembly GCA_034722055.1 of Armatimonadota bacterium. Classification (GTDB taxonomy): domain Bacteria; phylum Armatimonadota; class Zipacnadia; order Zipacnadales; family UBA5352; genus JAYENL01. The sequence continues at coordinate 20,552 of JAYENL010000191.1, forward strand.
GCTCCGGCCCACGTACCCGGTGTTCGGCACGCGAGAGTACCTCAAGCGCATGTACAGGGTCATCCACGCCAACAACCCGCGCGGCTACCTGGTCAACCACGTCTCCTACAACATCTTCATCCCCACGATGTCCTTCACCGACGTCTACTACACCGGCGAGCACGAGTACTACGAGGACCTCGTAAAGTGCCGAGTGCGCTGGCAGGGGACGCAGTGGGGCATCTGGCCCATCCTGCTCGGCGCGGACTCGCACACCTACGAGCCCATGTACTACACCTACGGGTTGCTGCATGGCGTCTCTGTGTGGCCGCAGGGCCCCACGGGGCGCAACGACATGCAGCGCAAGACCGTCAACCTCTGGAGGGCCTACGATGACTTCGGCTACCGTCAGGCCGAGTGGATCCCCTGGTATGAGGCCGAAGAGCGGGGCCTGGCGCTACCTGACGACGATCAGGTGAAGACCTCCCTCTACCTGCACGAGGGCCGGGAGGCCATGCTGATCGTCGGAAACCTGCGCCACGAGGTCGTGGAGACGCAGGTGCGCCTGGATGCTGCAGCCATGGGCCTGGGCGGCGAGGAGCTGCAGGCCTGGAACGCTCTCACCGGCCGCGACCTGCCGACAGCCGAGGGCGCCGTGAGCGTCCGCCTCAGGCCCACCAGCTTCGTGCTGGTGCGGGTCGCCGCGCGGTGAGCCCTGAGGCGCCTATCACTGCAGGGGCAGCCGGCAGCGCCACAGCTCCGCCCCGGAGCCGTAGTAGAGCACTCCGTCGTCGGTGATCATGAACCCATGCGCCTCGGCGATGGACTCATGGCGGCCCAGGACGCGCGTCGAATGGTCCGCGGGATCGATGGCGAAGACCGCGTCATCCGCCAGCCCGATGATCAGCCCGTCCGGCCCCACGAGCCCACCGTGCAGGGACGGGAAGTGAGGCCGCTCGCCCGGCAGCTCCCCGACATGGACCGTCTCCCTCTTCACGGGATCGTATCCGAAGAGCTGCCTGCCCGCGTCGCCGTAGGAGATGCCGTAGACGATGCCGGTGCGCGCCCGGACCGGCGCGCTGTAGGAGCGCGCGCCCTCCACTGGCTCATCGATGTGCGCGACCCGTTCCCCGTCGCAGTCCCACAGGAAGATGTGCCCGACCGGCTCAGTGGGGATGGAGCTGCTGCCCCCGTAGTTGGAGGTGGCGCAGAGCAGCTCGCCGGTCTCAGGCACCGGGGCGCAGCCCATCACGCTCTGCTCGCCGATGGGATTGATCCACCACGTGGCCTCCAATGGGTCGAGCGTGACGCGGCACAGACCCCCGCCCACGTGGCCCTTGATGGGGCGCGTCCCGATGTACCAGTTCCCGTCCGGGCCCTGCGTCCACTGGATGGGCCGCTCCTGGTGATGCCCGCGTTCGAGCGCCTGGTTGTCCTCCTCCCCCTCCGGTGCCAGCGGGTTCCAGAGGTTGAGATGTGCGCCGGTGTAGCTGCTCAGCAGCAGCCCCTCGGGGGTGCCGATGATGTCGTAGATCTGAATGCGCCCGCCGCTCTGCCGCCCGTGGTCCTCCGTCTCGCCGGTCTCGGGGTCCACCGAGAACACGCGCGCCGGAAAGCCGGTGCCTCCCCAGACCCGCCCCTGCCACTGGGTGCAGACGGAGTAGATCATCACCGGCCGGCCCCGGTACTGCGTCTGCACTGTCCGCGTCTCCCCTGTCTCAGCGTGCGTGAGGGTGAGGGCGCCCTCCGTGTCGATCCCCCCGACCAGCCACTCGCCCGCCTGCGGCCGGCCGCCACGCGCATCCGCGATCTCACAGTCGGTCACGATGCCCGTGGGCGTGCAGCGATAGCGCGTGCCGCCGGACCTGCCGTAGACCTCCCCGTCCGTGCCCGTCCACAGCCTCGGCGAGTGCGGCAGCTCCATCAGCTCCTCCGGCAGAATCTGCGTGGCCTCGCCGGTCGCGGGATCGTAGGCGTACAGCTCCTGATGGTGCAGGCCCACCGGGCAGTAGACGATGTTGTCATCGCTGACCGCCACCGAGGCCCACAGGTAGCGATTCCGCTCGTCATCGGTCATGCGCCCGGCGGTGCCGATCTCGCCGGTGTTGGTGTCCACCCACACCAGCGCGGCGCGAGGGTAGGTCCCCACGTAGAACCGCCCGTCCGGCGCCTTGGCGCCCTGTGCGAAGTAGTGGGCGTTCTCGGCCGGTGCCCCCAGGTCGGTGACCTCCAGCGTCGCAGGGTCGATGCGCACGAAGTGCGCGGCCGGCCTCCCGCAGTAGGCGTAGATGTCCCCTTCCGGCCCCACGGTCGCCGTCACGTGGCTGCTGCCCCACTGCGAGAGGTCCAGCGTGAAGTACTCCCCGCTGTCGAGGCGCACACCCAGCAGGCCCATGAAGTCGGGCGTCTCATGGCGATCCCAGGCCACGTAGTGGCCGTCCGGATGCTCGGTGACGAAGCTGATGCCATGGCCGGTCTCCATGACCGGCACGCCCAGGCTCTCGAACTCCAGGTCCTGGGCTCTCGACCACCCGCCCGTCACGGCCATGAGCAGCACTGCAGCAATCGCGACGCTCGCGCTCCGCATCGTCATCATCTCCGCTTTCCTCTTCTGCCTTCCCTCTCGGACGAGCGCGCCCTCGCCCGCGCGCTCGTCGGCATGTCGGAGCGGGCCTTCGGCCCGCAGGCGCGCGGGGGACGCCTCCCAGATGAATGATCGTGGTCTCCGGGGCCCCCGGGCAGCCGTTCGACGGGCCGCTACGGCGCGGTGACCTCCAGCGTCTCGCCCGCCTCGGTCGTGACCGTCATGCTTGCGTCCGCTTGCACCCGCACCTCGAACTGCGGCATTCCGTAGAAGGCCGCAAGCGCGGGTGGGACGTGGGCAGAGGAGCGGATGACCACCTCGTCACCGTCCACCCGGGTCGCGACGCTCACATCACCAGGGGCCACCGATGGCCCCACCTTGGCCGTCGCGACGCTCACGTCGCCTGTGCGCAGCGGCTGCCAGTGGAGCTGCAAGTGCGGGATCGGCTCCTCCTCGACCGATGCGCTGAGGTAGTCGTCCACGGAGGCCACAACGCCATTAATCCGCAGCGCCCTCGTGCTCTCACCGGACTGCAGCTTGTCGGCGAGGGGCCCGGGCGCCAGCCGCCAGGGGCGGCCGTCCCGCCATGCCACCAGCGGGCCGGGGAGATGATCCGCCTGGCCCTCAAGCCCCTCGGAGGACTGCGCAGCGACCACGGAGACGCAACTGTGACCGTTGGTGATCACGACGAACGAGACCCGCATTGTCTCGTCCACGTACGGAGCTCTCAGGACGTGGAGCGGGCCGATCCTGTCAGAAGTCCACTCCAGCAGCCCGCTCTCATACGTCAGTGGCCGGGGCAGCACGAAGAACACGTCGCCGACGGTCACCGCCAGCGGCATATTGCCCGGCAGCGCCACCCGGACAGCACCGTGCACCAGCGCCGCGGCCCTCTCGCCCTCCAGCAGCACCCTGCCGGCGTCCTGCGGCAGCGCCTCGGCGAGCTCCTGCAGCTCCTCCTCGCTCAATGGGGCGTCAGCGGGCAGGTCCTCTGGTCCATGCAGCAGCGCCTGGTCCCACGCCAGCCCACGCGAATCGACGTTCGTCAGCGTGAGCGTATGCACCCCCGCCCCCAGCGGGATACGGGCCCTGCCGCCGTCCGGGCCGGCGACGGTCATGGCGCTGAAGTCCGCCCAGCTTCCCGTCCCCGGCAGCAGCACGTCCTCGAGGCCCGGAACCACCTCGTCGTCGATACTGATGCGCCGGCGCGTGTCGGGCCAGGTGCAGGCGTAGCGGAGCGTCAGGCAGTACTCGCCGGCCTCCGCGACCTCGAACCGGCAGGTCACCGCCACGCCGGGCTCCTCCCAGTAGCTCACGCACCGGCCGC
>JAYENL010000191.1:24541-30107 GCA_034722055.1 Armatimonadota bacterium
CGCCGGCGCGTGTCGGGCCAGGTGCAGGCGTAGCGGAGCGTCAGGCAGTACTCGCCGGCCTCCGCGACCTCGAACCGGCAGGTCACCGCCACGCCGGGCTCCTCCCAGTAGCTCACGCACCGGCCGCCGGAGGCCTGCTCCCGGTCGAGCACCCGCACGGAGGCGCCGGTGACCTCCACGTAGTCCTCGGCCTCGATAGCGATCTGCGGCAGGTCGGCGGCCGCCAGCAGCGGCGTCAGCGTCACCAGCGCGGCTATGACCGGCCTCATGGCGCCACCGCCTTGACCGCGATGTGCCCGCCGGAGTCGAGCTTCACCTGTACCCGCCCGCCCTCAACGCCCAGGGCGCGGCCGTCGCCATGCTCGCCGGAGGTAAAGAGCGTGCACTGCGCTCCGGGGCGCACCTGTGCCTGCCAGACACGCTCGGTGTCGTCGAGGTTGTGCACCACGAACCAGGTGACATCACCCTCGCGGAAGGTCAGCCCGCGCAGGCCGCTATCATGGATGGGCGCCACGTCCTCGGCAAGCTCCGAGGTGTAGGGCAGCACCTCAGCCAGGAACCAGTGATCGGTGCCGGCCGCATACACAGTGCGCTTCTCGGGCTCCTCCGGCGTGGCGCTCTCGGCGTCCCTGAGGATGATCTCGCGGCCCTTGAACTGCTCCGGCTCGTCGAGGTAGAAGACCTCCGAGGGCTGCACCTCGACGCTGGCGTAGTTGTGACCGTGGATGCGCGCCAGCAGCGGCCCGTACTTGAAGAACAGCTCCTCCTCGGGCGAGCGCTCGATCTCGACGCCTCCCCGACCGAACCGCAGTCGGCCCCAGATGCCCGCGCACTCCCAGTCCTCCAGCGGCGCGATGTGCAGCAGGCCTACCAGCCGCTGGGGCGAGGCGAACCACTGCTGGCTGCCCTCCCACGGGAGGGCCTCGCTCCTGCGCCCGTGGCGGGGGATGGTCAGCCGGTAGCGCACCGCGATGGAGGCGAAGCCATCGCCGATGATCTCGCTGAACTCTTCATCCCCGGAGACGAAGCGCGCGTTGCGCCAGTGGATGCCCTCCGGCTGCACCCGGAACTCGTTGGTGGCCACCATGAGGGAGCCGGTCTCGCCCTCTCCCGCATCCACCGGCGAGTAGAGGCAGCCGATGAAGGTGTCCTTGCCGATGTAGCCCTGACCGTAATCGCGGCCGTTTGCGGCGAAGGAGAACGGCCCGAAGCGCGCTCGCGGCGCCTCCACGTCCTCGTCGAACATGATGTAGTCATCGGGCAGTGCCGCGCTGTCCATCTGGCTCCACCAGGGCACGGTGAACACGGTGTAGACGCCGTCGCCGGGGTCGCCGCGCCCCAGCCCGATCTCCGCGCAGCGCTTGTTCAGGGCGCTGCCGGTCATGGTCGCCACTATGTCCGGGCCGTGGGGCCGAACCGCGTGCTCGTAGTGCTTCCACGACGAGTCCGTGTAGTTCTCCACCAGCCCGGACGGCTCCACCATGAGGGGGTAGAACTGCTCGGTCATCTCGATGATGCGCCGGGCCTGCTCGTCGCCGGTGTACTCCAGGTAGCGCGCCAGGAAGGTGATGTTGAGGTTATGGTAGTTGAAGCACTCGTTCTGGGTGCGGACGTAGGTCATGGCGCCCATGGGGTACACGGCGCCCTCGAGCTGGTCGAGCATCCAGTCCACGTGGTCCGCGTACTCCTGATCGCCGTAGAGCCGGTGGGCCAGCTCCATGATCAGCAGGTAGTAGACATCCTGGTTGGGGTAGCGGCCGGCGGCGCCGGTGCCGTCCCTGAAGGGCTGCAGCCCGTAGTCCTCGTACTGGTGCTCCACGCATACCCTGATCTCGTCCAGCCACTCCTGGCGCTTGGCCGGCAGCAGCAGCCAGGGCAGGTGCTGCTGGAGCTGGTAGAAGGCGTCGATGGTAGGGCCGAGCGTAAAGCGCGGGATGTTCGGGTCGGCTCCGAAGCGCGCCGTGCGGCCGGGGTTCCAGTCGCCGTCGCGATGGTTCTGCAGCACGGCCTGCATGGTGGCGAGCAGGTTCCGCACCAGCTCCGGGTTGCCGTGCCAGGCGCTGCGGGGGTGCGTAAGGCCCCAGGCCATGGTGCAGCAGTCATCGCCCAGGCTGCGGAAGCGCCAGGCGTTCTCGATCTGCTGGTAGCCGTCCTCGCCCTTGCGGTAGACCTCCGGCTCCCGGGCGTGGGTCTCCATGCGCTCGTTAAGGGCCGCCACGTAGGGGTTGGCATCGGCCTCCGGATCCTGCTTTTCGAGCGGATCGGCTCTGGCCTGCTGGAGGATCTCGTCGGCGCGGTCGATGTAGTCGATGGCGCTCTCCAGCGTCTCTCGGGCGTTGCTGCCGAGCTCAGCCTGCACGGCCAGCTCCGCGTCGTCGATGGCCCACTGCAGCATGGCGGTGAGCATCACCGCCGGCTCGTCCATCTGATCCTCCGCCTCCAGGCGCTCGCGGAGCGCCTCCAGCCTCTGCCTCGCATCGTCAACCATCGGTCGGGCCTCCTCCAGGTCCGCCAGGTTGCGCCGCCGCTGCTGCTCCAGCCGCCGCTCCTCGGCCACGTCCCACGCCACCGTCACGTCGTCCCATCTGACGCTGCCCTGGGCGAAGTAGTTGAAGAGCGTGATGACGACGTGCGGCGTGGTGCGCTCGACGCGGAAGCTGCCCTCCAGCTTCCGCCAGCCCTCGGCGGCCGGGTCGCCGTAGAAGTGATCGTTGCCGATCCCGCGGCCCTCCTCGTTGATGTAGCTCACACGCAGGACCGGCCCGCTGCGGGCATCTGCCTGCGGCGTCTCCGCCCGGTACCACGCGGAGATGCGGTAGGGCCCGGGATCGACCGGCAGGCGCATCTGGTAGCTGCCGCGCTGGCGGTCATCGGGGCAGGTGATCTGCACCGCAGCCCCGCCGTCCCGCCCGCCCTGCGGCAGCCACGCCATCCCCGAGTCCGTGCCCCAGTCGCCGGAGCCCCAGAGCTCCGGGCGCTCGCCGTCGAGGCTCAGCTCGAAGCCGCCGTTGGGCAGAATGTTGCTACCGTCCCGCGGCATCGGCCCGTAAAGGCGCTCCATCTGCTCCCGCCACGCCGCCAGCTCCTCGGCCTCCTCGCCCTCCGCCGCAATCGCACGGATATCGTCGATGGCGATGGTGGTGGCCCGGGTGTCCTCACCGGCCGTGACCATGAACTGCACGAAGCCGATGCGCTGCAGGTCATCCAGGATGTTGCTCTCGGCGATGGCTCGCAGTCGGGGGATGTGCAGGCGGAAGCGCTGCCAGCCGGTGAAGTCCAGCGCCACCTCATCGGCGGGCGCGGTGTAGTAGAGGCTGCTCTCCCCCTCGCGCAGCACGCCCAGCGTGGGCCGGACCGTCGCTCCCGAGCCATCACCGCGCAGCACAAACTCCAGCGCGTAGATGCCGCTGAAGTCCATCCTCCCGCCCGGGAAGTTGGTCGTCCACGCGAAGGTGTATTCGCCGTAGTCGGTGGCGAACTGCAGGACGTTGCCCCGCTCGCCGCCCACGTTCACGATGGCGATCTCGGCGTTGTCCTTGTGGCGCCACGTGGACAGGTCGCCGTCCTCGAAGTCCCAGTCCACCACCTCGGTGGCGGGTTCCGCCTCCTGCGCCCATGCAGTGCAGCTCAGCGCGCACGCGCTCAGCACGAGCAGCTCTCGCAGCCTCATGGCATCTCTACTCCAGCGTGAAGTTGCCGAACCGCTCCGGGTCGTTGATCGCCGGGCCGGGCATCGGCGACCAGGTCTGCATCTCGTCCACGGGCGGATACGGCCGGTAGCGCACGAAGTTGCCCGTGAAGGTCATGCCGCCGTGCGCCTCGATGCCCATCTCGCTCCAGGGCACCGCCATCTCCACCGCCCAGCCGCCCTCGTACTCGCCCACGGCGTGCTCGACCTCCCATTGCACCTGCCGGCCGTTGTAGCCGTGGCTGAACTGCTCGGAGTTGCCGGCCGCGTCGATGATGATCTGCAGGAAGTCCTCCCGATCTCCATCGGGATCGAGGGCGGTGTCCACCGCGTCGCGGTTCCAGATCTTCTCCGGCTTCAGGCTGGGCTGCTGTTTCTCGCTCTCCGGGCACTCGTAGGCGACGTAGAAACTCTCCTCGTCCCAGGCCGCCCAGGCGCGCGTGTTCTGCTTCGAGGAGCCGATCTTGCCCAGCAGCCGGAAGTCGGTGGCCGGCTCCACCTCCTGCCACACGCGGTCGTCCAGCCTCCCGTCGATAGCCGGCGCCTCCGCCGCCCTGCCCACCACGTAGTCGCGAATCTTGAAGAGGTCGCCCACGGACTCGCCCTCCAGGATCTCCAGCCCCTCCGGGCTCTCGGGTGCCTCCAGCACCTCCGCGTAGAGCCGCCGTGAGGGGTAGAGGTTATCCACCCCGACGCCCACCCAGCAGCGGCCATCCCAGCCCTCCGGCGCCCACCGCGCCAGGTCAAGGCTGAAGGTCGTCTCGCGGCCCTCGTGGATGGCATCCATCAGCGATATGAACTCGTCCGGCGCCGCGCTGGTGCCCCATCGAGGTCGGTCGGTCTGGCGCTTGGGGTTGATGTAGCCCAGGCCCAGCGCCACGCGCTTCGTGTAGCCGTCGGTCGTGTGGTAGTCCACCATCATCCCCGCGAAGGTGCTGGTGTACTGCGGATGATACGACGGCGTGCCGCGTCGGAAGGTCCAGGCGTCGTAGCAGGTGTTGGTGATTCTGAGCGTCAGCACGCGCGCCCGCTCGAACTCCAGGCCGCCGAAGCCGTAGCCGTAGCGCGTGACCGGCGCGTCCACGATGCCGCCGCCGAAGCGCAGCGTCTCCGGCTCCGCCATCCCGAACTGCGGCCCGTTGCGGCCGTCGTGGTGGTCGGTGCCCCGGCCGATGACGTGCAGGCCCCGGACCGTCACATCGACCTCCTCGACCTCGCCGAATGGCCGGGTCTTCGGCAGCCGCCACGGCGGGATGTCGGGCGTGAAGGAGCCCGTCACAGCAACGTGGGCCACCCCGCGCCTCAGCGTCCCGCCCACCTCGGCCACCACCCCAACTTCCACCTCGCCGGCATGGACCTGCTCCGGCACCGCAAGCTCGATCGCACCATCCGCCGCCGTCAGGCGCTCGGCGTGCAGGATGGCCCCATTGCGCCCCACCGTCACCAGAGCCTCGCCCTCCGCGCCCGGCACCGCCATGCTGAGGGCCCCGCCTGCCTCGACCTCCTCCGGGCACTCCAGCGCCAGCCCCTCCGTCACCTCCGGCGCATCGGCAAGCTCCAGGCTGAGCGATGCATCGCCCGCGGCCACCGGCACGATAGCCAGCCAGTGCTCGGGCAGCGGCACCTCGCGCATTTCGTCGCCGACGACGCGCCTGCCGGGCGGCGCAATCACCACCACTTCCCCCCCGCCCTCGGGGGCGTTCGCGGTCAGTTGCATCGAGTCGCCCTGGATCTCGGCCTCCACGCTCGCGCCCAGCACGTCCGAGCCCCAGAAGTTCGCGCGCATGCCATCCACGGAGTAGACGCCCGCGGGCGAGGTGCTCAGCAGAGCCATGGTGAGGATATGCTGCACCGTCGGCAGCTCCAGCTCGATGCGCT
>JAYENL010000192.1:0-7470 GCA_034722055.1 Armatimonadota bacterium
GTCCCACCGGCCACGAGATCGCGTTCACGCTCCGCCCGGGCGAGAGGCTGGTCTACCGGTGGGACAACGTGGGCAAGTGGGCGGCCGACCGGGAGGGCGTGGAGCCGAAGTACTGGGGCAACTCCCGGTTCATCTACGAGCCCCGTCTCGATCTCGCCTCGGTAAGACGGGACGCATCTCAGGTGCGTGGCCTCGCCGACGCCGAGCACGGTGCCGGCCTGCAGGTCCAAGGCTCGAATGGCGCGCTCGTCTACGAGATCAGCCCCTCGTACGTGATATGCGGCGGGCGAGTGCGGGCGGAGTTCGTCGCACGTGGCGATGGCGACCGGCTCAGCATCAGCCTCTCCACCGACGGCCACAGCTTCCAGCGCGTCTGGGAGCATGAGGGGAGCGGGCCCGTCACCGCGGACGTCTCCCTGGACGAGGCGCTGCAGCCCCATCAGAACCCCCCGAAGTACCGCTACCTGGTGGGCGTTCGCATGGGCTCGAAGACGGGCCTCAGCGACGCCATGCTGACGTCGCTGCGCATCGAGACCGATGTCATGGCGGCACCGCTGTCACTGCCGCGCCTCTCGCTGGGCGCCAACCATATCGTCTACACGGACGACACCCCGGGCCCGCATAGCGTGCGCGTCACGCACCGCTGGCAGGAGTGTGACGCCATCCAGCCGCCGGCGCCGCCGAGCGGGCCGGTCCACCTGCCGCCGGGCGCCCGGGTCACCGACAGCATCCTGGAGTACTCCTGGCCCGAGGTGGCCGGCGCCGACCGCTATCACCTCCAGGTCAGCCGGCGGCCCGACTTCGCCTGGCCCTACCGCACGAGTCTGGACGTGATGATCCCCGATACCGCCTGGCGGATGCCCCACACGGGCATCTACAGCCCCGGCACCACCTACTACTGGCGCCTGCGGGCGCGCGATCACAGCGGGGTCTGGGGGCCCTGGAGCGACACCTGGACCTTCACCTGGCGGGGGCCACGGGTGCCGGTGAATGTCCGGCTCCACTTCGACGGCCGCACCGGCACCCTTCGCTGGGAGCCCAACCCCCGGGGGGAGCGGCCCGTCCGCTACGCGACCTTCGGCTCCAACGAGCGGGGCTTCACCGCCCATCGCGAGCCCTACACGCAGTTCAAGCGCGGGGAGGTGCCCGCCAACCTCATCGGCGAGACGACCGAGAGCTCAATGGTGGTCATCACTGACCAGCGGCCCGCCGAGAATATGAACTGCGTCTTCTACCGCGTGGTGGCCATCGACGAACGGGGCACCGAGAGCGGCAGCTCGGAGTACGCCGAGGCCCCGCATCCCTTCATCTACACCAGCCCGGTGACCCGTGCAACCGCAGGCCGGCTCTACGGCTATGAGGCCGGGAGCCTGGGCTCGCTGGGCGACTGCCAGAACCGCCCCAAGCCCGAGGAGGGCGGGTACAACTACGGCTACCACGACATCGAGGAGAACCGCTTCGAGCTGCTGGAGAGCCCCCGGTGGCTGAGCGTGGACGCCGAGACCGGCCTGGTCAGCGGCACGCCGCCGCCGGAGGCCGCCGGCGAGCACCAGGTCCGACTTGGGGTCACCAACCAGTTCGGCGGTCGCGACGAGCAGCGCTTCACGCTTCGCGTAGCCAAGTAGAGGTAGGTCGCACGGGTCTTCTCGACGGGCGCACTCAGCCGTGCCCGTGGCGCGGGTCGGTCCCGTTGAGGTGCTCCTCGATGTTGGTGTAGCCGTCGCCATCCTCATCGGCGGCGCTGTCGGCCGGGTCCCCCGGATCCAGACCATGCGCCCGCTCCCAGTCATCCACCATCCCGTCGCTGTCGGCGTCGTCGGGGGGCTCGCCGCTGTCGTACTCCGGCCAGCCGCCCACCTCAGTCTGGGAATCGATGATCCTCCCGCCACCGCTCCTCACTGCCTCGATGACGCGCGCATCCACCGCATCTCGCGCGGGAAGCGTCGCACCGACGTCCGCCATGACCCGCTCGAAGGCCGCCTGCGCATCCCGGGTGATGACCGCCGGGGCCTCGAACGGCTCCTCGAGCCGGGTGACGCCCTTGCTCGCATCCACCATCAGCCAGTTGTCCTCGCTGGCGGCGGGATACCCCACCAGCACATTGTCGGCGATGAAGAGGTGCGCGTTCTCGCTGCCGGAGGTGAAGGCCGTGTTCCTCCGGTCCTCGGCCGTGGATGGGCCGGGCTTGAGGTAGTTGGCGACGAAGTTGACGGTGGTGTACTGGGGCGTGTAGTTGTGGCCGGCGACGCGGCCCCAGTCATAGACCACGTTGTTGCGGAAGTCCGTCCGCGAGCCGGGCGGCTCGCCGTCCCGGTCGCCGGCGAAGTGGGGATTGCGCGCGTTGTGATGGGCGTAGAGGCTGTGGTGCAGGCTGATGGAGGCCAGCCTGTCGTGGCCGATGTGACCACCGATGATGGAGCCGTATCCGTGCGGGCCCTTGTGATGGTAGGCGTCGTTGAGGCTCTCGGTAATCATCGTCCACTGCACCGTGATGTTGTCGAGGCCCTCACCGGTGAGGGAGAGCACCTCGTCGCTTCCCCAACTCGCGGAACAGTGGTCGATGATCACGTTCTGGCTGGCGTATACCGACAGCGCGTCCGATGACCAGGCCTTTCCCTGCTTGGCGCGCTCGGCTCCCACCTCATCACCGGGACGGAAGCGCAGGTGCCGGATGATCACATCGTGGGTCTCGCGCACCGACGTCCCGAACCTCTTCAGGCACACGCCCCCGCCGGGCGCGCTCTGGCCTGCCAGGGTCAGGTATGGCTCGGTGATGGTCAGCGTGGTCTTCAGCGGAATGATGCCCGACACGCGAAAGACCACGATCCGCGGCCCCTCGGCCTCGCAGGCCGCGCGCAGGCTGCCGGGGACCGGCTCCTCCGTTCGCGGGTCGTAGTCCTCCAGGTTCGTGACCAGCAGCACCCGGCCGCCGCGACCGCCGGGCGTCGATGCCCCGAAGCCCTCTGCCCCCGGAAAGGCCGGGATGTCCGCCGCGCCGGCCGTGGAATGAACCGCCACCACTGCCAGTGCCACCAGCGGAGCGGACCCAAGCAGCACGCTCCAGCGCCCATTCATCATTGACAACTGCCTCCCCGTCGCCCGGCACAATCGGACGTCCACGTTCGCTTCGCCTCCACCGGCAGCACCATTCGTCTGTCGGCCCGCGCCGGCCTCCCCGAGAGCGACCGCAGATAGTGCGTGCGCAGGCACTCAGATAATGAAGAGGAGGGCTCGCAGGTGTGGCTGTCTCAGGCCACCCGCCACTGAGGTTGAGGGGCCGCCGGGCGCGCAGCGCCCGGTGAGGCCTGTGAGCGTAGCAAACGGGCCGAAGGTTCCACCCCGGCCCAGGCCATGCAGGGATGGGCCGGGGTGGAACCTGTGAGATCGCTCGCTTCGCTCGCGACCTCACACCGCTCGCTTCGCTCGCGGCGGCCCCTCCACGTGTCGGCACCTATACGTTGCGACGCTGAATAGCACGCGCGTCTTTGACATTCGGTAGTTGGTCGGATTCCATGACCTGTGGACCGCCGACCAGCGTCATGCACGGGCGCTCCCGACAGAGGACTCACCGCCAAGCCGCCGAACCTGCCAGTGACAGGCGATTTCGCGCATGATCTCACGACCGAGGGGCTGCCATGACCTCCCGCGAGCGCGTCCTCGCAGCCATCGCCCATGAGCCCACCGACCGAGTTCCCATCGACCTCGCCGGGATGCGCTCCACCGGGATCATGGCGACCGCCTACAACCCGCTCAAGCGCCATCTCGGCCTCCGTCACGAGACACTCCTGTATGACGTCGTCCAGGGCCTGGCGCAGCCGCATGCGCGGATTCTGGACCGATTCGATGTGGACGTGGTGGACCTCGGCCGCGCCTGGTTCACCTCCCCGGACGACTGGCGCGACTGGACCCTCATGGACGGCTCCGCAGCGCGGGTGCCGGCGTGGTTCGAGCCCGAGCCGGACGGTGAGGGCGGGTGGCTGATCCGCGGGGATGAGGAACAGGTCATCGGCGTGATGCCCGCCGGCCAGGAGTACATCACCCAGACCTACTGGCCGATGGCGGATGACGCCGCCGGCCTCACAGACAGCTCCCTGGCCGACCTGGAGCATCACATGGCGCAGGTCACCTGGGGCCGCCTGGGCTGCGCCCCATGGCATCCCGGCTTCGACGATCGGCGGTGGGAGGAGATGCGCACCCGGGCCCTGGAGCTGCGCCGCAGCTCCGACCGGGCCATCATGTGCGCCTTCGGCGGCAACCTCATGGAGTGGTCCCAGTTCCTGCGCGGCTTCGGCCAGTTCCTCACCGATCTGGGCGCCCGGCCGACCGACGCGCACCGCCTCCTGGACGCTCTGACCGAGCGCCATCTGCGAGTCCTCGACCGCTTCCTGGATGCGCTCGGTGACGCCATCGACATCGTGCAGATGGGCGACGACCTCGGCACCCAGCACGGCCCGCAGATCTCCCCGGAGATGTACCGCGACTTCTTCCTGCCCCGCCACAGGCGCATCTACTCCCGCGTGAAGGAGCGCTCGGACCTGGCGGTGTTTCTGCACTCGTGCGGGGGGCTCTACGAGCTCATTCCGGACCTCATCGAGGCTGGGATCGACATCCTCAATCCCGTGCAGACCAGCGCCGCGAACATGGAGCCGCAGCGGCTCAAGCGAGAGTTCGGCCGGGACCTGACCTTCTGGGGCGGAGGCTGCGAGACGCAGAGCACGCTCATCCGCGGCACGCCCCAGGACGTCCGCGACGAGGTGCACCAGCGCGTCGGGGTCTTCGCGGCCGGAGGCGGATACGTCTTCAACCAGGTGCACAACATCCTCACCGACGTGCCCCCGGAGAACGTGGTCGCCATGTTCGACGCCGCCCGCGGGGCCCAACTCCCGTAGGGCCACTTGGCGGCGAGCGTGTGGCGCTCGATGGCCGACGTGTAGCACACGAGGCGGTGCGGGTGGTCGGGCTTGGCGGCGGTGAGGTCCGCCCAGGGCGTATCGCCCAGGGCGTCAAGCTGATATGCCCCGTCGAGCCAGCAGGCTGACAGCCCCTGGCGCCCGCCGAACGTCCCCAGGTCCTGCCGTGCGGCGGGCCTTACAGCTCGCCCGCCGCCCAGAGCATGCCTCGGGTCATGATGGCGAGCACCTCGGGCATGGACACGATGCGGCGGTCGTGCCCGGGCGAGCAGTAGAACACGCGGCCCTCTCCGTAGCGATGCGTCCACACCGCGGGCATCCGCACGTCCTCGCCCGGCACCGGAATCTCCGCGAGCACCTCAATCGCCGGATCGATGTGCATGTAGTAGAGCTCGGTCTGCTCCAGAGTGAAGTCCTCGGCGCCGGCCATGATGGGGTGATCGGGCGCGGTAATCTCGACGCGGTAGTCCACGAAGCCGCCGGGATGGCAGACGAACTGCCCGCCCACCATGTGCTGGTACTCGTAGACCCCGGCCAGGGTACAGCCCATCCCGCCGTGCAGGCCGGCTATGCCCGCACCGGCGCGCACGGCATCGAGCAGCGGCCGCACCTGCTCAGGCTCTGCCTCGGCGGATGTCCAGTTGGGCACGATCAGGTCCTGTCCCGCCAGCAGGTCGGCGTCGCCGAAGGCGTCGAGGCTCGGGGCGATCTCGACCTCGAAGCCCTCCTCGCGCAGCGCCTCCGCCAGCACCTCTGCGACCTGCATCGGCTCATGCGGCTCGTAACCGCCGGACACGATCAACGCGCTGCTCATGATGGCACCTCCCGAGGCACGCAGCTACCCGTCGGGTCTCATCGCCGGCGCGCCATAGGGTCCTGTGCAGCCGCTCGCAGGTCCGGCAGAGGCGCCGATCAGCCGGTCGCGACGGTGTCATCGAGCACCCGGCCGCGCTCGAGGTACACCGTCCGCCGGGCGTACTGCGCCGCCAGCTCCTCATGGCTGACCACCAGCACCGTCCCGCCGCGTTCGTGGAACTCGGCCAGGTAGCTCATGACCGCCGCTGAGTTCTCGGGGTCGAGGTTGCCCGTCGGCTCATCGGCGAGGATGATCTCAGGCTCGGTGATCAGCGCCCGGGCCAGGGCCACGCGCTGGCGCTCCCCGGTGCTCAGCTCCGACGGCCGGTGGCGCAGCCGCTCCCCGAGCTGCAGGCGCTCCAGCAGCTCCCGCGCCCCAGCCGCGTCCACGGCCGCGCCGGCTGTGCTCGGCACCAGCACGTTGTCCAGCGCGGTGAGGTAGGGGATCAGGTGGAAGAGCTGGAAGACGAAGCCGATGCGCCTGGCGCGCAGGCGCGCCCGCTCGCCGGCGGACATGGCGTACAGGTCCCGCCCGTCGATGAGCACACGCCCGGAGGTCGGGCGAATCATCCCGCCCACCGTCAGCAGAAGCGTGCTCTTGCCGCAGCCGCTGGGCCCCTGCACCGCGACGAAGTCCCCACCCTCCACCGACATGCTGACCCCGTCCAGCGCCCGGACCTCGCCGTCAGGCGAGCGGTAGACCTTCGACACCTGCTCGAGTTCGATCACGTTACTCCTCCGTCAGAACCTCCGCGGGATCCTGCAGCACCGCCGACAGCGCGGGCAGGTAGCTGGCGACCAGGCACAGCGCGGCCGCGCCCAGCAGTGACCAGCCCAGCAGCGGATAGATGGGCGCGATCTTCTTGGCAGTCAGGGGGAAGATGTTGGCGCCATGCTCGACCGCCAGCCAGGTGCCGGCCGCCCAGCCCAGCGCTGCGCCGGCCAGCCCGACTGCCACGACCTTGAGCAGGAAGAGCGCTGCGATGGCCCCCGAGCCCACACCCAGCGCCCGGAGGATGCCGATCTCCTGGCGCCGCTCATTGACATTGCGCATGGCATTGAGCCCCACCCAGACGGCGGCCGCCAGGACGATGACGGGGATCACCAGGCCCGCGAACCGCTCCACCATCCGTCGTGTCTCAGACCGCGCCACGGCGATGGACCGGAACTCCGTCACCTCCACGCCCGGTAGCACGTCGCGGACGTCCTGCCGGACGTTCGCCAGCGACTGCCGACCGTGGCAGAGGCACTGCAGTGCCTCGATCTCGTTGACCCGCCCGGGCTCGCCGAGCATCTGCTGTGCGTCGTGCAGATGGGTGTAGATCCGGATGTCATCGACGCTGCCCTGCTCCTCCAGCACGCCCTCCACCTGCAGCCGGCGTCCGAGGACCTCGATCTGGTCTCCTGCCGCCACGTTCTCGCTGCGGGCCAGGTGGTGGCCGACCAGGGCCGTGCCCCGCTCGACGACCATGCCCATCGGGGACTTCGCCGTGCGGTGAGCCATCGCCACCTCTGGCAGCACCCCCGTCAGCAGCACCTGTCGGTCCCGCCACTTTACGCGCTTTTGCAGCCGCGCCACCAGGTGCCGGATGGTCATCAGCCCCGACTCGCTGAGCCGGTACACGTACTCCTCCGGCATATCGCCCTCCGCGAACCCATCACTCCAGAAGTCCGTCATGTCGGTGCCGGCGGGGACGATCAGCAG
>JAYENL010000193.1:0-30105 GCA_034722055.1 Armatimonadota bacterium
CCGTCACAGCCACCGGCCCCGAGCCGGGCCCGCCTCCTCCGTGGGGCGTGCTGAAGGTCTTGTGCAGGTTCACCTGCACGGCGTCGAAGCCCATGTCCCCGGGCCGGGCATGGCCCATGATGGCGTTGAGGTTCGCCCCGTCGCAGTAGAGAAGGGCGCCCGCTTCGTGGACGAGCCGGGCGATCTCCAGCACCTCGGTCTCGAAGAGGCCCAGCGTGTTGGGGTTGGTGAGCATCATGGCGGCGACGTCGTCATCGAGGGCGTCTTCCAGCTCTCCGAGGTCCACCCGACCGTCATCCCCGGATTGGAGCGCAGTGACGGTGTAGCCGCAGCGGGCCACCGAGGCCGGGTTGGTGCCGTGCGCGGTATCTGGGACGATGACCCGACTGCGCGTCTCGCCGCGGCTGTCGTGGCAGGCCCTGAAGATCCGCAAGGAGGTGAACTCGCCCGCCGCCCCCGCCGGCGGCTGCAGCGACACCGCGTCCATGCCCAGGATCTCCGCCAGCCAGCCCTCCAGTTGGTGCATCAGCCGCATGGCGCCCTGCGCGGCCTCCTCCGGCATCTCCGGGTGCAGCCGCGTCCAACCCGCCTCCGACGCGATGCTCTCATGCACCTTGGGGTTGTACTTCATGGTGCACGAGCCCAGCGGGTAGAAGTTGGCGTCCACGTTGAAGTTCTCACCGGCCAGTCGCGCGAAGTGCTGCGCGATCTCCGGCTCGCTGATCCGCGGCAGATTCGGTGGCTCATCCCGCAGATGCGCCGCGGGGATCATCTCGTCCGGCGCGGCAGCCGGGACGTCGGGCTGGGGCATGCGCGTGCAGCGCTTGCCCTCCTCAGAGATCCCGAAAAGCGTCGGCTCCGGCATCGTCGTCTCGTCCCTCTCTGTGGCTGGACCTGCTGTCTACAGCCCGGCGACCTCCACCAGCGCTTCGATCTCAGCGCGCGTCCGCCGCTCAGTCACCGCCAGCAGCAGGCAGTCCTCCAGCTCGGGATACTCCCGCCCCAGCGCCGGCCCCACCAGGTAGCCGCGCTCGCACAGCTCCCTGACGGCCTCGTCGGCGGGGCGGTGGAGCTGGACCGCGAACTCGTTGACGAAGTCCCCGCTGAAGCGGGGCCGTCCGGGGGCGGCGGAGGAGTCGATCAGCTCGCGCAGATAATGTGCGCTCTGCGCGCTGAGCAGCGCCACCTCACGCAGCCCCTCGGGGCCCAGGGCGGCCAGATAGACGCAGGCGGCGAGGGCGCACAGGCCCTGGTTGGTGCAGATGTTGCTGGTGGCCCGGCCGCGGCGGATATGCTGCTCGCGGGTCTGCAGCGTCAGGCAGTAGGCCAGCGCGCCCTCGGCGTCAACGGTTCGGCCGACGACGCGCCCGGGCATGGAGCGCAGGAAGCGCTCCCGGCAGGCGAAGATACCCAGCAGCGGCCCCCCGAATCCCGGCGGCAGGCCCAACGGCTGGCCCTCGCCCACCACGATGTCCGCCTCATACTGCCCCGGCGGGGTCAGCAGCGCCAGCGAGATCGGCTCCACGGAGGCGACGAAGAGAGCGCCGGCGGCGTGCGCCAGCTCCGCGGCCGCCGCCATCTCCTCGATGACGCCGAAGTAGCTGGGCTGCTGGAGGCAGACGCAGGCCACGTCCTCATCCAGGGCGTCCTTCAGGGCGTCGAGGTCCATGCGACCGCTCTCGCCGCTGTAGGGCACCTCGGCGACCGTCACACCCGCCGCCTCGCAGTAGGTGCGGGTGGTGCGGCGGGCGGCGGGCGAGAGCGCCGCCGACACCAGGGCGCGGTCGCGGCCCGTGATCGAGGAGGCCATCAGCGCCGCCTCCCCCAGGCCCGTGGCCGCGTCGTAGAGGGAGGCGTTGGCGACGTCCATGGCCGTGAGCTCGCAGATCATCGTCTGGTACTCGAACATGGCCTGCAGCGTTCCCTGCGAGGCCTCGGCCTGATAGGGCGTGTAGGGCGTCAGGAGCTCCGGGATGCTGATGACGCTCTGCACGATGGCGGGGATGAACCGGTCGTAGACGCCGCCTCCGGCGAAGCACACCAGCTCCTCCAGCGTCCGGTTCTCGGCCGCCAGCGCCCGCGCTCGGGACACCAGCTCCATCTCGGTCAGCGGCCCGGGGATATCCGGCTGTGCCGTGGCGCGCACGGACTCGGGGATGAGCTCGAACAGCTCCTCAACCGAGCCGATCCCCATGTGCTCCAGCATCGTGCGTCGGTCGCGATCGGAGTTGGGCAGGTAGGCCACGGTCAGGCCTCCTCCTCGCAGACTCCAGCGTAGGAACCCGCGTCGAGGAGCTGCTCCATCTCCGAGATATCGCTCGGCGCGACTGCGATCATCCACGCCCCCCAGGGGTCCTCGGCGATCTGGTCGAGGTCATCTATCAGCCCCTCGTTGGCCTCTGTGACCTCCCCGCTGATGGGGGCGAAGAGCTCGGCCACGGCCTTCACGCTCTCGATCTCGCCGAAGGGGGCGCCCTGCGAGACCGGCGTTGAGGGCTCGGGGAGATCGAGGAAGATGACGTCGCCGAGCTGCTCCATGGCGAAGGCCGTGATCCCCACGCGCACGAGCTCACCATCCTGCATGGCCCACTCATGCGTCTCGGTGTATCTGCGGTCGTCGGGAATCTGCATCGATCAGTCCTCCTGCAGGGCGCGGCTGGCGCTCCGAGGGTGTATTACGCATCCCACTGCGATTCGCCTCCCGCTCGACCGAGAATCGCTCATCGCGGGAAGCGCCGAACCACCGTGGCGTGAACGTGGATCGGCATGCGGTCCCCCGGCGAGAGCTCCCCGGCCTCGCGGGCGGGGGCGGAGCGCTGGAGCTGCCTGGCCGGGAACAGGAGCAGCCCCGAGCCCTCAACCGCCACGCGGCGGTCCACCCAGGCCATGCCGACCTGGCGGCCCTCGACCGGCGCGCAGCTCGTGACGTGGCCCACGCACTCGCCCCTGCTCGACGCCACCGGATCGCCGGAGCGGATCGCCCGCACACCCTCCTCATCCACGCGGAAACGCACGATCTGCTGGCTCCGGTCGGCCTCCCGCCGCAGGAGCGCGTCGCGCCCCACGAAGAAGGGCTTCTCGGCCGAGACGAAGCGGGAATAGCCCGCGCCCGGTGGCGTGATCTCATGCGGCCCCGCCAGCTCGTGGCCGTAGAGCGGGAGGCCGGCCTCGATGCGCAGCGAGTCCCGCGCTCCCAGGCCGGCCGGCATCACGCCGCGGTCGTCGCCGACCTCCAGGAGGCGCCGCCACAGGGCCGCCGCATGGCTCGGGTGCACCATCAGCTCGTAGCCGATGGCCTCTCCCGTGTACCCGGTGCGAGAGACGAAGGCTGGTATATCCCCCAGCCTCGCCTCCAGGAACTCGAAGCGCCCCAGGGTCAGCGCCGCACAGGCCGCTCGAGGGGCGTCGGTGAGATCGCACAGCACCTCACCGGATGCCAGGCCCTGCAGGGCCATCACCATGAGCCGATCGTCGCCCGCGGAGCGCGCCGTAAGGTCACGGACCTGCACGCGCCCCGGCGCGCGGCGATGCGGCGCCGCCTCGGTGATGACGTACTCGCCCGCCGTCACGCCCGTCAGCCAGTCCAGCACGCGGGAGGCGTTGGCGGCGTTCACCACGGCCAGGAAGCAATCCTCGGCGCGACGATAGAGTATGATGTCATCCAGCGGCAGGCCGTCCGGTGTCAGCAGGTAGGTGTAGTGGCACTCGCCCCGCCGCAGCCGCTGCATCCGCCCGGTGGTGACCGCCTCCAGGAAGTCCGCCACCCGCTCCCCGGACAGCTCTACCACGCCCATGTGTCCGAGGTCGAACAGCCCTGCCGCCTCCCGCACGGCGGCGTGCTCCGCGGCCACCGATGTGTACCACCCGGGCATGCGCCATCCGGCGAACTCGATCAGGCGAGCGTCCAGGCGCTCGTGCTCCGCAATCAGCGGCGTTTCGCGCAGCTCCTCCTCTGTCTCCTCCGCCGGCTCGAAGCGCCGTGGTCGGGGCTCGAGCTTCGCGGCCTCCTCAATGTGCGCCTGGCCGACAAACCACGGCTTCTCGAGCGCGAAGAGCTCTGCGCACGCCCCACGGAACAGCGTCAGGCCGTCGGGAGCCTCAGCCTCACCGTCGAAGATCGGCAGGCCCGCCTCACGCCGTGCATCCGCGCTAACGGGGCCCGGCTCACCGCTGCGATTCTGCCGGACGGCGCCGAGGTCGTGGACCGTCACCGGGCCCGCCAGACTCCGGTGGGGATCCTCCACGTCGCAGAGTGCGGCGCCAGCGCTCAGCCCCCGAAGCCACGCCCCCACCCGGGAGTGCCGCTGCAGGTGAGTATACAGCAGCCACCTCGATGGCGTCTCGGACGAGCGGCGGACCACCACGTCATCGATCAGCGTCCCGTCAGGCGCCAACAGGAGCGTCTGAGCGCTCTCGCCGGGCGAGAGGTCGCCCACCCGGCCCGTCGCGGCCTGGTCGAGGAACATGGAGGCGCCGATGCCTTGGACCGCCAGCAGGCCCACCTCCCCGCACGCGAACAGGGGATGCTCCTGCACCGCCTGCGCGAGTTCCTCCGGAGCGGCCGCCTCTCGTGAGGGCGCCGCCGCGCCTGCCAGCCCCTCGGCGATGTCCCGCACCTGAGGCCGGATCCCGGCGAGCGCATCGATCGCGATGCGCGCCTCCGCAGGCCCCTTCGGCATGGTCGGGGACGCCGCCGGTCGGGCAGCGCTCAGCGCCGCCGCGACGCACTCGCCGACCCGCGCCGCGTCCTCGTCGGTGGCATCCACGTGCGCCAGCCAGGTGGCATCGAGCATCAGGGCGCCACCATCCCGGTCATCGCGGAACCCGGCGATGATTCCGGCAGCCACCAGGATCCGTGCCAGCGCTTCCGCCACCATCGTCTCGCCGGACTCGGCCGCGAGCGCCGCGGCCTCGATGACGCAGAGGTGCGTATCCGTGCCCTGAGCTGCCTCCAGCTCGCCGCAGAGCCTCCGCGCGCATGATGCGATGCGGGCCTGGAGCCGTCGGAACTGCTTGCTGTCGGCCCATGCGAATGCCTCCGCCATCGCGGCCAGACGTCCGGCGTCAGGGGCCTGTCTTCGCAGCGAGCGCCCTGCCGCCCGCGCGAGATCGTGATGGGCCGTAACGATCCCCGCGCCACTGGGCCCGCACAGCGTCCCGTGGGTCGTGAAGGTCACCGCGTCGGCCAGGCCCACCGGACCCGGGCACTCACCGGCCATCACCAGGCCAGCGGCCTGTCCCAGCTCCGCCACCAGCAGGCAGTCGCCGACGCCCTCGCGGATCTCGCCCAGCCGGCGCCAGTCAGGCATCCGCGGCGATCCGTCGCCTCCGGCGATCAGCACCTCCGGCCGATGCTCGCGGACAAGCTCCTCGACGCGCTGGTACTCGACCCCCCCGCAGTCGGCCCTCAGAACGTCGTCGCCGGGGCGGATCACGAGGTCCCCGGCGGGGCCTCGGCCATCGAGACGGGTCGCGATGTCCAGCACCGGGCGCTCGCCGCGGCAGACGCCGTCCAGCACTGCACGCAGGGCCTGCCGCTCCGTGGACGCGCGGAGGCTCACGTGCAGTCTCTCGGCTGGGATGTCGGGGGTCGCGAAGCGTCGGGCGCAGGCCCAGCGGGCCGCCATCTCCAGCAGCTCCGCGGGATGCCCCCCTCCGCTCGGTCCGGCATCCGCGAGCAAGGGATCCGCTGGGCCGGCCAGCCGTGCCAGCGCGTCCGCCGCGTCCTCGCTGCCAATCCGAACAGGAGGCCTGGAGCCGGCCTGCGCGGCAGCCGGGACCGCCGAGAGAGCCTCCCGGACCGGCTTCGCCAGCACGTGCAGCTCCGGCGAAAGCAGCAGGCAGCCCTCGGTCGCAACCCGGTCGAGCAGATCGCTAACGCCCGCAATCGCGTTCTCGGTCTGTTCCCACGCCACACTCATCACCGTCAGTCGGGCCTGCCGGAACTGGATCCTCGGGCACTCACCAGGTCCGAGGACGATTACCGCCATCCGGCGCCCGCCAGGGAGAGTCGCGGTCGGTCTACTGTTCGACAGCGGCGGGCCGGCGCCTTCAAAGGCCCGACGTGTGGCGCCCGGAATCGCCGGCAATGGTCCGGCGCCCGAGGCGGCCGGCGTGCCGAAACGAAGCTGAAGATATGACCTGGACACAAGAAGGATGGAACAAAAGCCGGGTGTCCTCGGTTTGTGTACCCCAGACGCTTCCCCAACAGTCGCGATCAGGGAGTGAGCATGATGTGTGTGAGGAAAGCATCGCTGGCTCTCATGTGCCTGGCGATTATTGCATTCTGTGCGCTCGGCCTGTCGCAGGCCGCGGCTCAGGAGAACCAGGGGGGCTTCGGGCAGGCTGGTGACCAGCCCGCGGCCGCCGAGGAGCAGCAGGAGGGCGACGTCGGCGCGGAGGAAGAGGGGCGGGCCGGCGAGGCAGTCGAGGGTGAGGAGGGCGCCGCTGCGGAGGTGCTCGAGGCTGAGGAGGTCGAGGCCGAGATCGAGCCCATTCCCCCCAGCTTCGATTTCGAGGATGGACAGCTCTCGCCCCACTGGTCGGCCACCGGCATGGAGCCCATGCTGGAGATCACCCGCGGTCCGGGCCAGGCGCTGGCCGGCCAGGGCGCCTTGATGCTGACGTACATGCCCGGCGGGGGGAATCTGCCCTCGGTGTCTGTGGGCCCGCTGGAGATGGTGGGGCAACCCAGCGTCCTGCAGTTCGGGCTGAAGACCGACGAGATCTCCTCCATTCGATACGGTGTGGCGGAGGAGGACGGTACCGAGTATGAGGGCTACTGCTACGCCCCCGCCGGCGAATGGGTCGATTGTCGGATCGCGCTGGACGAGCTGATGCTGGCGCAGAACTCCGAGGACGAGAATGAGATGCTCGATCCCGAGCAGATCACCTCCCTCACATTCATGGACCTGTGCAACCTGCCGGGCGAGATCGGCCGCGCGCTGGGAATCAAGCAGGGGCTCCAGCACATGTGGCTTGACAACGTGAAGCTGAGCCCCGGCACGGCGCCTCGGCGCTCCCAGGAGGCGGGAGGCGGCGTCATCGTCGATGACTTCGACGGCGAAGCGGCCCTGTTCCTTCCGGTTGGGGGTCCGGAGATTGAGTCCGTCGCGGGACCGGGCGGCGGCGATGACGGGGCCTGTAAGCTCATCTACAGGCTGGGCGGGCACAGGTGGGTGGGCTTCGTGCGAGGCGTCGGCCACCTGGACCTCACCGGCTTCGACCAGTACTGCCTCAAGCTCAAGGCCGAGCATCGGGCGCGCCTGGTCGCGGTGCTGGAGGAGTGGGACGGCTCCAAGTACGAGACGAATCTGGAGCTGGACCCGGAGGCGGGCTGGACCGAGGTGACTCTGCCCCTCACGCAGTTCATCCTGGACCCGGCCACGGAGGACGAGAACGAGCAGGTCGATCTGGGTCAGCTCCGCGTTGTCATCCTGGTGGTAGACACCTTCAACGCATCGGTCAACGCCATGGGCGACGGATCTTTCACAATCAGCAGGATATCCTTCCGCTGAGGAGAAACCTATCCTCGAAGGCCCAAGCAAGCTGACCCTGGACCGGGGCGTGGGGGAAAGGGTGTCCTGCGATTTTGCGCCTGCGCACGCTTGTTGCGGTGCTGATCTGCCTGGCGTCCTCGTCGCCATGGACGCACGCACAGGCCTGGGAGTTCCGGGCCGGTGAGGAGCCGACCGAGGCTCCCTATGACTGTGTCTTCACGCTCCAGACGCCCGACCAGTGGGCCCCCGAGCACGCCGCCGAGGTTGCGCTGTGCATGCAGGATGAGCGCAACTTCTACTACCTCGAGATCCTCGACGGCGCGGCGTGGCTGGGGCGCTGTGTGGACGGCAAGAGATCGCCGCTGGCGGGGAGGATCGACATCGCTCCCGGTCAGCACGACATCGCGATCCAGCGGCGGGCGCGCCTGCTCCAGCTCGTCTGCGACGGTCGCCGCCTCCTCACCGCCTACGACGACCGGTTCCATGACGGCAAGGTGGCGACCATCACCAAGGGCGGCGTCGAGCTGCAGGACCTGACGGTCCAGCCCATCGGCGAGGTCTACATGGACGACGACTTCACCCGCTCCCCCGGAGAGACGGGCCTGTGGGAGACCATCTCCGGCCAGTGGGAGAGCAGTGGGGAGGTCGCGGAGCGCCCCAAGCCGGAGCTGTCGGCGAACCCCTTCTCGTATCACGTGCAGGCCGAGGCCAGGGCGCTGGCCAGCTCGGGGTACGACTTCTGGGACAGCTACTGCTTCCGGTCGGCGGTCAAGGCCTCGGCGAACGGGGCCGTGGGGCTGGCCCTCTACCTCCAGGACGAGGGCAACTACTACCTGCTGCGGTGGTCGCGGACCGCCGGCGCGGCCGGACAGGCTGGGGGGCGCCTCCAGCTCATCAAGGTCCATGACGGCAAGTGGCAGGTGCTGGACGAGGAGGTCG
The DNA here is from genome assembly GCA_034722055.1 of Armatimonadota bacterium. Lineage (GTDB taxonomy): Bacteria > Armatimonadota > Zipacnadia > Zipacnadales > UBA5352 > JAYENL01. Next base: position 8,439 of record JAYENL010000193.1, read on the forward strand.
ATGCGCCCTACCGGCCGGACGTGTGGTACGACATGAGGATCGCCGCCGCCGACGGCTGCATCGAGGCCTACGTGGACGGCAGCCGCCGGCTGCTGGCCGTGGACGACACTTTCGTGCGCGGGAAGGTGGCCCTCTACGCCGAGGCCTGCGAGAGCGCGTTCTTCGACGACGTCCAGATCCGCAGCCACCAGCGCTACCTGGAGGGCTTCGCCTCAAAGCAGGTGCTGGAGGGGCGATGTCAGCCGCTACGTGGGCGGTGGAGTGTGCAGAGGGAGCACCTCTACGGGTCCGCTGGCCGCGAGGGCCACGCCTACGCCGTAACCGGCGCGCCGTCGTGGAGCGATTACGTGCTGGACGCCATGGTCAAGCTCAAAGAGGCCCAGCAGGTGGGTCTCCTGTTCTGCTACCAGGGACCGGGCGATTACTACCTGGTGCGCTGGGGCGCCACGCCCCGCGGGCAGGGCACGCGCGAGCTGCTTCGCGTCTCTGGCGGCGAGCAGCGGATGCTGGCGACCACCACCTTCAGGTGCATCCGGGACCGCTTCGAGAGAGTCCGGGTCGGCTGTCACCGGGGGCATATCACCCTGGAGGTTGACGGCCGGCTGGCGCTGGAGGCGGCCGATACCACCTTCACCGGGGGCCAGGTCGGCTTCTACGTCCGCGGCCGGGAGGAGGCCTGCTTCGACGACGTCAGCGTCTGGTTCCCCCAGCCGCCCCCTCCGCCGCCCGCCATCACCGAGCAGTTCACCAAGGAGGATACCATGGCCGGTTGGGTCTCGCCGGAGGCCTGCTGGCGCTCGATTGAGGGAGACAAGTACGTCTATAGCCTGCCGCTGTTCACTGACTACCAGGTCGAGGTCCAGCTCCAGGGCCTCGCGGAGGAGAACGGCTCGCTGGACCTCTATCTCGGTACCGGCGAGAACCTGACCGGTGGCGCCCGTCTGAGGGCCAGCGCCGAGGGCGGCGCCTTGAGCGCCGAGCTGGCCGTGGGCGACCGGGTCATGGCCCAGGGCAAGGCCACTACGGAGATGCCGTCACCCCGGCTGGTTGCCGAGCGGCGCGGGAGCGTCATCACTGCCTCGCTGGTGGATGAGCTCGGGGAGGCCATCATCCTGGCCCATCAGGTGGGCGGCGCGGCCTCCGGTGACTACCTCGGCTTCGAGCGCGGCGGCCTGTCGGCCGGTCCGGCGCAGATCGCGGTCCGCAGCGACGGCATCCTGGACGAGACCTTCAGCGGCGCACCCACCTCATGGCGTTCCGGCTCGGGGATCTGGGAGGTGCACGACCGCTGGCCCTGCTACCCGGGCTGGTCGTGGTTCGGCGGCCGCGACGAGGAGGGCGAGCCGAAGAATCCCATCCTGTGGTCCAAGGACCTCTGGACGGGCGAGCTGGTCCTCGAGGTCTGGTCGGCCCTCATCATGGACCTGCCCCAGGAGCCCGGCTACTCGGACCCCAGCGACCTCAACTGCACCATCTGCGCCAACGGGCGCGATCTGTGCAGCGGCTACAGCTTCATCTACGCGGGGGACCACAACAAGCACGCCAAGATGATGCGCGGCAATGAGGTCGTGGCCGAGAATCCCGAGGGGCACTTCGTCAATCCGGTCAGCCCCAACGCGGACTTCCATCGCCACTGGTTCAAGACCAGGGTGCACAAGCGCGGCGGCCACATCGAGTACTACGTGGACGATAAGCTGATGGTTCAGTACGACGATCCCCAGCCGCTCTCCGACGGCGGCATCGCCCTGTGGAGCTACAATAACGGCATCCTCGTCTCCAGAGTCCGCATCAGCGCCGAGCACAGAACGCCCGGAGGCTGAGCATTGGCGCCACAGGCGTCAGTCGCGCCGCCTCACGGTGCCTCACTCTTGCCTCAGGCTTGAGTTGAGCCGGGCTGCTCCGCAGACTCGCTCTCGGCGTCAACCGGGGTCACGTGCACGAAGCGGTAGCCGCGTGCCTCAAAGGCCCTCCGTACCTCGGTCACGTCCACGCCCTCGGAGAGCACCCCGGTGATGGCTCCGCCCGACCCCGTGAACTTCGCCGGCAGGCCGAAGTCGCGCGCCATCCCGATCATCTCGAGGTTGCCCTCGCCGATCACCTCATCCCCGTAGATCCGCCGACGCAGGTCGAAGTTGCGGTCCATCAGGCGACCGAACTCCTCCACGTTGCCAGCCTCCAGCGCCGCACGCCCAAGGTCGGCATAGCGGGCGAACTGAGCCATGGCCCCCCGCACCTCTGGGTCGCCGTTATCGTATCGGTAGTGGATGAGATTATGCGCCTTGCCCGAGCTGGTTGTGGAGTGCGGGATGTACGCCAGATACAGCTCCGGAAGCAGGTCCAGGGCCAGCTTCTCGTAGAGCCCGTGGCCGTGCTCCCTCATATACTCGGGGGCGAAGTCCATGTACGTGAGGCCGCCATAGACCTGCGCCACGCGGTCCTGGAGGCCGGCCTTGATCCCCAGCTCCTGCTCAACAGAGAGCGCGAGTTGGGGCTGCAGCTCTCGGGGGATCTCCCGCTCCGTCAGGCCGTGGAACTGCATCAGGCACTGCAGCGCGCCGACGACGATGGCGCTCGACCCGCCCAGCCCCACCTGGCGGGGGATGGTGGTGTCGTACTCGATGGTGAAGTTCGCCTCGCGAAGCGGCACACCGTTGTCAGTGCAGTACTCATAGAAGCGCTTGCAGGCCGCGTACAAGAGCCTGGTGCCGCCGTAGTAGCCGTCCTCCTCGGCGATTCGGTGGAGCTCGGCCAGGCTCTCGAAAACGAACGGGTCGTGCCGCGGGTGACGCCTGATAGTGAGCTCTGGGCTCTCCCACAGGCGCAGGATGGCAGCGAAGTCCCTGACCTGCACGGTGAGGGTCTTGCCGCCGAAGCCGTCCGACGGGTTGCCCAGGAGGCCCATGCGCGAGTATGTCGAGCGCTCGATGATCATGGTCGGCCGCGCGTTCCTCTGCTGGTAGTGATACAAGCAATGGGTGTCGGGCTGGAAGCTGACAGCGCGCTGTAGTGCGCTCTCACCTGCGCCTGACATACGCCCTCAGGCGCAGGCCGACCTACGCGAGTATTGCGGGCTAGGAAGCGGCGTGCTCCCTGACCGCCGCCTCCAGCGTGGCCATCAGCTCGTCGAACGGGTTGTTGAACTTCTCGATGCCCTCGTCCACGAGCTGGGCGGTCACCTCGTCGATGTCAATGCCCACCTCCGGCAGCAGCTCCAGCACCTCGCGGGCCTCATCGACGCCCTCCTCCAGCCGATCCTCGGGATCGCCGTGGTCGCGGTAGGCGTCGATCGTCCTCATCGGAAGCGTGTTGACCGTCTTGGGGCCGATCAGCGGCTCCACGTACTTCACGTCGCTGTACTCCGGGTTCTTGGTGCTCGTGCTGGCCCACAGCAGGCGCTGGACCCGAGCGCCGTGATCCCTCAGCCTCTGGAACCGGGCGTCATCGAAAATGTCCTTGTAGATCTGGTAGGCGACCTTCGCGGAGGCAATGGCGACCTGGCCGCGGAGCCTCCCGGCGATCTCTGCCTCCCGGCCCTCGCCCTCCATCTTGGCCTCCAGCATGGGATCCACCAGCACGTCGATGCGGCTGAGGAAGAAGCTGGCCACGGACGCGATCCGGTCCACTGGCTCCCCGCGCTCGACCCGCTCCTCCAGGCCCGAGATGTAGGCGTCGGCCACCCCCCGATACCGGGGCAGCCCGAACAGCAGCGTGACGTTGACGTTGATGCCCTCGCTGATGAGCTGCTGGATGGCCGGCAGGCCCTCCACCGTAGCCGGGACCTTGATCAGCAGGTTCGGGCGGTCCACCTTCTCCCACAGCAAGCGGGCCTCATCGATGGTGCCTGCGGCGTCTCTCGCAAGGTGCGGGTCAACCTCCAGGCTCACGAAGCCGTTCCGCCCGTCGGAGTCATCGTAAAGGGAGCGGAGCAGGTCCGTCGCGCTCTGGATGTCCTCCACGGTAAGCGTCTCGTAGATCTCCTGCGCACGCTTGCCCTGCTGCGCCAGCTCTGCGATGGCGCCCTCGTAGTCGTCCGTCTGGGCGATGGCCTTCTCGAAGATGGCGGGATTGGAGGTCACGCCGCGGATGCCATCCTCCTCGATCAGCCGCTGCAGCTCACCTGACGTGATCAGCCCGCGCCTGAGGAAGTCCAGCCAGATGCTCTGGCCGTACTTCTGCAGCTTCAGGAGGGGATTGTCAGCCATTGTTCTCTCTCCTCGTCTCCAGCTCGTGCACCTTTGCCGTCTCTGTGTATCATACACGCCCTGCCGGCTGAGGGCAATGGACGTAGCGCCCAGCGTGGTCCTTAGATCGCCGGTAGCGGGTGGGGCGCCCGCTGCCGCCGCATGGAGCCCCAACATTCGTTGCCGTGCCGTTGAGGGCCGGCTCGAACGACAATCGCCCTCCGGGCGGGGCTGTGGCTGCGGGGAGAGGCGCCCAAGCGCCTCCGGGCGATGGCCGGCTGGAAGCCGGCCCCACGGGTCTCCCTGGGACGCGGGACACTGCTCAGCGGACGCCGTCAGCGGTCGATGTTCTCCGGCAGCGCAATGCCCGCCTCCTGGAGCGTAGCCTTCCACTGCTGCCGCGTCTGTCCCGGGCCGGGGAAGTAGAGCGTGGGCGTGTGGGCCTCGCGCATGATAGCCTCGACCTCATCCACCACACCAGGCATGTCCGCGGCCAGATCCCGCTCCTCCTCCGGGTCCTCCAGGGCGTGATACAGCTCGATGGGGCGCTCGGGATGCGGCCGATAGGCGTACCAGTCCTCCAGGCGCACCGCCTGCTCGTCACGCAGCTCCCAGTACAGGTACTCGGGCGCGCGCTGCCGCTCCGGCTCCCCCACCAGTGTCGGTGCGATAGACACGCCATCGATGTCCGCGGGCGGACTGACTCCCGCAAGCTCCGCCGCCGTGGGCATCAGGTCCCAGAAGGCCCACGGGTGATCGCTGGTGGTTCCGGACTGAATGCGGTTCGGCCAGCGAGCGACGGTGGGAACCCGCACGCCTCCCTGATGGCAGTTCCCCTTGGCGCCCTTCCAGGGGCCGCGGTGATGGAAGAACTCGTCCAGGGAGGGCCCCAGCTCCAGGCCCGCCATGCTGTAGCCGTTGTCGGAGGTGAAGAAGATCAAAGTGTCGTCCGCGCATCCCAGCTCCTCCAGCAGGTCCAACAGCCGCCCCACGGCATCGTCCATGCGGGTGATCATACCGGCCCAGATCTTGTGGCTGAGCGTCGGCCAGTCCAGGTCGGTGTAGGGCCCCAGCTCCGGCACCTCCAGCGCCAGGTGCGGGATGGTGTAGGCCAGATAGAGGAAGAAGGGGCGGTCGTGATTGTCGCGCACGAACTCCTCTGATGCCTCGGCGTAGACGTCGAACGAGTAGCGGGCGCTGTCGGGGTCGTCCATGCCGTTGGGGATGATGCGGCCCTGATCGTCGTACTCGTTGGGCTCCTTGTGGTTGTGGCCCCGGTGCTGGGGGAAGTAGATGCGCTCCTGGTTCCGCCACAGGTACTCCGGGTAGTAGTTGTGGGCCTTGCGCTGGTTCAGGTAGCCGCAGAACTCATCGAAGCCCTTGTTGTTGGGGATGCCGGGCTGGTCCCAGACCGCCAGCCCCCACTTGCCGAACAGCCCGCAGGCGTAGCCCGCCTCCTGCAGCACCTCCGCCACCGTGACGTCGTCGGGCTGCAGGGTGTGGCGATACCCGCCGGGGGCCGCGTTGTCCCGCACGGTGGCATGGCCCTGGTGCAGCCCCTGCATCAGCGATGATCGCGAGGGCGCGCACAGCGGCGAGCCGCTGTGGCACTGCGTGAACCGCATGCCCTCTGCGGCAAGACGGTCGATATTCGGCGTCAGGATCCTCTCCTGGCCGAAGCACCCCGGGTCACCCCAACTCAGGTCATCGGCCATGATCCAGATGATGTTGGGCCTCTCGGGCCTCTCCTCACTCATGGGCACTGCTCCTTCATCCGTCGGCATTTCAGTCCGCCTCCAGGACCTCAATGCGGTCGATCATCAGATTCCGGTCCTCGGGCGGCGCGTGCAGGTCGTTGATGAAGCTCAGCCGCAGCGTGTGCTGGCCCTCGGTGAGGCTGACCGCCATGGGATAGGCCAGCCAGCCCTCTCCCTCCAGCTCCACCTGGCCGACCTTCCGGCCGTCAACGCTCAGCGCGATGACAGGGAACTCGCCTTCCGCCGGCGTCCCGCTGGCCACGATGCGCAGCACGTAGCGGCCCGCCTGCTGGCAGCGCACCGGCCCCTCGATGTAGCCCTCGTCGCCCAGGTAGGCGTGGCCTCGGTCGGCGCGATACCAGCTCATCTCGGGATCGTGCTCCAGGGTCTCGGCCTCAATGACGGTACCCGCGCCGGCGCTGAACTGCGCACCCAGCCCGGTCAGCAACCCGCAGATGTAGCGGGCGGCCTTCCGCGTGTTCCGCTCTGTCCCCGCCCAGTCGATCTCGTCCACGACCACGCGTCCCGGCTCCGCCTCCAGCACCGCCACGGCCGGCGGCGAGGTGAGAAAGGTTACCCCCGGGCGCGGCTCATCGCGCGCCAGCAGGATGCTCTGCACGTGGAGGTTGCGATCCTCGTCGGGCGGCCTGTAGAGGTCGTTGGTGAAGCGCACCGTCACGACGTGCTCGCCCGCCGCGAGGCGGCCGAAGGTCGTATAGGTGTCGAACTCCCCCTGCTGGCAGGCGAACTGGCCGAAGCGCTCGCCGTCCACCAGGATCGCGCCGGCCGGCCAGGTGCCCTCCGCCTGGGTCCCGCCCGCCACCACCCCGATGATGTACTCCCCGTCCTCAGGGGCGTCGATGGTCACCGAGGCGGACGATCCTCCGCTGGACAGGTGCACCGAGTCCTCGCGACGCTCCGCCACCGCGCCCTCCACCTGCATCTGCTCGTAGGAGTACTTTGTGACCTCCCTCCCCTCGAGGCTCTTGGCGAAGACGAAGTCCGTCATCTCATCCGACAGCGGCTTCGTGGCCCAGGAGTAGGCCGCCCGGGCCTCGCCCAGCCAGTAGAGGTCCTCGTTGGCGAAGCAGGCCGAGAGCGGGTGCGCGTCCGGCACACGAGTGGCCGGGCCCTCGTACGGCGTCAGCTCAAGCCCCGCCTCCGGGAGCATCGCCTCGAACTCCTGCGGCGTGACGCCATGCAGCAGCAGCGTGCCGCCGCGGCCGACGAGCCGGCCGATCTCTGCTCGCGCCTCGCGCAGCCCCGCCAGCGGGCTGCAGGCGATCAGCAGGTCGATCCGCCCCCAGTCGGCCGCCGCAGGATCGTTCGTGATGTCCATCGGGTCCAGGCCGATGCCGCGCAGGTAGCGCCGGACCTGGGGATCGGGGCAGAACAGGGCGGTCCGCTGCACGGTGGGCTCGAAGCCGGCGAGGTAGTCGATGGCGTTCTGCAGCAGCAGGCCCGCCGCCGGCTCCACGCCCAGGCGCTCCGCCAGCCTCATCTGGCACAGCAGCATCGTGCCCCGGCCCTGCGGCAGCTCCAGCATCGGCGCGTGCGCGATCCCCGCCCGGCTGCCGGAGACCACGATGGCTCGGAAGGCACCGCGGTGGGGCTGCTCCGGCTCCGGCGCGGTCACCACGTGGTCGGTGCGCCACCACTTCAGGTCCGGGGGCCTGATCCCCGCCAGCACCGGGTGATCCGGCATCTGCGGGAAGGTCATGGTGGAGGTGTGGTCCGTCAACTGCACCGGGACCGCCCCGGCCGGATAGTACGTCTGCTCCACCACCAGCGCGCGTCCACCGCCTCGCACGAACTCCGTCAGCGCTGCCTGCGCGCTGGCACCGCCGATCACCGGGACCGCGTCCTCCTCCGGCTTCCACGCGCCGGCCCCGATAACCAGCACGTCGCAGTCGGCGTCCGCCAGGTCCACAACGCGCTCGAACTCAAGCCCGGCGGCCGCCAGCTTATCCGCGGTGGTCCCGGGCGGGTCGTAGACGCCCACCGCGGCGCCGGCCGGCGTCCGCAGCGACAGGCGCGGGAAGATCGAGCACTGCCTCTCATCCCGGAAGGCCTCGCGCCCGGCCTTCTCCACCACGATGCTGAGGGTCGCTTCCATCCGCTCCGTGACCTCGGGCATCGCCAGCGCGAACTCCATCTCCCGGCGCTCGCCTGGCTGCATCCCCCGCAGCTCCTGCTCGCCGGCGTCGTGCGTCGCGTTGCCGCTGTCGAGGGACCAGCGCACCGTGAGGTCGGACTCCTCCAGCACATCGTTGTAGACGTCCGCGGTGCGCCCCACCTCCTCGCCGGAGTAGAAGCTATGGTCATACTCCCGCAGGTACGCAGCCAGCGGCTCCATGGCCCACTTCTGGGCGGCGAAGAGCGGATTCTCCGCTCCCTGCAGCACCCCGCTGGAGTTGACCGTCCAGGGGGACATCGCGCCCACTTCGTAGTAGCGGTAGGCCTGCGTGGCCATCCGCCACGACTGCGCCTTCGCCCTGAGCGCATACCCCCTGTAATCGAGGTAGGCCTCATCGCCGAAGAAGACCGTGTGCCATGACGGGTCGGACGACGGGATCCATAGATACTCGCCGATGTACAGCGGCTTCTCGCGCGTCCAGACCCAGTCCTCACCATCGAACATGTGCCCGATGTCCTTGAGCCCATCCATCCAGTACGCGGTATTGGGCCACTTCGTGTGCTCCGGGTACTCGTGCGGATAGTGGATGCCGATGGCGTCGGCGACGCCCAGGGGATCGCCCTCGGACTCGTAGTAGATGGGCCGCGTCGGGTCCCACCGGCGCAGCAGCTCGCCCATCCGCGCCAGGTCGTGCCTGGCGGGGGACTCCTCGTTCATCCGCGGGCCGTACATCTCGTTCTCGAGGCTGTACATGACCACCGAGGGGTTATTGCGCGATCGTTTGGCCATGGCCCGCAGGTGCTCCGCGTAGTTGTCCCAGAACCGCTCGTCGTAGATGCGATAGACGGTGTCGTCATTCCAGATGGCGCCCTCCGGCACCATCATCACGCCCATCTCGTCGGCGGTGTCGTACCAGATCTGCCGCCACGGCTGGGTGTGGGTGCGGAAGATGATACAGTTGCAGTCGCGAATGCCCTGCATCTGCTCCTCAATCTCCGCCTTCGACAGTGGCGTTCGCGACGGCCACCATGACGTTGCGCGCAGGTTCACGCGGACGCCGTTGAGGTAGTAGTGCGGGCCCTCGATCCAGAACTCGCGGAAGCCAAAGCGCGTGCGGAGCTCGTCGAGCGTCTCATCGCCGCTGACCAGCCGCGTGCGCAGATAATACAGGTAGGGGTCCTCATGCGACCAGTAGCGAGCGTCCGCCCAGGGCGCCTCGAGCGTCACGTCCATCATCTCCCCCGCGCCCAGGACCGTCTGCTGCTCCGGGAGGCGCAGCGCGACCTCGTCCCCGTCCTCCACCTCCGCCTGCAGCGCCACGTCCACCCCGGCGACGGTCGCGTTCACCAGCGTAAGGTCAACCCGCAGGCTCTGGTTGCGGACGGAGGGTCTGACGAAGACCTCGCCGACCCACACCTGCGGGTGTGAGCGTAACGAGACGTCATCCCAGGGGCCGAACAGCTCGTTGTGCCCGCCGATGGGCGCCAGGATCTTGTCGGTGGGCAGCGAGCGGGAGCGCACCGGCCGCTCGCGCATCACCGAGAAGTCGGTCTCCCGGTCGATGAACACGCCGGTCCAGTCATGGCAGCCCAGCTCCAGCAGGTTGGTCTCGCCCACCCGCGCGGCGTCGGTGATGTCCACGTCGAAGGCCTCGTAGCCGCCGAAGTGACCGCCCACCGTCTCTCCGTTGACCCGGACGGTGGAGTTGAACTTCACGCCGCCGAAGTGCACCACGAGGCGCTGGCCGGCCATGGCCTCGGGGATCTCGAACTCGCGCCGGAACCAGGCGCGCTGATAGTCAACGCCGCGCAGCATCCCCGGCACCTCGAACGGCTGCCAGCCCTCCCGCGGGGGCTCATCCAGCTCCGCCACGCGCACGTACTCCCACTGTCCGTTCAGGTCGATCTCCCGCCGGGACTGCGCCTTCGCCTGGCCCCGCGCTCCCGTCCCGACCCCCATCATCGCCGCCGCCATCAGCAGTGCCACCAGACGCATACGCCACCTCCGACGCCGGTTGTTCGACCATTTCCCACGCCCGACTGCCGTGCTACTTCCCTATCAGCGCTCGTGGTCCCTTGTGGTTCGTGGCACGGGCCTCATCCGCTGCCGCCGGCACCAACGGTTGTCGGTGGAAGGGAGCCGCCCCGGTCGCCGCGAAGTCTGGCGCCGTCGATCCGGGCTCATCCGCCGCGACGGGAGGGGCATCATGAGCCGCCATCTGCGCGTCATGCTCACATGCTCATGCCTCATCTGCCAGGCCCTGTCATCCGCCATGGCCGCCAAGGGCGACGCCCTCTACGGGGCCTGGTACGCTCCCGACGAGATCGACTACGCGGGCACCATCCACGCGCACGTCAGCAATCCCACCGATGCCCCGCTGGTAGTCAACGACGTGCTGCTGGACGGCCAGAGCGTGGGAGAGGTCTGGCTCACCGATGAGAGCTTCGTGCAGCCGGATGTCAGGGACGGATACATCGAGGTCGCGAACGAGGAGGTGGCCTGGTACGGGGTCTACCCCAACCCCATCCCGCCGGGGCGGATCGGCGAGATCATCGTGCGCCTGGTGCCCGAGGCATGCGCGGCCGCCTCGCGGCAACTGACGATCGCGCTGGAGGGCCGCGACCCGGTGAGCGCGAGCATTCCGCTCACCGAGTCGGCCTTCGCGCTGGAGTACGTGGGCGTCGGCCCGGCGCTGGATGAGCTGCACGTCTACTGCCGCTCTCGCCCTGAGACGGGGATCGAGCCCGAGGCGGTCGAGGTGGACGGCCGGACCCCGCCGGCGGAGGTCACTAACGCGCTCTCCGGCCTCAGGTACGCCCGGGTGAGGCTGCCGCGCTCGTGGCGGAAGGGGAGCTTTCACACCGTGGCGGTCACTGCCGGCGGCGAGCGCCGGGCGGTGCTGCTCAGAGCCCTGCCGACCCCACCACCGCTCGCCATCATGGGCAACCTCAGCGAGAGCGAGGCGCGGCAGTACGCCAACCACCTCTTCGACGTGCACATCGCCTTCGTGCCGCCGCGACCGAGCTTCTTCGAGCGGCTGAGCCCCAACGGCCTGCGTGGCACCTACATCAGCTACCGCAAGACGAAGCCCGACCAGGAGAAGTACGAGCCGGTCTACTACAACGACCCGAACGTCATCGCCCCGCTGGCCGAGGAGGAGGCTATCTGGGCGCATTTCCTGGAGGACGAGCCGGACGGCCGCTACCACCGCACCAGCCTGCCGCACCTGTCCATCTGCCGCGATGTGGAGCGAGCCAATCAGGTCTGCCGCATCCTGGACCCGAACCACCCCACCTACCTGCAGATGGACCACGGCGGCTTCCCGCGGAACATGTACATCTGGGGGCAGATCCCCGACTACCTGTGCACCCACGCCTATCCCTTCGGCCGCGACATCATCGGCAGGACCCGGGAGCACGTCCGGCACACCGCCGCGGCCAGCCGGCCCCGGCCCTTCATCTACCTGTGCGAGGGGTACTCCGAGAATGCACAGCGGCAGTTCGTGCCCGACGAGATGCGCCTGGAGGTCTACACCGCACTGGCCTGTGGCGCGAAGTCGCTGCAGTGGTATCCGGCACACGGGGATCGGGGCCTGCTGGCGCATCCGAGGATGTGGAATGCGGTCGGCCGCATGAACGTGACGGTGCATCAGGTCCTGCCGCTGCTGTCCATGGGGACGCCGACGGGCCGGCCGCTGGTGGAGGGGGGCGACCTCCTGGCCCGTAGCATCCTCTGCGGCGAGCGGGCGCTGGCCGTCGCGCTCGTCAACCGCGATTACTCCTCCACGCCCGACGACTTCAGCCTCACGCCGGCTCGGGAGGTCTCGGTGCGAGTCCGCGTACCGCGCTTCATGCATGTGCGGGGCGCGGTGCTTGCGGCCTTCGACGGGCCGGTCGAGATCCCGGTGGAGGTGCGCCCGGCTACCGTCAGCTTCACGCTGCGTGACCTCGGAGCGGGCGGGATCGTGATCCTCTACGCCGACGGGAGCGTGCCGGCGCAGATGAGAGAGACCGCCGAGCGCGCCCGCGCCAGGTTCGAGCCCATGCCCGAGCAGTGAGCGCGGAGCACAACGGCGCCTGTTCGACGCTCGCCTCCTGCCGTCGTTGAAGCGCGACAGAGGTAGAGACGCCCGCGGATCAGAAGATGCGTCCCCGGACGACGGACGGCTTCCCAACGGCGCAGACCAGTGAAGGCAGGAGCTTCGTGACACCGCACACAAACGCTGAGCAGCAGAAGGCGCCGCTGTGGCGGGCGCTGGTCATCGGCCTGGTCTTTGCCCTGGGCGGCCTCTACTTCGGCATGTACGGCTACCAGATCGCCCAGGTGCTGCACTGGAGCACGACCTCGCTGCAGATGGGCAGCGTCCTGATTCTGTTCGTGGCGGTCCTGCTGTTCGCGCTGCTCCGCCGGCTGTGGCGAGCCTTTCGGCTCCAGACCTCGGAGCTTCTGATCATCTATATCATCTCCACCATCACCACGGCCGTCGGCTGCCACGGCATGTGGGGCCACCTGGTCCCCATGATGCCCGCCATCAGGTACTACGCCAGCCCCGAGAACGAGTGGCTGGAGCTGCTCGCCGATGTCCCATCGTGGGTGACGGTGAACGACTACAGCGTCATCGAGCCGTTCTACGAGACCGGCGGCACCCTCTACAGCCTCGCCACGCTGAGGGCCTGGGCCACGCCCCTGGCCTTCTGGATCGTCTTCACCAGCCTCATGGTAGTGGGCACCTGGGCGCTGACGAAGCTGGTCTCCGAGCAGTGGGTGAGCCGGGAGCGGCTCACCTTCCCGCTGGCGCAGCTTCCCCTGGCGATGACCGGGGCGCGACTGGCCGGGGCCTTCTGGCGCAACCGGCTGATGTGGGCGGGCTTCGCCATCCCCATGGTGCTGCAGAGCTTCAACTTCATCAACTACCTCTACCCGCCGTTCCCCACCATGTGGCTGAAGGCCCGCCCCGCGGGCCAGAGCATCACGGCCATGCCATGGGTGGCGATGCGGCCGCTGTACATCGCCTTCTACCCCTTCGTTATCGGCCTCACCTACATGCTCTCCACCGAGACCGCCCTCAGTTGCTGGCTCTTCTACTGGGTCTCCAAGCTGGAGCACGTGGTGTGCGCGGCCCTGGGGCTGGGCAGAGGCGGCGGGGCCGGCATCACGCAGCTCCCCCTCGTCAATCAGCAGGGCACCGGTGCGCTTCTCACCCTGGCCGCCGCGGCCCTGCTGCTGGCGTGGCAGGGAGTCCGACGCTCCCCCACCTCAGATCGGCCCGAGGGCGTGCAGGTGGTGTCAAGCCACACCAGCCTGATCGTGCTGGGCGGGGCGCTGCTTGGTCTGGTGGGGCTGACGTCGGCGATGGGCCTGCCGGCGACGATCGGCGCCGCCTACTTCCTGCTGCGATGGCTGATGGGCCTGGCCTGGGCCCGGGTCTCGGCCGAGACCGGCTCCCCGTGGACCTTCAACCTCCAGGCGGGCATTGTCAACATGTTCGTCACCTTCACCGGCACCGGCGTCATCCCGCGCAGAGGCCTGCCCATGTTCGCCACCTTCAGCACCTTCGACAACTTCTCGGACTCCCGGGCGGTGCAACTGATCGCCACCCACAAGTTTCGGGAGGAGGGCGAGATACCACGCTCCCACCTCCGCACCGCCGTGCTGGTGGGGATCGTGGCATCGATTGTCTGGGCGGCGTGGGTCCACCTGGACATCTACTACCGCCACGGCGCGGCCATGGCGGTGGTGCGCGGCTGGTACACCAGCAGCGGCGCCCGGCCCTGGCACCTCCTGGCCGGCTGGCTCATCCGGCCGGAGAGCGCCGACGTCTGGGAGATGGGCGGCTACATCTGGGGCGGCACCATGGCACTGGCGCTGCGAACGGCGCGGCTGAACGTTCCCTCGTGGCCCCTGCATCCCATCGGCTACGCGCTCGGGCATACCTCGGTCATGCGCTACATGTGGATGCCCTTCCTGATCGCCTGGCTGATCAAGGCCTCGGTTCTGCGATACGGGGGCTTCAAGCTCCACCAGAGGCTGACCCCGCTGTTCATGGGACTGATCCTCGGGGATGTGGTTGTGGCCGGCGTCTGGGGCGTCTACGGCGTCGCCACCAGCACCCGGATGTACATGCACTTCCCGCACTGAGGGAGCATGGGCCGGGGTGGAACCTGGGAGGTCGATCGCTACGCTCTCGACCTCCCACCGCTCACTTCGCTCGCGGCGGCCCCTCCACGGAGGTCAGTCCTTGGCGACCGCAACTCCGCCCGCAGCCTCCGTGAGTTCGCGCTCCTGCCCCTTCATGCCCCCTACAGGCACTGCAACGCGCAAGCTGGCCCTGCCGATGCCTTGCTGCCACTTGCCATCGTTGGCTCGCGGCTCTGCGATCATGGCCTACTATCCTGGAGGGGCCGCCGGGCGCGCAGCGCCCGGTGAGACCTGCGAGCACAGCGAGCAGGTCGAAGGTTCCACCCCGGCCCGCGCCGTCATCGCCCCGAAGGCCTGCGCCCAGCACCGCCGATCCTCAGGCGGTACTCGCAATGCGGCCAGTCATCCGGTGTGCGGCACAGCCCTCTGCGGACGGGATCGAGCATGACGTACGAGATGGTACCCGCGACATCGTCGTCGCATCGCGCGTGACGATCATGGAAGCTCCGTTGCCATACCGGTGGTGATGGATAGCCTCGGCGAGCCAGTTGGCGTCCCGTCCACGTCTTGAAGCTGTGAATGAACGCGGCGATGTCGCCGCCCTCCGTGGTCACCCGCACAAAGACATGCAGGTGGTCGGGGAGCAGACAATAGGCGATTATCTCGCATCCGTGCCTCTCGGCGCTTGCGTCGAGCGCCTCGACGATAAGCTGTGGCACGGGTCCACTTGTCAGGAATGCACGCCGCTTTGAGGTCCCCATGATGACGTGGCATGGCTGACCCGGTCGCCGGTAGTCCTCAGGGTCAAGTCGATGCGGGTGGGACCGTGATGAGGCGTCATCCTCGGGTGTCATTGCACACCATTGGGTGGAGTGTATCGGTGCCCCTCGATGAACGGCTGTGCGAAGGCCTGGATTCGTCAGGATGCTCAACGGTCATGGGCCGGGGTGGAACCTGGGAGGTCGATCGCTACGCTCTCGACCTCCCACCGCTCACTTCGCTCGCGGCGGCCCCTCCACAAAGGTCAGTATCCCTGGGCGATCACGGCTCCAGGCAGTAGCCTCCGTGAGTTCGCGCTTCTGCCCCTTCGTGCCTCCTACAGTCAGCGCGATGCGCAACTCGGCACTCCCGATGCCTCGCTGCCAGTCGTCTTGGTTGGCTCGTGGCCCTCCCATCATGCCCAACTGTCGTGGAGGGGCCGCCGGGCGCCCAGCGCCCGGTGAGACCTGCGAGCACAGCGAGCAGGTCGAAGGTTCCACCCCGGCCCATGTCATTTGAGGAATCCGGTTCGCTCGCGGCGGCCCCTCGTGCCCATACCCCGCGCTACGGAGCCGCGGTCGCCGGACACCCTAAGGCCTTTGCGCCGGGCGCAGCTCGACAAGGCGGCGGTCAGTCCATGTAGAAGATGCGGTCCGCGTTCTCGGCCAGCAGGCGCTGGTTATGCTCATCGCCGCCGGGCATGTTGGCGCTGACGAAGACCGGCGGGTCCACGCCGCGCTCCACCAGGTTGGCTACCACCTGCGCCACCACAGCGTTAACCACCGCGCAGCCCAGCACCGTTGACAGCGGCCCCACCGCCTGCTGGAAGCCCGGCACCTCCACCGCCGAGTCCCCCAGCGGCGCGCAGTTGTCGATGACCACGTCGCACAGCTCATACAGCTTCTGGCCGCTGGGATGGCGGCTGTCCACCTGCCGGGAGTACTCCAGGGAGGTGATGGCAATGGTGCTGATGCCGGACTCGCGTGCGGCCAGCGCCATGTCCACCGGTACCGGGTTGCGGCCCGAGGTGGAGGCGATGATCAGCACATCGCCCTCGGACGCCGGGCTGCCCTCCAGCAGCGTAGCCCCCAGGCCCTCCACGCGCTCGATCTGCGAGGTGAGCGTCATCGGCCGCACCGACAGATTCATGCCATGGGGGTAGATGGGATTCACCAGCATCAGCGTGCCCGTCCGGTAGACCGCCTCCTCGGTGAGCATGAACGAGTGACTGGTGCCGAACGAGAAGATCTTCCGGTCCTCCACCACCGCCTCCGTCAGCAGCTCGGCCGCCTCCTCGATGGCCGTGAGCTGCGTCTCCTGCAAGCGTCCGAGGCCCGCCTCCGCCTCCTGGAAGTATGCCTCTGCTGACATCCCTATCACCCGTCTGCGGCACGTCAGTAGCCGCGCTGGTTGTACTCCCGCTCTGCCTGCTGGTTGTACTCCCTGCCGCCGGGCCGGTTGACGCTCATGTACACATGCGGGGGAGTGCCCATCTGCGTCATCCTGTCGATGACCTGGCCGCAGATCATCCACCCGATGACGATGTGCGCCACTCCGGAGATGGGCAGCACCCGGTGCTCGTAGGCATCCGCCTCCAGGCAGGCGTCGCCGAAGGGGGCGCAGTTGTCGATGACGATGTCCGCCACGTCACAGAGCCGCTGGCCCGACGGATGATCGGACTCGATCTGCCGGGTGTACTCCAGCGAGGTCAGACCGATGACGGTCAGCCCCGCCTCCGACGCGGCGCGCGCCAGCTCCACGGTGCGGCGGGTGCGACCGCTGACCGAGGCCACCATCAGCACATCGCCGGGCCGCATCTCGCTGGCGCGCACGGCCAGGCGAACCTGCTCCAGGTCGGGCTCGACAGGCTCGGACCGGCGCCTGCCGCGCCGGCAGTCGGCGATGGGGCTGCTCACGTTGAAGCTGAAGGAGAAGATCCTCGTGGCGAGCAGTCCGCCGGCGCGGTGGGTCAGCTCCCGCTCGCCCCCGTGCCCGATGTTGTAGACCCAGAAGGCGCCGCCGCCAAGGAGCGCGTCACTGATGGCGTTGGCCGCCTCGGTGATGCGCTCCATCTGCGTGTCCTCAATGCGACCCGTGAGGTTGCGAACCGCCTGGGCGTACTGCTCAGCCAGCACGGGATTCCACCGCCCGCCTACGAGGTAGTCTCGTCCGCTTCCGCCTCCATGGCCTGCAGGTGCTCCTCCTGCGTCTGCACGATGCGATCCATCAGCGCACGCGTCGTCTCGACCCCCATCTCGCGAAGCCCGATGAGGGCGGCGCCAACCGCCGGACGCACCCGGGGGATGATGGGTCGCATGCCGGGGACGACCTCACGGATTCGCTCGCACATGTGCTCCCACCACAGGCGGGATTTCTGCGCCACGCTGCCGGAGGCGATCACAGGCAGCTCCACGTCCTCCATGCCCATCTCCTCGATCAGCTCCACCGCGAAGTCGGCCAGCTCATCGGCGGCCTCCCGCACGCACCGCGCGGCGACGGCATCGCCTCCCTCCGCCTCGCCATCCACGACCCGGCTCAGCGCCGCGATGTCCCGCCGGGAGAGCGCCTGCTCGTGGTAGACCAGGTCGAAGACCTCCGGGAGCGTCTCTGCGCCCAGAGCCTCCGGCACCGCCTCCATCAGGGACGTGCGGCGCGGCTCCAGCCAGCTAGACGCGAAGGCCGCGCGCAGACCCCTCAGGCCGATGTCGTAGGCGCTGCCGTAGTCGCCCAGGACCGGCCCCAGGCCGCCGACGTGTCGCTCGCGGCCCTGGGGCGTGCGCAGGTGTATGAAGGAGCCGGTGCCCGCCAGCACGACCATCCCCCACTGCTCGCCAGCCGATGAGAGGGCAAGCTGCACCTCCCCCGCCCTCAGCGTGGCGACGACCTCACCTGCGCCGCGCACCACCCGCCAGGCCTCCGGCGAGTAGAAGACCCCCGTTACCCACAGACGGGCATCGGAGATCCCCTCCAGGGCCTCCGCGACGGCATCCGCGAAGGACGCCGCGATCACCTCGGACGTGTCATACCAGGGATGGGTGGGGCCGCCGCGTCCCCACCCGGCCACGGTGCCGTCCTCGGCGACCAGCACGACGTCGCACTTGGAGCCGCCGCCGTCAATACCCAACGCGTATCGCAGGGTCAGCACCTCGGAGGCTATGCTCGGAGCGCGCGGCACAGTTCGATGGTTCCACCCGGATTCCTCCCCCGCGCTCACTGTCCGTCGCCGAAGATGAGCTGCCCGAACCGCTCCGGCCGCTCGAAGCTGCCGTGGGTGCAGGACCAGCACTGGTACTCCGTGGGCGAGCCGGGCTTGCCCTGCCGGGTGCGGTTGAAGTTCGCCAGCCACCGGTCGCCGGGCTGCGGCGCGCTCTCGTAGTCAGCGAAGGGCACCATCACCTCCGCGGTCCACTCCTCCTCGCCCACCTGCGACGCGGCGCGCGTGTGCCGGCCCCACCCGGGATGCCCGCCGCGCTCGACGCGTATCGTCCCCAGGGCGTTGACCAGGTAGTGATCGTGGCCGCCGGGCACCCCGTCCGCGTCGAGATAGAACTCCAGGCAGTCATCCTCCCACACGTGCCCGTCCGTCTCGGTGACCTCGGCGACGAGCTCGTCCATCTGCGGCTCCGCGCAGCCATATGCCACATACAGCGCTCGCTCGTCCCACGTAAGGAGCACCTCCGTCGGGGTCGGGGCGGGGCGGCAGTCCTCATTGAGCACGAAGCCCGACAGCCGCGCCGCCCCCTCCCAGGCGGCGTCGTCAAGGCGGCCGTCGAGCTTCGGCGGCTCCTCGGTCCGCGGCACCACCACCTGCGGGCGCACCAGGACGCTCGCCTCGCCGCGCAGCACGTAGCCCTCCGTGGCGAAGCTGGCCGCCAGCGCGTAATCCCCCTGGGCGTCGGCGGGGGGCGTCAGGTAGAGATGCGCCGCGCGGGATCGCTCCGGCGGAACCGTCAGCGATCCGGCGGCCTCCACCTCCCAGCCCTCAGGCGGCGTCACGGTCACGCTGCCCTCTACCGGTTCTGACAGCGGGTTGGTCACCGCCAGGATCACGGGGATGCTCCGCGGGGAGGGCGGCGCCGCCGCCTCGGTCCGCGTCAGCCTCATGTCATCCAGCAGCCAGGTGAAGGTCGTCTCCAGGTCCGGCTGGTGCTCGTAGAGGTAGATGGAGATCTGCGGGACGTCCCAGCGCGGCAGACCGCTGATGTCCCACTCCAGCCGCTGCCACTCGCCGGCAGGCACGTCCGCTCGCAGGGAGTGTTGCGTCATCTCACGGTCGTAGACCACCACGGCGATCGGCCGTGACTGAACGCTGGGGTTCTCATCGGTCACCTTGGCCCACAGGCTCAGCCGGTCGTAGCTGGACCAGTTGGTGAGCCCGGGCACCTCCTCAGGCTCGAGCTGCGGGTAGTCCTCAGTGCCGTCGCCGTTGGCGGTGATGGTGACCCGGGCCCCGCCCTCACCCTCCTTCACGTCCTCGGTCTCCAGCTCGACGCGCCCCTCCAGCGGCCGGTCGGGCGCGAAGCGCCATCCCGCCACGTCGTCCATCGACGCCGCCTGCAGCTCCCGCGGATGATGGGCTGTGACCGGGATCACCTCCAGCCGCGGCTGCCGGTAGGGCAGGCCCCAACGCTGCGTCCTGGCGCGGTCGCCCACGGTCACCGTGGCCGCCAGGTCCGCGGTCTCCCACGGCGACAGTTCGACGCCCCGGAGCATGAACCGAGCGGTCGCGGTCTCGCCGGGCTGCAATCCCTCGAAGTGCCGCCGTTCGGGCTCGATAACCACCGCCTCGGAGCCGGTGACACCGCGCAGCAGCCTCAGCGCGATGTCCCCTGACAGCGGCCGGTCCGCGGAGTTGGTGAAGGAGACCGTCGCCGCCATCTCCCCGCCCAGCTCCAGTGCCTCCGCCTCGCTCTCAATCATGGGCGTGCCCAGCGCCAGCGCCGGGGGCAGCTCGACCTCCTGGGCTCCGGTCGCCGAGCAGCGCAGGTCCTCGAAGGGCCGCCCGTCAGCCCCCATGACGCAGGCCGAACAGGCGAAGGCCTCGTGCCAGTTGTTGGCGACCTTCACCAGCAGCCGGTTCCAGCCTGCACGCAGCCTGACCGGGACGATGAACTCATCGGCGCGCAGGCCGTCGGTCACCTCGTCCCGCAGCACCTGCTCTCCGTTGAGCCATACCTGCCCGCGGCCGGTCGTCCCCACCAGCAGCCGGGCTTTACGCGCCGAGGGCACGTGCAGGTGCGTCATGGCGTAGGCCACGGCCCCATCGATCTGGTCGAACAGCGCCGCCAGCGGCACCGGCGCCATGCCGCCCTCGGGCGCCAGGTAGTGCTGCCAGGAGAGGCGCTCGGTCCCCTCCCGGTAGGTCGCGCCCGCGCTCGGGTCCCTCTCGGGCGGATAGACCAGGTCGAGGGCCTCGCAGGAGTCATCGTCGAAGGTGCCCACCACCGCCCAGTCACGCAGGGCCGAGTTGCAGCGCCGCACCCACGCCTCGGCCGAGGGCTGAGCCTCCACCGGGCGGATGGTCATGCCGGCGAGCTGCCAGCCGGTGCCGTTGCGGTAGCAGGGGCCGACCGCGTCGCCGTCCAGCGTCATCTCCAGCCGCCCCTCGTCAACATCCGCCAGGAAGGTGCGGGTGCTGAAGACGCCGCCCCAGTGCTGCGTCCCAAGCAGCTTGCTGACTCCGCCGACATCGACGTGCGTGACGCTGCAGCGATAGTAGCTGCCCGGATCGCCCTCGATCAGCGTCACCTCGTAGCGCCCCTCGGGCAGCCGCACCGCGAAGGTCGCCGGCTCAGTGCCGCGGAGGGTGTCGCCGTGCAGGGCATCGGGCTCCCCACCGCCGTGAGCCGCCGCGTCCGGCGCCGACAGCCAGCCGTAGCCCTGCTGCTCGGACCACACAGTGTCCGCGCGCACCTCGGTCCAGCCCTCGGCCGCCGCCTCCTCCCCGAAGTCGAACCGATGGGGGGCGTCACTGGCCAGCCGCGCCTGGCGCTCCGCGCGCTCCTGCGAGAGGTTCTCGTCGATGACCTGCTCCAGCCTGGAGCCGGCCTCCTCGTGCAGGGTCATGGCCGCGTCCAGCGCCTCCTCGGAGCGACCGGCGGCCAGCAGGCCACGCGCCCGCTGCTCCAGGCCCGCCAGGTCAGAGGTCCGCACCTCGCGGCCGAGTGAGGCCACGTGGATGCGCTCGAGGGCGCGTTTCCCCTGGGCCAGCGCGCAGGCGGCCTCCAGCGCCTCTCCGCGATAGATGGCCAGCACGGCGTACTGGTCCACGCGGGGCACCTCGACGCGCGCCCGTCCATTCGCGACCCGCACCGCAAGCTCCAGCGGCTCCTCCCCCGGTCGCACCAGCGTCGCCCTGTCAGGGTTGAGCCTACGCGGCAGGCGCACATCCACGACGAAGTCCTCGGCCGGCTCCAGCGTATCCGCGTTGAGGTCCACATCGTAGTTGGTCAGGTGGACCGCCAGCACCCGGCCCTCCGCGCAGAGCCAGGGGTTCGTCCACAGCAGCATCGGCGCGTCGGTGCGGACGCTCGGCGCCCGGCCGAGGCCGGCCTCCACCACCGAACGTAGCCGCTGGCGCGCCTGCTCGCGGTCCTCCCCATGCCAGTCATCGATGAACTGCTCGGGCAGCACCACGAAGGCACCGTCGCCGAACGCCACGCGCCTGTCGCTGGCATCCCCGATCACGTCCGTCA
>JAYENL010000194.1:0-29934 GCA_034722055.1 Armatimonadota bacterium
CGCTCGCTGCTGCGAGCGCGGCGTCGCCCGCGTACGCGCAGGCCCGGCCCACCATGCTGGAGGAGACAGTGGACGGGCCATATGCCCTCGCGGGCACCCTGCATGTCGCCGATCCTCAGGCGCTGAGCCTCCAGATCTTCATCGACTGGCAGGATGACCAGAACCACTACCGCATCGCCATGACGCCACTGAGTACCGTCGTGGAGCGGGTGGTGGACGGCCAGGCCACCGCTATCGGCCGCACCCGCGTGCCCGGCGTCCTGGAGGCCGACGCGGACCTGGAGCTGACCGTCCGCCGCGACGGCTGGCGGATCGAGCTGATCCTCGCTCGCCAGGTGCTGGCGAGGGCGTGGGACGCGGAGCTGCCCTTCGGCCCGGTGGGCTACACCGTGGCCGGGGGGGACGTGCCGGACGCCATGCTCCAGCCCCTGGGCGGCGTCTACATGACCGATGACTTCATGCGCGCCGCCGACGCCCAGAGCACGTGGGAGCCTGTCTCCGGCAAGTGGGAGACGCAGTCGCTGC
Source organism: Armatimonadota bacterium (assembly GCA_034722055.1). Lineage (GTDB taxonomy): Bacteria > Armatimonadota > Zipacnadia > Zipacnadales > UBA5352 > JAYENL01. Next base: position 526 of record JAYENL010000194.1, read on the forward strand.
GCACCGATGAGCAGAGGGACCGCATGGAGGCCGACAAGTCCGCCAATGCCTTCAGCTACTTTGGCTCCTCCCCTGACGGGCCGGGCATCGCCTGCAGCGGGTACTGGTTCTGGAGCAACTATGCCGTCACCGCCGCGGTGCGCCCGGTGGAGACCGACCCGCTGGGGCTGGTGGCGTACTTCCAGGACCCCGATAACTACCTCGCGGTCCGCTGGACCTCGGCGCTGTCGGACGCCGAGGACGCCGACTTGCTGCAGCTTCTGTCGGTCATCGATGGGCAGCGCGCGGTGCTGACCCAGGCCTCCGGCGGGCACATCCCCGGCCAGTGGTACGCCCTGCAGCTTCGCATCTGCGATGGCGTGCTGCAGGTCCTGGTGGACGATGAGCCGAGGCTGGCGGCGGAGGCCGACCTCTTCGGCCAGGGCCAGCCGGGCCTCTACTGCGAGGGCCCCGGAGGGGCCTTCTTCGACAGCGTGAAGGTCGAGGAGTGGACGGTGCTGCTCGACGACTTCGAGGAGCCCGCCGCCGGCCGCTGGGTGCAGGCAAGCGGCACGTGGCAGCGCCGGGACGGGCACCTGCGCGGCACCGGCGTGACTCTCACCGGCCGCCCCCAGTGGGAGCGCTACTGCTGGGCCGCCGATCTCTTCGCGGACGGCAGCGCCGCGGTGGGCGTCGTTGCCGGTGCCGATGACCAGGCCATCTACGCGCTCCGCATCGGCGTGCAGGGCTGCGGGCTGGACTACGAGGGGCAGGCGCAGATCGTCCGCATCGCCGGGGACGCGGTGGAGGTGCTGTCCTCCGCCCCGGCGCACCTGCCCGCCGGGACCTGGCACCGGGCACGCCTGGTCGCTGACGACGGGCTGCTGACGGGCTACCTGGATGGCAAGCGGGTCCTCGACGCCTGGCACGCCGGCGCCAGGGCGGGCCGCCCGGGCCTGTATGCCGAAGGCCCCGATGCGGGGGTCTTCGACGACGCGCGGCTGGACATGCTGCCCCCCATGCGCATCGCGCGGGTGGCCAAGGAGTTCAGCGAGAGCGATCAGCACCCCGAGATGGTTGAGTGGGCCAGCACCCGCGCCCCGTGGCTCACGCCCGATGGAGAGGGCGGCACGTGGTGGACCAAGGGCGACTACTTGGGCGATAAGACTGTGGAGTTCGAGATACCGAACGTTGGCCGGGCCGCCGGGGAGGTGCGCCTGCGCCTGGACGCCAGCCCAGAGGACCAATCCGCCGGCCTGACGCTTGTCATCGCCACCCAGCAGGGCTCTAAGACCCTCACGGCCACGCTACTGGACGGTGAGGAGACGGTGGCGGAGGGCAGTGTTGAGGTGCAGAGCAACCCCTGCCCGGTCACGGTCGAGCGCAAAGGCACATGGGTGGTCGCCACACTCGATGGAACGGTGGCATTCTCCGAGAAGCGCTGAGGTGAGAGCGCGAATCGCGCGAGGGAGCGCAATCATGGGAAGTATTCGTATCCGCGCAGTCGTGGCGATCATGGCCCTGGTCCTGGTGGCGCAGGGGCTGCCTGAGGTCCACGCGGCATCCATCTCTGAGGCCAAGGACCTCATGACGGCGGGCAGGGCCGCCGAGGCTGTGGCGCAGCTCCGGGAGATCGTGGCTGCCGACCCCGACGATCTGGCGGGCCGATTCTGGCTGGGCCGGGCCCTGGTGGCGGCGGGGGACCTGGATGGTGCCGCCGAGCAGCTTCAGGCGGTGCTAGACGCCAAGCCTGACTCCACCGAGTCTCGCTACTGGCTTGCGGAGACGCGCCGCCGGCAGGGGCGTGTGAGAGAGGCGCGGGCGCTGCTTCAGGAGATCCTGGCGGACCATCCCGACCACGACCAGGCCAACGCCAGCATGAGGGCAGTCACCGCGGAGATCGAGCGGCAGCAGCAGATGCTGGGCGAGAGCCTGGCCGACTGGGTCCTTCCCGTGCCGCATCGCCGGGTGGCGCTGGAGGCCACCGGGCTGAATGTGTCGCCGGGCGACGTGGACATCTACTCCGATCACGTCTACGACTACACCTTCGCGGACCCGCCCGCTGACTGGACGCCGGCCGGGGGGACCTGGGAGACCACCAGTCGATGGACCTGCAGCCCCCAGTGGTCGTGGTTCGGCGGCTTCGAGCAGGACGGGCTGGCTGCAGTCTGGACCAAGCGCCAGTTCGTCGGCGACATCACCGTGGAGGTCTACGCCGGCTTCAAGATGGGCGTGGCGGAGGGCACCCGCAGCTACGGCAATCCCAACGACATGAACGTCACTATCTGCGGCGACGGGGCGAACCCCGCCAGCGGCTACAGCTTCATCTACGGCGGCGACCTCAACAGCTCCACCCGCATCATGCGCGGCGAGACGACCCTGGCCGAGAGCCGCGAGGCGGAGGCCCTGCTGCCCATCTGGGAGGACGGCCAGCCCCAGACCTATGACTTCCACCGCAAGTGGTGGATGCTGCGGGTGCGCAAGAAGGGCGACCTCCTGCAGTTCTGGGTGGGTGATCGGCTTGTGGCGGAAGCCACCGATCCCCAGCCGCTGGAGGGCGGCCGCGTGGCCGTCTGGTCGCGCGACAACGGCCTGATTCTCTCGCGCATCAAAATCTACTACGAGCGCGAGCAGATCCCGCGCGACCCCGCTCCCCTCCAGCATCTGGCGGTGCGCACCGTTGACCGGGTGCACCCGCGCCACGCCACCCTGACGAGTTCCACTCACCCGGGCGTTTACACGGACTTCGAGACGGACCTGGGGCCGGTGGGCAACCGCGACGGCGACCAGGGCGCGATGGTCACCATCGCCGCGCCCGGCGCCGGTGGCAGCGCCCACTGCGCCAAGCTGGTGAACCGATACGCCGGCGGCAGCTTCGCAGCGAGTCTGCACATCGGCAAGTTCGACCTGCGCATGATGCCCCGGCTGGCCTTCGACTACCGCCTGGAGCCCGATGCGAAGGTCAACATCTACCTCACCGTCAACGACAGGCTCTGCGAGGTGGCCTTCTCCGGCCTGCCATACCCGGCGGGCGGGGCGACTATGATCGGAGCCGTGCCCGACGTGCAGGCCGATGACCAGTGGCACCACGTGGACTTCGACCTTCTGGGCCACGTCGAACAGGCTCTGGGCACCAGGGACAGGCTGGTGGCGCACGACCTCTTTATCGGCAATCTCAACTCAGAGGGCTACCTCGACGCCGGCTTCGGCGGCAACCGCGCCGGCACCCACTTGCTTATCGACAATCTGGCGCTGTATCGCCCGTCGCAGGGCGAGATCCAGGTGGCGGCGTCGCCTGGCGAGGACGTGGAGCCCACCGGCTGGGCCATCGCCATGGATCGCGACCCCCACGGCCTGCCCCCAGCGGAGATCACGTCCGAGAATGGAGACGCCTCCTTCGAGCCTGCCGAGGAGGGCTGGTGGTACATCCACGCCCGGCCGAGGCTGCCCGATGGGGCCTGGGGCGAGACGGAGACGCTGGCAGTGGTGCGCGACACCCAGCCGCCGGCGGTGGTGGCCGTCGAGCCCGACGACGAGGCGCTCATTGCCGGCGGGCCCATCCGCATCCGTGTCTCCGACGGAGCGGGCGTGGGCGTGGACCCGGGCAGCATCAGGCTGGCCGTCGCTGACGAGAGGCTGGATGTGTCCGACGATGCGGTGAGCTTCGACCCCGCCTCCGAGACCATCGAGCTCGATGTGGTGGCGCTGGGCCGCAGCTTCCCGCAGAGCGGCAGCCTGTCGGTGGAGCTGCTGGGGATGGCCGACCGCAACGGGGCGAAGCTGGTCGAGCCCGTGCAGTGGACCTTCCTGGCCGGCCCGGACACCGACCGCTCGGCACCGTCGCTGCCCATGATCGCGGTGGGCGAGGTGCCGGTGCTGGGGGATGACTTCGAGACCGACCTGGGCGAGTGGGACAACTGGGGGGCCAGAGCCGGCGCCGAGCTCAGCCGCGACGCCAGCACCGCCGCCAGTGGCCGCTACTCGCTGAAGCTCTACAACCCCATGAACGGCGGCAGCTTCGGCGCCTACGCCCGCAAGACCAGGTTCGACGCCGGCCGCTACCGGCTGGTGCGCTTTGCCTACAAGATCCCCGAGCGCCTCCGCGCGGACATCCTGGTGCACGTCAACGGCTCGCGCAAGAGCATCCACTTCACCGACACCGACAGCAGCTACACGCGGATCGGCGAGGTGCCCGACGTCATCGCAGACAACCAGTGGCACCACGCGGCGTTCGACCTCTACGAGATGCTGCGGCGCGAGGATCCGCACGCGCCCGGCTACGAGGTGCAGCAGATGTGGATCGCCGACACCGGCTGGACCTCCAATGCCAGTGGCCAGGTCTACCATCTCGACGACTTCGAGCTGGTGCCCATCGTGTCAGCGGCCGAGCCGCTGCAACTGAGCTGGCAGGTCCTGGACCTGAGCGGCCTGGCGGGGGTCAACTGGGCTGTCGATGCCAGTCCTGACACGGAGCTGCCCCAGCAGATCCTGACCACCGCCGATAGCGTGGCCTATCAGGAGCCGGGCGACGTGGACGGCTGGCTGCACGTGCGGGCGTCGGACTCGGCGGGAAACTGGTCGGCCACGGCCCATCAGCGGCTGCTTGTTGACAGCCAGCCGCCCATCGCGGCGCAGCAGGCGCCGCCGGCGGATGTGAGCGCCGCGGTCTCCGAGGTGTCGCTGGAGCTTGCCGACGAGGGGATTGCGGGCATCGACCCCGGCAGCATCATCCTCTCCGTGGGCGACAACGACTACTCCGTGGAGAACGCCGGCCTGACCTACCTGTCAGACCGCGGCCGGCTGGTCTGGAACTCCGAGGAGACCTCGCCGAAGCCCACCATCTTCGACGACGGCGCAGTCATCGATGTGAAGCTCAAGAGCGCCGCCGACTACGCGGGCAATCCCGTAACCGGCCTCCCGAGCTGGTCCTGGACTATGGACTATTCCAAGGACACCGTTGGCCCACAGATCGCGCGCATCGATTGCAGCACGCATCGCACGCACGTCGCCCACACCTTCGAGAGCGACACCGACGGCTGGTCCAATCGGGGCGGCAGCCAGGGCGCCAGCGTCGAGCGCGATGCCTCGATGGCCGCCAGCGGCGAGGCCAGCGTCAAGCTCACCCAGCAGCAGGACGGCGGGCACATGCAGGCTCTGGTCACCTCAAAGGGCTTCCCGGCCGACAAGTTCCCGGTGATCTCGTTCGACTACCGCTTCGACCCCGGCGTCAAGCTGGACCTGCTGGTGCACATGGCGGGCCAGTGGTGGGCCATCGCCATGACCGACAATCCCAGCGGGACCATCGGGCGAGTGCCGGGGATGCGCGCCGACGGCAAGTGGCATCACGCCTCGGTGAACCTGGCGCCGATCCTCAAGCAGCGCCAGCGGCGGGGCCCGCTGAATGTCGATGCCGTCATCGTGGGCGACCGCAACAGCCGCGACAACAGGAAGGGCGCCACCGCCCACTTCGATAACTTCATCATCGGCAGCGTGGGCACTGTCAAGCCCGTCTTCCGCTGGGGGGCCACTGACACGACGGGCGTCGCGGGCTACAGCTATGTGCTGGACCAGCAGCCGGCGACCGTGCCGCCAGCCCAATCCCAAGGCACGGCGGCGGCCAAGAGCTTCGAGGGCCTGCAGACAGGGGTGCACTTCCTGCATGTGCGGGCGGTGGACGGCGCGGGCAACTGGGGACCGCCGGCGCACTATGCCATCGTACACGTGTCCGGCTGAGCCCGGTTCGGGACAGGTGCACCAACGCGGCGCCCGGTCGGGCGCCGCGTCCGCGTGGGTGAGGGCATGAGCCAGGAGGCCGAGCGGACAGAGAGGCGGGAGCGGCGCCGGGCCGCGGTCCGGCGGGCGGCCGGAGTGGGCGCCGTGCTGGCGGTGGCACTGGCCCTGCGCCTCATCGGGATCACCTGGGGCCTCCCCGACGCTACCCACCTCTTCTCCTACCACCCCGACGAGTTCCACTCCCTCCGCGGCGCCCTCTCGATGGCGCTGGGAGACCCCAACCCGCACTTCTTCAACTACGGGAGCCTGTATCTCCACCTGGTTGGCATCGCGGCGGCCATCGCCGACCCCAGCATCTTCCTGTCCATCCCCAACGCGAGCCCCGGCGGCGCGCTGCTGCCCATGGCGATCCGGGAGTGGACCCTCGACGCCCGCATCGTGACGGTCATCCTGGGTGTAGCCACGGTCGCGGTCGTCTACGCCCTCGCCCGCACTCTCTGGGACCACCGGGCGGGCCTGCTGGCAGGGCTGCTGCTGGCGGTGATGCCGCTGCATGTGCTGCACTCGCACTACGCCACCGTGGACGTGCCCGGCGCGCTCTTCACCACCCTCGCACTGCTATTCGCGGTCTGGATGGTTCGCGATCCCAACCCTCGCTACGCCCTGTGGGCCGGGGCCGCCGCCGGCCTTGCCGCCAGCACCAAGTACAGCGGGGCGATCGTCCTGGTGGCCCCCTTGACCGGCTGGATGGTGGCGTGGGCGCTGGCGTGGAGGGGCGGGGGGAATCGGCCGCCGCTGGCCTCGCTGCTTGTGCCGCCTGCTGCCGCCCTGGCGGCCTTCGCGCTCACCTCCCCGTTCACGTTCCTCGACTGGCCCAGCGCCTGGCGCGACATCAGCTTTGAGATGCATCACATGCGCGTCGGCGACGACCCGTCGATGATGGCCCTGTATCCCAGCGGCTGGCTCTTCCACCTGCACGGCCTGGTGCGGGCCTGCGGGCTTCCGGTGCTGCTTGCAGTCCTCGTGGGCCTGATCATGGCGTGGGGAGGGCGGTGGTGGGAGCTTCTGCCCCTGCTCGCATTCGGGGTGGTGGCGTTTGCCGTCAGCGCTCGGGCCCAGGTGCGCTACGCCCGCTATGAGGTGCCGCTGCTGCCCGTCATCGCCATCATAGTCGCGCCGCTGGCATCACGCTCGGCCTGGGCCGCGGCCCGGGCGTGGCTCGAGCCCGCGGTGGCCAGGCTTGCCGTCGGCCTGCTGCTGGTCGCCGCCGTCGCCGCGCCACTCCTGCTCAGTGCTGATGCGCTTTACGATCTCGTGGCTCGCCACCCGCGGGCGGAGGCCCTGGCAGTGCTCGAGGAGATGGTGCCTCGCGGCGGCTCCATCGGGCTGCTCACGGAGCCGTGGTTCTACCATCCGCCGGTGGACTACTGCAACGGAGGCGCTGCGCTGCGCGATACCCCCCTCTGGCGGCCCTACCGCAGGCCGGTGCGGGAGCTGGCGGTCGTGGGCGTGGATGGGGCCCGGGTGCGCGAGGAGCTGCCCCACGTCGTCGTGATCACCGACTTCGAGCTTGGCGGCAGGCTCCGCCTCGGCGACCCCGCCGCACGGGAGCTCATGGGGGCGCTGGTGGACGAGTACGAGCGGGCGTACACCAACGCGCGCCGGCCGACCGCCCGAGCGCCCTTCAGCCCGGGCCGCATGGCGCCGCAGGACTGGCGGTATCCCACGCCGCGCATTGAGGTATGGGGGCGGCGGTAGCCGGTGCATATGCCCAGCCGTCTGGAGGGGCGGGACTACGTTCCCGCCCGGTCGTTGTGATTTCGACGTTGAGGGGGCCTTCGGCCCGCCGGCGGGCGAGGGCGCCCGCTTCGCATGACGGAGCCCCGCAGCGGGGCGGGGGGCGCGCCTCCCATGGCGAAGGCAGACGGCGGGCCGGACGGTGGTCCGGCCCCTCCACGCGAGCTGGCGCTCGCGTAACGGCAGCACTGTCCGCGCGTTCTTGTCCGACACCTGCGATTCGCTGCGCCATGGGCCGAGTGGGTGACAGAGCGCGCCGACGGTGGTATCATGGGTGCAGCATCCGAGCGCGGGAGGGAGGCTGAAGCGTGACGGCCCAGCCGGCCACCAGCGAGAGAGAGGCGGCGCGGGAGGTCGCGCCTGAAGTCTCGCACCGACTTGAGGGCGCGGCGATGCTGCTGGCGGTGGTCGCGGTGCTGGCACTCGCGCTGGTGCTGGAGCCGAGTCCGGAGGGGGTCGGCACGCACCAGCAGCTTCTGCCCATGCCCTGCGGCTTCCGGCTGATCACCGGCCTGCCCTGTCCGATGTGCGGGATGACCACGGCCTTCGCGCACATGGCCAGGTGGCAGGTGGGTGCGGCCTTTGAGGCGCATGTGCTGGGGCCGGCCGCCTGGTTCGCGGCCTGGGTGGTGGGCCTGATGGCGATCCGGGCGATGATCCGGGATGTGCCGGTGACACCCCGGTGGCTGCAGCGCCCCTGGGTGCCCAAGACCTTCTTCGCGCTGATCCTGGCCGGCTGGATCGCGAACATTGCCCTGCGCATCTTCGGCTGACGCGACCTGGCGCGTCGATGCGCGTTCGGTGCACTCCGGCGGCCGTGGGCCGCGGGGGATGGTTCCACGATGAGGACGACCTTCGCGATGAGCTGGAGCTGCTGGCCGCTGATGGCGGCGGCCGCCTGCCTGATGAGGGCGTTGCCCGCCGGCGGCGAGGAGCCCTACCGCCTGGGCGTCGATGACGTCATCGCCGTCAGCGTCCTCTACCACCCGGACTTCAGCCTTGAGGCCGCCACCGTGCGCCCGGATGGCATGATCAACGTGCCCGGGGCCGGTGACCTGCGGGCCGAGGGCAGGACGGTGGTGGAGCTCGCCGACGCCGTCGCCGGCGCGCTGCGCGACGAGCTCCGGGACCCCAAGGTCTCGGTGCGGCTGGTCCGCAGGCATGTCCTGCCGGTCTACGTGCTGGGGGCGGTGGGGCGGCCGGGGCCTGTGGAGGTCCGCGAGCCGGTGACGGTCGCGGAGGCCGTGGCGCTGGCAGGGGGGCTGAGCGCTCAGGCCGCACCCCGCTGGGCGACGCTCATGGCTGCGGACGGTCGGCAGAGGCGCATCGATGTGCTGGCCGCGCTCTCAGGCGGCGGCGAGCAAGGCGCGGTCACGATCGCGCCTGGCGAGACGCTGCTGGTCAGCACGCAGTTCCTGGTGAGTGTGGTCGGTGAGGTTAACGCGCCCGGTCGCTATCCCGCCGAGCAGGGCGATCGCGTCGCTGACCTCCTCGCCAGCGCCGGGGGGACGACCGATCGGGCCGCCGCCGAGGGGACACTCGTGCGGCCGGATGGGGAGTCCATCAGGCTGGACGTGGAGGCGATCGCCCAGCGTGGCGAGGCCGCCTCCAACGTCGCGGTGGCGCCGGGGGACCTCATCGTGATCCCCGAGGCCAGGCGCCGCGTCACGGTGGTCGGTGCGGTGCAGGCGCCGGGCAGGTACGAGTTCGATGACGGCGAGCGCGTCTCCCACGCCGTTGCCGTGGCGCAGGGCGCGACGGAGGATGCCCGACTGCCCGGCGCGGTGCTGGTGCGCGCGGACGGCAGCTCGCTCCCCGTGAACCTGGAGGGCCTGCTGCAGGGCGAGGCGGGAGCGGCCGATCCGGAGCTGGCCGACGGCGATGTGCTGATCGTGCCGCGCAGCGTTGATCGCGTGGCGGTGCTGGGCATGGTGGTCAAGCCGGGCCTGGTGGCCCTGGAGCCGGAGATGACGCTGATGGACGCGCTGGGGGCAGCGGGCGGCTGGGCCGAGGAGGGCGCCGAGCCGGAGCGCACCATCCTCTGGCGCGAGGGCGGCGAGGGGCCGCAGATGCGGTTCATCGACGCTCGCGCCCTGATGCTGGGCCGAGGTGGCCCCGAGAACCCCATCCTGCAGCCCGGCGACATCATCTTCGTGCCCTCCGACAGCGGAATCACCCGTGACGAGGCCGCCCGCCTTCTGCTGGGCGTGGCCGGCCTGCTGCGCATCGTCTTCTGAGGCATCATGACGGGCGGATCCTACGAGCCGATGACCGCGCGCGATCACCTGCGGCTGCTGGGGCGCCGCAGGTGGGTGCTGCTGGGCGTGCTCGGGGCCTGCGTCGCTGCTGCGGGGGCCTACGTGCTGGTGGCCACGCCGGTCTACGAGGCGCGCGCGGAGCTGGTAGTGGTCTCTGAGGAGCCGCCGCGCGCGGCGGTGCTGTCTGCGGCGCCGGTGCTGTCGATGCTCGGGGAGCCGGTCTCTGCGCTGGGCGGCGCCGACCTCGCCACGCAGGTCCAGCTCGTGTGCAGCCGACCCGCCCTGCAGGGCGCCTGGGGCATCCTCCACGAGCGCCCGGACCTGCTGGAGCGGCTGCGCCGGGAGGGCCTCAGCGAGGAGCTGTTCGAGTCCCTGCCCCAGGTCCTCGCCTCCCTGCCGCCCCAGCCGCCGCCCACCCGGTGGCCGGAGCACCAGCAGGCGCTCTTCGACACCCTCCTGGTCGCCGCGGTGGAGGACTCCCAGCTCATCGAGGTCCGCTGCGAATACACGGACCCGGAGATGGCCCGGGACTTCATCAACGCCCTGGTGCTCTCGTACCTGGGCCGCAGCCTGGCGGACGCCCGGGCCGCGACGCGCCGGACTCGCAGCTACATCGAGGAGCAGATCGCGGACGTGGAGCGGCGGCTGGCGGAGGCCGAGGAGAGTCTCCGCAGCTTCGGGGAGCGGGTGGGCACGGTGGAGCTGCAGGAGGCGGCTCGCCAGCAGATCGGCCTGGTGGTGCGGCTCAGCGAGCAGGCGGCGATGGCCCGCTCCACGGCCAACGCCCAGGCCGCTCTACAGGAGGAGCTGATGGGAGAGCTGGGGGAGGTGGATGAGCGGATCGTGCGCGCCATCATCAGGACGCGCAACCCGCAGATCGCCGAGCTGCAGAAGGCGCTCGCTCATGCCGAGGCCGAGCGGGTGGGCCTGCTGGAGGAGTACGCGCCTGAGAGCATGCCCCTGCGGAGCGCGACCGCCACGGTCGAGGAGCTGCGGGGCCAGCTCCGGGCGGCCTCGGCCGAGGTGGTGGGCTCTCGCGAGGAGGCCGTCAACCCCGTCGCCCAGCAGCTCATGGAGCGAATGCTGGTTGCCCAGGGGGACGAGATGGCCGCTCGGAAGTCGCTGGAGGTGCTGCGGGAGGCCGTGGCGCGCGCGGAGGACAAGCTCGAAGGTCTGCCCGATGACCAGGTGGGATTGCTGCGGCTGCAGCGGGAGGTGGAGCTGCTGGAGCGCATTTACATGGCGCTGAAGGAGCGGGAGCAGGACCTGGCCATCAGCGAGCGCGCCAAGACCCCGGCCTCGCGGCTCGTGGAGCACGCCATCCTGCCCGACGAGCCGGCCCGACCCCGGCCGCTGCTGAGCATCGCGGCCGGGGTTGGGGCGGGACTGCTGCTGGGTCTGCTGGCCGTGGGGCTCGCCGAGCACCTCGACCTCCGGCCGCGCGACCCCCAGCGCGCCGCGCGGATGCTGGGCCTGCCGGTGCTGGCGGTGCTGGGCGGCCGGTGGTGCAGCGCGGAGCATCGCAGCGAAGCGGACGCCGAGGCGCTGTCGGCACTTCTGAGGCAGGTCGGGGCTCGTGCCGGGGAGCGGTCGGTCGCTGTGCTGTCGGCCGGCGCGGGGGATGCGGCCCGGGCGCTCGCCGGGGCGCTGGCGGAGGTGGCGGGAGAAGAGGGCCGCAGCGTCCGGGTCCGCGAGGGAGAGCCATCCTCCCCTGACGCTTCGCACGAGATGACGCTGGTGGTGCCCCAGCCGGGCGCTGCGGGGCTGCTGGAGGCGCTGCCGGGCCTCGGTGAGGGCTGGCCGGCGGTGGTGATCGTGGACCTGGCGCGGACGAACGTGGACGCGGCCGGCCGGCTTACCACGCTCGCCGAGGAGAGCGGCGGCCGGCTGATCGGCACGGTCGCGGTGGGTGCGCGCCGAAGCCGGGCGGAGTACTTTCCGGCGGAGACGGAGAGACGCGTATGACCAGATGCCGGCGCACGCAGGGCGAGAGGAGGGCAGCGCCGCCACCTCAGGGCGCTGCGGCGGCATGCTCCTGATGATCGGCATCGATGGCGCCGCTCCCGATATGGTGGAGCGGCTCACCTCCACGGATCGCATGCCCACGCTGCGCATGCTGATGCGCCACGGCGTCTACGGTCGCCTGGAATCCTCTGCCAACTGCAGCCCGGCATCGGCATGGTCGAGCGTCCTCACCGGCGTCAATCCCGGCAAGCATGGGGTCTGGGACCTGCAGATGCTGGTGCCAGGCACCTACGAGTGGCAGCCCGCCCACTCCCGACTCCTCCGGGCGCCCACGCTTCCCCAGCTTCTCACCGACCGTGGTCTGGAGGCGGGCACGGTGCTGGTGCCCATGACCTTCCCCGCGCGCGAGGCCGAGTGGACGACGGTGGCCGGGTGGCTGGCGCCGTCGGTGGACGCCGAGGGCTTCGCCCACCCCCGGCGGGTGGCGACCATGGCCGCGCGCAGGCTGCAGGACGTCCCGCTGCTGCCCCGGCTGGAATCATTCGCGCGCTCCGGGCACTATGGGGCCGGGATCGAGGTCGCGCTGGAGGCGCTGCAGGCCAAGGCCAAGCTCGCCCGGGAGCTGCTCGGCGACCGGCGATGGGACATGCTGGCGGTCAACTTCACTGAGCTGGATCCCATCCAGCGATGGTACTGGCACCTGAACGACCGCAGGCACCCGGAGCATCGCGAGGAGCTGATGACCAGGCACGGGGAGCTGATCGCCGACGCCTACGTAGTAGTGGACGCCGCCGTGCGTGACCTCATTGATGCCCTGGAGCCATCCGATCACCTGCTGGTCGTTGCGCCCTACGGGATGACGCTGAACAGCCGCGCCCCGGCGTGTGTGCCCGACGTGATGAGCCACCTGGAGCTGCTGGTTACGCGGTCGTCGGCCGGCGGGGCCTGGCACCGTCTCATGAGCGCCATGGCCGACGCTTCCGACGGGGCCCTGCGCGCGCTGCGAGGCGTGCTCCCCGGCGGCCTCGCCGACCTGCTCCCCGAGCCGATGGACGCCGGCGAGGCCGGGCGCCGGGCGGACGGCGATCCCTGGATCGACTATCAGCGGAGCTGGGTGCTCCCCGCTCCCGGCGGACACCTTTTCCTCAATACGGAGGCCGAGTTCCCGCTGGGCATCGTGCCCAGCGGCATGCTCGACAGCCTGCTGATGAACATCATCTCCAAGCTGCAGACGGGCATAGACCCCGCCACCGGCCGCCAGCCCCTTCAGTGGGCTCAGCGCCGGCAGGAGGTGTTCTCGGGCCCCTACCTCAGCCGTATTCCGCACCTCGTCATCCGCTGGCAGGACCGGGGCGTGGTCACAGGGCTGACTGTCACCGGAAGGGACGGTCGCGTCCAGGTCGCGCGGCCCTCCGGGCCGACCATGCCCGGTGGCGCTCCGGGGCCGGAGGGGGTGCTCATCGCCGCCGGCGCCGGGGTGCGCCGGGGCGTGCGGGTGGAGGGCGCTGGTGTGGAGGACGTGGCGGCCACCGTCATGCACCTGTGCGGCCAGCGCGTGCCCGCCTACTTCGACGGCCGCGTCCTGGAGGAGGCGCTGACGCCGGACTTCCTGGAGGAACATCCCGTCCGCGTCCTCGACCGCGAGCTGCCGAAGGTCATCGAGGATCCCATCCGCATCGAGCAGGCCTCGCGCGTCGTTCGCGACCATCTCCGGGACCTGGGCTACTGGCGCTGACATGCCACGGGTGCTGATCGTGGGGATCGACGGGCTGCCGCCAGGCCTTCTGCGGCAGATGGTGGCCGGCGGGCGAATGCCCGAGATCGGCGGCCTTGCGCGCGGAGGCTGCGGCGGCGTACTGGAGTCCACCCCCAACTACCAGAGCGCCTCGGCCTGGAGCTCGCTGGTCACCGGCGCCAACCCCGGCGCCCACGGCATCTTTCACTTCACCAACCCGGTTCGGGGCAGCTACCGGCCCCGGCAGATCACAGCCGCCGATCGCCGGGCTCCCAGCCTCTGGCGCCTGCTCTCCGACGAGGGGCTACGCGTTGCCGCCATGAACGTCCCCGTCTCCTACCCGACCGAGCCCGTCAACGGGGCCGTGATCGCCGGTTGGCTCTGCCCCTCCGCGGCCACGCCAGGCTTCACGCACCCGCCGGAGCTTGCCGAGCAGGTGGTGGATCAGTTCGGCGCCTATCCCATCCACCCGGATGTGCGCCGGCACGCCCTTTCGGGCCGCTACGAGCGCGTGGCGAAGAATGCCGCGGAGGGCATCCGGTACAAGCTGCGCGTGGCGCGATGGCTCGTCGCGCGGAAGCGGCCGGACGTCGCCTGCGCGGTCGTCACTGAGCTGGACTCCCTGCAGCACTGGTGCTGGCATCTGCTGGACAGGACGCACCCCGAGCACGATGCGGAGGGGGCCGAACGCTGGCGGGAGACGCTCACTGCGCCCTACGAGGTCCTGGATCGCGAGCTGAGCCGGCTCCTGGAGGAGGTCGGCCCCGACTGCGACCTCCTGATCGTCTCCGACCACGGCCAGGCGCCCAACTCATGCGCTCAGGTGCTGCTGCGGCCCTGGCTGATTGAGGCCGGCTACCTCGTACCGCGGCGGCGCGGCGTGACAGCTCGTGCCGCCGACGGCCTGCTTGGCCGCGGTCTCGATCTCGCCAGGAACTGCCTCAGCAACCGCCTGAAGTCGCTGCTTCGCGCCAGAGTCCCGGCGCTGCTCACCCGGGCTCAGTCGGCCGCTCGAGGGATGCGGGTTGACTGGTCTGCCACGCGGGCATGGACGGAGGCCGGTCATGTGTTCGTGAACCTGGCGGGCCGGTGGCCGGAGGGCATCGTGGCGGACGGCGACGAGCGCCGGGAGCTGCTGCAGGAGCTTGAGCAGGAGCTGCGCTCGCTGGTTGACGCCGACACCGGAGAGCCCGCCGTGCGGGAGATTACGCGCGGCGAGGATGTCTTCAGCGGCCCGGAGGCGGACCTGATGCCCGATCTCCTGGTCCACTGGCGCAACCACCTGCGCGTGCGAGCCCTGCGGTGGCGGGGCCGGCGCATCGAGCACCCCTCGCCGCCGGTGTTGCCGACCGGCGCCCATCACCCCGCCGGCACACTCATCGGTGCCGGCCCCAGCTTCGCGAGCATCCGGGACTGCCGGCGGTGTATCTATGACGTGGCGCCCACGGTCATGCACCTGTGCGGCCTGCCAGTCCCGTCATACATGGATGGCGAGGTCATGACCGACCTGCTGGTGCCGGAGGCGGCGAAGGATGTCCGCACGGTCGCGGTGAACCATCAGGTGCGCTCGCAGAGGCCGCGGCCCGCGGCTTCGGGGGATGACGTCGTGGCACGCCGGCTGCGGTCGCTTGGGTACATTGAGTAGGTGGGTGAGATGATACCTGACAGCGTGCTGGAGGTCCTGGCCTGTCCGGCGTGCGGGGACTGTCCCATGCGGGGAGACGTGGACGAGGAGCGCAACGGTGTCATCGTCGCCGGCACCCTGGCCTGCCCGGCGTGCAAGCGTCGGTACACGATCACCAGCGACATTCCCAGCCTCATGCCTCCCACGCTCGCATCCAGCCTCCGCGTCGCGGATGAGCACTGGAGCGAGTGGCGAGCGGTCATGGATGAGTTCCTCCGCTGGCGGGACGAGGCCTGGTCGGATGCCGAGGCGGCCGCCCAGCGACGCGCCAGTGCCAGGGCCATGCACGAGCGCTTCCTGGAGTTCTGCGCACTGCCGGAGGATGACGTGATGTGCCTGGAGATCGGCTCCGGGAGCGGCCACCTCGCGGACCTGCTGCCCGAGTCCGTCACCTACGTGGGGATCGATCCCCTCCCCGGCGGCCGGCCTCCCGGCGGCGAGGACCTGCCCCAGCACATGCCCCGGCCCGAGCGCGAGGTCTGCCTCATCCAGGCGGTCGGCGAGCATCTCCCCTTCCGCGATGACGCCCTCGAGGTGGGCCTCATCGCCGGTTCGCTGGACCACTGCCTGCAGCCTGAGACCGTCCTGGGGCAGGCGCGCCGGGTGCTCAGGCCCGGCGCACGGTTCGGGCTGCTCCAGGGCGTCTCCGAGCCCCAGACCGAGGGTGGCCTGGGCGGTCTCATGCGCTCCATCGTGGGTGCGCTGGCCGGGGACTCGGCCGGCAGTGCACGGAGAACGCACCTGCACACCTTCTCAGCGGACGCCATCCGCGCCCTCGTGGGGCAGCATTTCGACGTGGAGGAGAGCGTCGAGGACAACGGCCGAGTCTTCATCCGCGGCTCAGCGGGGTCCGGCGCGGGGAGATGACCGGTGCGCCGGCGCTCATCGTGATCGGCATCGATGGCGGCACCTTCGACCTCATCGACCCCTGGGTCGCCGCTGGTGAGCTGCCGGCCATCGCCTCCCTGATGCGAGGCGGCTGCGTCGGCCGGCTGCGCTCCACGCACCCCCCGCTCACTCCCGTGGCCTGGTCCAGCATGCTCACCGGCTGCAGCCCCGGGCGCCACGGCATCTACGCCTTCCTGGAGATCCCGCCGGATAGCTACCAGCCGCGCTTCCTGAGCGGCGGGGCGCTCCCGCTCAAGACCGTCTTTGAGATGGCCTCCGACGCCGGGCTGCGCGTCGGCGCGCTGAACGTCCCCTGGACCTGGCCACCTCCGGCCATCAGCGGCTTCTGCCTCTCGGGCATCGACGCTCCCCACTTCGGCCCGGGCATCGCCTACCCCCCGGAGCTGTTCGAGGAGCTGACACGGCGCTTCGGCGGCTACTTCGACAAGAACGTGCCTCCCCGCAGGGAGGGCTATGCTCTGGACCGCCTGGAGGATCGCATCGAGAAGATCGGCGCCATGAGCCGCTTCCTGCTGCGCGAGCGCCCCGTGGACCTCTTCGCGGTGGTCTTCGTCTCCACGGACCAGGTGCAGCACTGGTTCTGGCACCACCGGAGCGTGCGGGCCCGCGATGGCCGCCGCATCGACGACCTCGTGCTCCACGTCTGGCGCAGCGTGGACCGACAGATCGGGCGCATGCTCGAGGAGTGCGCCGGCCGGGAGACCACGGTGCTGCTGGTCTCCGATCACGGTGCGGGGCCCTGCGCCGGCGGGGTCAACCTGAACCGATGGCTGGAGCGCCAGGGCTGGCTGCGTCGGTCACTGCCATCGCCGGCGGCCCGGCTGCGCCGCACGGCGCTGCGCGTCGGCGGACGGCTGCTCCCGGATGCCCTCCGGCGGAGGCTGCGGCGCCGGCTGGGCGGCGCCCGTCGCCGGACGCTGGCGCGCATGCTCGCCCATGGCATAGACTGGCAGGCCACCGACGCGTTCTGCTGGAGCGACTACGGGAACATCTCGGTCAACGCCCAGGGCTGCTTCTCGCGGGGCCGCGTTGCCGCGTCCCGTCGAGATGCCCTCGTCGATGAGATCGCCGAGGCCCTGATGGAGCTTCGCAGTCCGGAGACCGGCCGGAGGATCATGTCCGCGCCGCTGCGCGCGAGGGAGCTGTACCGTGGCGACCGGACCCAGCGTGCCCCGGACCTGCTGGCGGTGCCTCGCGGCTACCGGTGGGAGATCCTCACGGACTTCACGCTCTCGGGGCCCCTGCCCGAGGAGCTTCGTGGCGCCGTCATCGGGCCCTCGCGGCGCCAGGGAACCCATCGCCTGCATGGTATCTTCTGCGCCACGGGGCCAGGGATCCGCGAGGGTGGCCGCCTGTCAGGTGCGCGGATCGAGGACGTGGCGCCCACCATCCTCCATCTGCTCGGCCAGCCCATCCCTGAGGCCATGGACGGCCGCGTGCTCTCCGAGATCCTGCGGCGTAAGGATCGGCGGCGTCATCCTCCCGCTCGAGAGGCTGTGCCGATGGAGCGCGAGGGCACTGGTGCCACCTACTCCGCGGCGGAGCGCGCCCGGGTGGAGAGCGACCTCCAGGGGCTGGGGTATCTGTGATGGCGCGCGGGGGCAGGCCGTGGCGGATCGCGTTCTATGACGCCTTCGCGTCGGTTGACGGCCCGGGCATGGTGCTGCTGGAGCTGCTGCAGCACCTTGACCGCAGCCGCTTCCAGCCGCACGTGGTGCTGCCGCGGGAGGGCACGTTGATGGCCGGTCTCCGGGAGGCGGACCTCTGCCCGGTGGAGGTGCTGCCCCCACTGCCTCCGCTCGACGCCTACGGGAAGCGGC
This sequence comes from Armatimonadota bacterium, assembly GCA_034722055.1. Taxonomy (GTDB): domain Bacteria; phylum Armatimonadota; class Zipacnadia; order Zipacnadales; family UBA5352; genus JAYENL01. Next base: position 18,406 of record JAYENL010000194.1, read on the forward strand.
TGCTGCAGGCGGGGGCGATCGCCAGGCTCCGAGCCGGGATCGCGCTGTTGCGGCATACCGCCCAGCTTCGGCGCTGGCTCCGTCAGGCCGACATCGCACTGCTTCACTGCAATCAGACTCGGGCTGCGGTGCAGGCCGGTCCCGCGGGGCGCATCGCCGGGCTTCCGGTGGTCTGGAATGCGCGCATCCGCGAGCGCCTGCCGGCTTCGGTAGTGCGCATCGCGGCCTGGTCCGCCGACCGCATCATCCCCCTGACGGACGACACCTTCAGCGAGCTACCGGAGACCTTCGGTCTCAACGAGGCCGGCCTCCGCGCCATCTCCACCGTCATCCCCAACGCCATCGACCCCCTACGCTTCCATCCGTCGGTGGATGGTACACACGTCCGGGAGGAGCTGGGCATTCCGACCGACGTGCCGGTGCTCCTTTCGGTGGGAGTGCTGGTGCCACGCAAGGGCCATGACGTCCTCATCAGGGCCATGCCGGCCATCCGCCGGCATCAGCGCGACGCGCGTCTTCTGATCGCCGGGGGGCCGGCGGAGGGGCGCGAGCACTGTCGGTCGGAGCTGGAGGAGCTGGCGTCGGGGGAGGGCGTGTCGGCTGCCGTGCGTATGCTGGGCCGCCGGGACGACGTCCCGGAGCTGCTGGCCGCGGCGGACGTCTTCGTCCTGGCCTCCCGGCATGAGGGTCATCCGGCGGCGGTCCTGGAGGCGATGGCAGCCGGGACGCCGGTGGTGGTGACGCCGCCGGCCGCCGTAGCGGTGGCGGACGGGGTCACGGGCATCGTCGTTCCGCCTGACGAGCCTGAGGCGGTGGCGGAGGCCGTCCTCGAGCTGCTGGCCCGGCCGGAGCGCGCCCACGCGACGGCGCTGGCGGCGCGCCAGCACGTCGAGCGGCATCACCACATCCGGGAGATGGTCCGCGCCTATGAGCGCGTCTACCTCGAGCTGCTGGAGGGCGCCTGAATGTCGCGGGTACTGCTGGTGGGCATCGACGGCGCCTCTCCGACCATGCTGCGGAGATGGATGGAGGCGGGCGAGCTGCCGGCTCTGGCGGAGCTCGCCGAGGCCGGCTGCTTCGGCGCTCTGCGCTCCACGCCCAACATGACCAGCCCCTCGGCCTGGACGAGCATGTCCACCGGCGTGCAGCCCGGCCGCCACGGCATCTTCAGCTTCTTCGACCGCATTCCCGGGACCCGGCGATTCCGCCTCAGCACTGCGAGCGCGCGGTGCGCCGAGCCGTGGTGGCTGATCGCCTCGCGGGCCGGCCGGCGCGTGACGGTGCTGAACGTGCCCTGCACGTGGCCGGCCGACGCGGTCAACGGGCTGCAGGTCGCCGGCTGGCTGGCGCCGTCGCCCCGGGCGCCGGGCTTCACGCACCCGCCGGAGCTGGCCAGCGAGCTGGGGGCGCGCTTTGGGGCCTACCCGCTGCACTCGGACGTGCAGCGCCTTGTCGCCGCCCGCCGCCACGGAGCCGCGCGCAAGCGCATCCTCACCAACCTCCGCCGGAAGGGGCAGATCGCCGCGGAGCTGCTGGCGCGCGAGCGGTGGGACCTGATGGCCGTGGCATTCACCGACACCGACGCCGCGCAGCACTACTACATGCACCTCAGCGATCCCGGGCACCCCCAGCATGACCCCGCCCTGTCCGAGCGCGTCGGGGACGTCGTGCTGGAGGCCTACCGGGAGGTGGATGGCGCTTTGGCGCGGCTGATTGCTGTCGCGGAGCCGGACGTGGTCCTGGTGGCGTCCGATCACGGGGCCCGTCCGGCCCATCATGGAGAGCTGTATCTGCCCGGCCTGTTCGATGCCTTGGGCTGGCAGGTTCGCCGGCGCGGACTGCTGCGGCGGATCGCGACGAGCCTCGGCCGCATCGTCCCCGCCGGGCTCAAGCATCGGCTGGCCGCGGCCAGGCGCGACCTGGCCTCGGAGCTGCTGGCGGGGGATATCGCGTGGGGGCGAACGCGCGCCTTCTCGCTGCTCGTCGGTGGTCGGGCCGACGCCTGGCTGAACGTGGCGGGCCGCGATGAGGGCGGCCTGCTGCCCGAGGCTGAAGGCCATCGGATGCGACAGGAGATCCGCGAGGTCCTGCTGTCATGCCGCGATGCCGCCACCGGCCAGCAGCTCATCGAGGCGGTCATTGCCCGCGAGGAGCTCTACGAGGGCCCGTGGATCGCCTGCGCTCCCGACCTGCTGGTGCGCTGGCGTGGGGGCCTGTCGCCCGTTCGCGGCCTGCGGTGCGGGAGCACCGTCATCGACCGCCCGGAGCAGCCGCCGCTGCAGACCGCACGCCACGCTCCCGAGGGCGTGTTCATCGCGGCCGGATGCGGTATCAGGCGTGGCGCTGAAATCCGCGGGGCGTCCATCTGCGACGTAGCCGCCACGGTGCTGCATCTGGGTGGCCTCGCGCTTCCGGGATGCCTCGATGGCCGGGTCCTCAGGGAGATGTTTCGGGAGCCGCCGGAGGTGGAGATCGACGATAGGGCTCTGCTGCCCGAGCGCCCGGGGACGGCCAACGCCGTGGAGCCGCAAGTCGCTGAGCGCCTCCGCCGCCTGGGCTACAGGTAGCCACAAGCTGCAAGCTACCAGCTACAAGCCAACGGCCAACGGCTTCGAGCTCCTCGCTCGTAGGTTACTGCTTGCAGCCTGTTGCGGGAGCTCAGCGGCGCAGCAGCCGCTCGTACAGCGCCTCCACTGCCGCCACGAAGCGCTCGTGTCTGAACTGCCGAGCGTGGCAGCGTCCTGCCTCACCCATGCGTCGCGCCAGATCCGGATCGCCCGCCAGGCGGCTCACCGCGGCGGCCAGCGCGGCGTACCGCCCCGGCGGCACCAGGAGGCCGGTCTCCCCGTCAATCACCGCCTCCGGCGCGCCGTTGACCCGCGTCCCCACCACGGGCAGGCCCATTGCGGACGCCTCCAGGTAGGCGATCCCGAAGGGCTCCCACGCCGAGGAGAGCGCGAATAGATCGCAGGCCTGCAGGAGCCGAGGAACGTCCCGCCGAGGGCCTACCAGCCGCACGCGATCCGCCAGCCCGAGCCTCTCCACGCGCTCGCGCACGTCGTCCTCCAGCGGCCCGCCACCCACGATCAGCCAGTGCACGCGCCGCCTGAAGGCCGCCACCAGCGCCGCGGCCCTGATCAGCGTCCCGGGGTCCTTCTGCGGGGCCAGGCGCATCACCGATCCCACCACGACGGCGTCCTCAGGCAGCTCCAGCTCCCGGCGCACCCGCTCCCGTCCCGGGCCGTCGCCGGGCCGGAACCGCTCGGGATCGATCGACGGCCGGATGACCTCGTACGTCCCCGATGATCCCACGCCATGTGCCAATCCCTCGTCCCGGATAGCCGCCGAGCAGGCGATGAGCGCGTCATACCACTCCGCGACCAGCCGCGCCTCCAGCGCCATCGCCAAGGGTGCAGCGGTGGCACGGACAGCTCTGTCCGTGCGCTGTTCCCGAGTTGCATTCAACGACCCACGGGCAGGAGTGCCCGTGGCACGGACCAGAGACGTCCTCGTCGTGGCGCGGGCCGGGTGCCATTCCCAGCCCCACAGATGCGCCACGGCGATGGGCACCGGCGCCACCTGGGCCGCCAGTGGCAGCAGCAGCTTGGACTTCGAGCCATGCGTGTGCACGATCTGGGGGCGATGTGTGCGTAACAGCTCCGCGACCTCCCACGCGGCGCGGATGTCTCGCAGGGGGCTGATGGCGCGGCCCAGGTGCGGGACCGGGAGCAGCTCGATGCCCCGCTGCCGGATCTCGTCGGCCAGGCTCCCCTCCGCGCCGGCATCGGTGCCTGCGGCCAGCGCCACCGAGTAGCGGCTGGGGTCGAGCCGCTCCGCGAGGGTCATCGCCATCAGCGTGGCGCCGCCCAGCGCGACATGCTCGACGACCTGCATCACTCGCACGCGCTCGTCGCTCACGACGACCTCCCCGGCTGGTGGTGCTCGGCGGCCCATTCTTCACGCGCGCGGCGGCCCGGACCTCCAGCCGGAAGGACAAACGCCGTGGTGGAGCGAACTCGCCAGGTGAGAGAGGGCCTGCAATGGGGGCACAGCCTGGGAGTGTGAGCGATGGCGGAGGACCGTCTGGACCTGCTGGAGCTGCTGCGCGATCCCGCGCCCGCATATCGGCCACAGATGTTCTGGCTGCTCAACGGCCGGCTCACGCCCGACCGCATCCGCGACCAGATACGGCAGATGCACGACCGCGGCTGCGGCGGGTTCTTCCTGCACCCCATGGGCGAGCGCTTCCGCCTCGGCGACTTCATCGAGGGGATCGATCCGCCCTACCTCTCGGAGGAGTACTTCGAGATGATCCACGTTGCGGTGGCGGAGGCCCACCGCCTGGGGATCTACGGCTGGCTCTACGACGAGGGCGGCTGGCCCAGCGGGCACGCCCAGGGCAGGGTCGTGGAGGGAAGCCCGGAGCTGCGGGGGCGCGTGCTGCGTATTGACGGCAGCGGTGAGGTCGTGGCCGAGGTGGTACTGGGCGGCACGGCGCTGCGGTTCACCGAGGACGTGGGCGGCTATCCGGTGGACACGCTCAACCCCGACGCCACGGAGCGCTTCATCGAGCTCACCCACCAGCGCTACGCCGACGTCGTCGGGGAGTACTTCGGCGGCACCATACCCGGCATGTTCACCGATGAGGTGGCCGTGGGCGGCGACGTGGGGGGCGATGCGGTGCCCTGGACGCCCGGGATGCTGGAGGCCTTTGAGGGCCGGCGAGGCTTCGACCTTAGACCCTGGCTGCCGGCGCTGTTCTCCGACGACGCCCTCGGCCTGGAGCTGGCGGAGCACTTCGCGGAGGAGGAGATCGCCGCGGTCCGCTGTGAGTTCAGCGAGCTGTGGACGGACCTGTTCGAGGAGGCCTACTTCCTGCCCCTCAACCGCTGGTGCGCCGAGCATGACCTCATCCACACCGGGCACGTGGGCGGGGAGGACGTCCTGCCAACGCACCGCCGGGGCTTCGGGCACTTCTTCAAAACCGCCGGCGCGCTGCACGCCCCTGGCGTCGATGCCATCTGGCGGCAGATCTTCCCGGACGGAGACAACTTCAGCTTCCCGCAGCTCGCGGCCTCGGCGCTGGCGCTGCAGCAGGAGCCCGGCCCGGCGCAGGACCCCTGGCGGAGGCTGGTCCTCAGCGAGAGCTTCGCGGTCTACGGCTACTCGCTGACGCCCGAGCAGATGCGCTGGGTCGCCGACTACCAGCTTCTGCGCGGCGTGAATTGCGTCGCGCCCATGGCGCTGTACTACGAGACCTCCGGCGGGCGCTTCATTGGCACCATGAGCCACCTCGGAGAGGGCAACCCGCTGTGGGACGGCTTCTCCTCCTTCGCGGACCACTGCGCCACCGTCAGCGCCGCCATCCGCGAGAGCCGGCCCGTCGCGGACGTGGCGGTCTATTACCCCATCGAGGCCGCGTGGGTAGGCGGCGAGGCGCTGGAGGAGGCCTGGGAGTCGCTTCGGGAGGTATGCGCGGCCCTGCACTCGCGGCAGGTGGCCTTCGAGTTCATCGACGCCCGCGCGCTGATGGCAGGCACCGTGGCCGATGGAGTGCTCGAGACGCCGGGGCAGCTCTTCGGTACCGTGATCGTGCCGCGGGTGCCGGTCATGCCCGTGGGAGCGCTGGAGCGGCTGGCGGAGCTGCGGGAGTCCGGCGGCCGCCTGGCTTTCTCCGGGGCGCTCCCGGAGATGTCGGCGGACTTCGACGCAAGCTCGGACTTCGAGCGCGCCCTCGACCGGCTGGCGGCTGCGTCGGTGGAGATGGACGAGTCGGGGGCCAGCAGAAGCCAGGCCGGAGATGGCTTTCGGCGCCTGGGCAGGACGCTGACCTTCGACTACGATGGCTTCACAGCGGCCCTGCTTGGGCCGAGGCAGAGCTCGCTGTTCACGCAGCAGGAGATAGCAGAGGGGGCGTGCCTGATCGTACCTGGCGAGGAGCTGGCCCGGCTCGCGGAGATGCTCGCCCTCGTGATCGGCCGGCACGAGCTGCAGCTCGACGAGCCTCAGCCGGAGCTGTCCATGGCCTCCCGGTCTGCGGGGGAGTACGGCGTGCACCTCATGCTCAACGAGAGCGACGCCGAGATCCAGGCCCGGCTGATGCTGGTCAGCGATCGCTGGCGCGAGGTGCTGCTGTGGGACACGCTGACGGCCCGAGAGCGCGTCATGGCCGTCCATGACGAGGTGAGCGAGCCAACCTACTTCGCAGTCACGCTCGCCGGCTGGGAGTCCGCGCTGGTCATCACCCGGCCGCTGGGCGCCGCGGCGCCGGAGGTCGGTGCCGAGCACTCGCTGCTGCGCGTCACCAGCGAGGTGCGGGCGCAGTCCATCCAGGTGGTCGAGGAGGTGGTGATCACCACTGAGGGCGACCTGGAGGTCCGGGAGCACGCCTACACGCCCAGCCACATCCCGGCGGACTTCCCTCTCAGGCCGCTGGAGGAGTTGGGGATGGCGGACTTTTCCGGGACCGTTCGGTACCATGTGGACCTGTATGTGCCGCCGGGTGACATTGACCGCCGGCTGTTCCTCGACCTCGGGGAGGTCGGCTGTGTGGCGCGGGCGTGGCTCAACGGCGAGGATCTTGGCGAGAGCGCCTGGCCCCCGCACCGCGTGGAGATCACCGGCCTGGTTGAGGCCAACCATAACGAGCTGATCGTGGAGGTGACCGATACGCTAGGGAACCAGGCCGCGCGCGATGACGTCGTGGAGATGGCGCGCCAGCGCGGCTGGATGAACGCCTACTACGAGCGCACCCTCCCGTGGATGCGCCAGGACCGGCGGTCGGGCCTCATCGGGCCCGTCCAGGTCCTGCGCGAGTACGCCTGACGCCTGGCGGCATTGCCTGCCCATGTGACCGCCGACCGGTGTGTGCTTGGCTTGCAGCATCCAGATTCGTGTGCCCAGTGCGAGGGCCGCGGAGCGGACTGTCGCAATGCCGGTGGTAGGAGGGGAGGGGCCGCTTGAGGCTCCAGCGTGGTTTGCTGGAGCCGAAGCCGGCCGGGCCGTTCTGCCGTTCGGCGCAGGGCCTCGCGACGCTGTCTCGTGGGGTCGCGGGCATGGGCGGCGTCACTACAGAGGACAGGCACATGAATCTGGATGCTGCCTGCTTGGCTTCAGATGCTTGCATCCAGGCCCGAAGTGATGTACCATCCGGGGCTCCGCCAGCGCGGTGAGGCCGCGTCGCCGGCGACGGGCTTTGCGGCCGGATCGGCCGTCGCATGGTCTCTGGTTCAGGTGCCATCGGCAGGTGAGATGAGCATGCGGCGCGGACCTGCTCCGTCGCGGACGGAAACGGAGTGAAGCACGATGGCCACGATTCCGGTGATGAAGTTCGGCGGCATCGCCATGCAGGGCACGAACCGCTTCGGGCCGGACGAGGACCGGCTGCTCGAGGAGTGTCGCCGTCTCAGAGAGGTCAATGAAATCTACCGCCTGCTGGCCCAGCGGCGCAACGCCGCCCGGGGCCGCAGACTCGCGCAGGTTGCCCGGGACTTCATCCTGCCGCTCAGGCGCGAGGGCCTGGTGCCTGTCGTCGTGGTGTCGGCCTTCGACTGGGCCACCGACAAGCTCGATCAGCTTGCCGCCAACATTACCTCCGATCCCTCCCCGCGCGAGTACGCCCGACTGCTGATGTCCGGAGAGCTGCGCGCGAACAGCGCCCTCGCGATGACCCTCGAGGAGAAGGGCTGTGCAGCGCGCTCGATGACCGGCAGGGAGGCTGGAATCATCACGCGCGGCGGCCCGGTTGACGCCGGCATCGACCGCGTGAGGGGCGAGCATGTCCGCGAGCTTGTCGAGAAGGGCATCGTGCCCGTGGTCGCCGGCTTTCAGGGCTACTACCATGACTCGGACACTGGACGCGACGAGGTCTCGATCCTCGGTCGGGGCGGGTCGAACCTCACCGCGGTGGCACTCGCTCATACACTCAGACAAGACTCCTGCACCATGTTCACCGATGTGGACGGTGTGTACGACTGTGACCCGAGTATCCACGAAGCAGCCTGTAAGCTGCAAGAACTGACCGCTGAAGAGCTGTTCGAGATGGACCCCTTCCCGCAGGTCATCCAGCGTGAATCCCTGGAGTACGCCTGCGAGCAGGGCGTCAACGTGTGGATTCGGTCCGCTTTCGAGCCGGAGCGCGATGGTACGCTGATCATCTGCCGCTGAGTGATGTCGCAGAAAGTTAATACTCAGGCGCCGCACATCAGGGTATAATGTGACTGAATGCGGCCCAGTCGGTCACCTGGAGAGTGTGATGACACTGCCGGTCGGAGAGAGCGGTGAAGATCCCGTCCAGGCGGCGAAGGAGTACATTCGCCGCGGCCAGCGGCGCCTGGCGATAGAGCTGCTGGAGCCGTGGGTGGAGGAATACCCCGAGGATGCTGATGCGTGGTCGGTGCTGGCCGCCGCCCAGTTTGAGCTCGACAGCTTCGCGGGCGCGGTGGAGGCTGCCAGGCGCGCTGTGGAGCTCAAGCCCAGCGCCCGCAACTGGTGCAACCTGGGGATGGTTCTGCGCAAGCTGGGACAGCTCTATGAAGCCGAGCGGGCCCAGTACAAGGCCCTGGTGGTGGATTCAGGCTACGACCGCGCCCGCACCGAGCTTCGCAAGATCCACGAGATCCGCACCGGCCAGCGCACGCTCCATCGTCAGCGCTTCGACGACATGTAGCAGGCTGTGATGATGCGCTACCGGTCGTGATCCAGTACCACCCCGACGGTCTCCTCGGTGTGCTCCACGATGGTGTCGATAGCCTCCGGGGCGTCTGACATGGCGAAGACGTGACTGGTGAAGCCCTCCACGTCGAGCCGTTCCTCGCTCATCAGCCGCAGGCACTCGTGGAGGTTCCGCTGTGTCGTCCACTGCACGAACACGGGCGGGTAGTCCGCGCCCTCCTCGTAGTCGGGGTCCAGGAAGCCCGGGCCGGTCCGCGCGCCGCTGCGCACATCCAGGTTCCCCAGCGCCGCCGCCCACTGGTGCCGGAAGCTGAAGCCGCCCACGATCACGATGCGGCCCATCTGGTGAGTGTCGGGTGAGACCTTCATGCTGTCCACGACCTGCTGGAATGTCTCGTCGCTGTCGCCGCCAAAGGCGATCACGGCGCAGTCCAGGCCCCTGCCGAGTGTGAACTCCCGTGTCGGCGCCACGGGGTCCTCCGCCGACGGATCCACAGTCAGCCCCGCGCCGCCGGCCTCCGCCGCCCCCCGCCGCTTCGCGAGAAGGTCCCAGCCCACCACCCGTGCCCCCGACAGCGCCGCGAAGCGAACGCAGAACTGGCCCACGACCCCCAGGCCCGCCACCAGCACATCCTCGCAGAGCTGCAATTCCGCCCGCCGGATGGCGTGCATGGCGGTGGCTCCCAGGTGCGCCGAGGCCGCCTCCGCGTAGCTCACATTGCCGGGGATGGGAATAGTGAGGTTCGCCCCCACCGCCACGTAGTCGGCGTGGTACGCCCCGACACCCTCGTAGCGCTCCCGGCCGGACATGCAGGCCACCCGCTGGCCCACCTCCCGGTCCTCCACGCCCTCACCCACCGCCACGATATCCCCGGCACACTGGTAGCCGAGCGGCCGCGGCTGCATCTCCGGCCGCGGCTCGCGCCGATACTCGAACGCCGCACGAAGCTGCGTCCCCTGACTGAACATCGAGGCCCGCGTGCGCACCAGCACGTACCCCTCGCGAACCTGCGGCGTTTGCCGCTCGACGACCTGCCCCCGCCCGTGCCCATCGAGCATCAGGATTCTGTGCCTGCCAGGTATCTGCGCCATCGTCCGACCTCCTGGTCACACTCTGGTGCCCTATCGGCCGCCCAGACCGCCCGTCGCCAGCCTCAGGTATTCCGACAGAACGGCCATCCTGCGCTGCACCGTGCGCATGTCCAGGTGCATGACGTCGCCGCCATAGCCGCCTTGCCTCAGCCACACGCCGTTCTCGGTCCGCTCCGCCAGCACCTCGCGCACGTCGTCCTCCATGCCCTCGGCGCGCTGGATGCGCTGCTCCTCGGTCAGCTCCCGCTCGGCATCGCGCTCCCCGACGTAGGCGGCCAGGCCAATCTCGGTGATGTATTCGTACCTCTCGCGGACCTGCTCACTGTAGTAACCGCCTTTGAAGCTGTAGTGGCCGGGCGTATCGCTGTCGTCATACGTCAGGCGGTAGGTGCCGGCGTAGAAGTACAGCGGCCGATTGGTCTTCAGCTCATAGAAGCGGGCCCACCGCCCGTCCTCAAGCTGCGAGCGCTCGAACCAGTCGATGGCGCCTGGCAGCGGCTCCAGGTAGCGCTCATCGCCGCTGAACACCGCTATCTCGATGAGAAGCCGCATTACGCCCACGCTCTCACCGCCGCACACAGACGGTGGCTCGAAGCGACGCGCCCAGGCGGGCATCAGGTCCTCGTCATACTGCTGCGCCCACGAGGCCTGCGGCTCGGGGAGCTGCGCGTTAATGATGAAGTCCCCGCAGCGCACCACGGCATCATAGCAGCGCTGGTCGCCGTAGACCTCCCACGCGAACATCATGGTCCGGCAGCAGTCGCGAATGGTGTTGTCGTTGAAGGTCATGAAGTCCCCGTAGGAGCGGCCCGACAGCGGGTAGCGCTGCGGCCAGCCCCCGCCCTCCGCCTGGGCCTCCAGCAGGTAATCCAGCGCCGCCATGGCCGCGTCATGGATGGTCTCGTCCGAGCCGTCGAGGGCCTCGTCCACCGCCACCAGCAGCCGCGTGGCGTGTTGGGTCACATTGTCGTCCATGGTGCCCGTGTTGTGCCCGGAGGCCAGCTTCTCGTCGTCGCTGTCCGCGTTGTGCCGATAGAAGTAGCGCTCCTCGCCCTCGGGCGAGAAGTCGATGGTGTAGTGCCAGCCGCCACACTCGAGCTGCCCCCACGCCAGCGAGTGCGCCACCTGGCTGGCGGCGTCCAGGAACAGCTCGTCTCCGGTGGCCTGGTAGGCGCCCAGGAAGGCGAAGCCGGTGCTGGGGCTGCCGGGCGGCTGGACCCAGTTCATCGTCGCGGAGATGTGTCCCTCGCCCCACTGGTCGCTGAGGTCAGCCAGGTAGGAGCCCGCATAGCCCCCGTGGATGGCAGCCTCCTCGGTGAGGTACTGCGTGGCCTGCCGCAGCGCCTGGTGGGCCTCCTCCACCAGCGCCTCATCCAGCGCGAAGCAGGGCGCCGCCAGCATTGCCAGCATCATGATCGCAACTGTGATTCCTCGCATCATTGAGCCCTCCCAGGCCGTCCACTGCCATTGTCGTCAGGAGGGGCGGGCTTCCTTGCCCGCCCGGCCGTTTGTCGTATCTTCGTCCGTGGTGCGGGCGCCCCCGCCCGCACGCCGTTTGCCGCCCGTGACGGGGGGCCTTTCGGCCCGCAGGCAACGACGGGCCGGACAGTGGTCCGGCCCCTCCATACGGCGCAGGCAACGGCGCGCCTCGGTACGGCGGGCCTCCGTCGCCCCGCCCTGGGGCGCCAGTCCTTTGTGGTTGGTCGTCTGTCGCAGCTCTCCGCGGATTGCGGGCCGGTCCTCCCTGCCGTGCGTTGCCGTCAG
>JAYENL010000195.1:0-7434 GCA_034722055.1 Armatimonadota bacterium
TTCATCGAGCGGAACTGGCGGAAGATCATGTTCGCCACCGACTACCTCTACGTGGGCCAGGAGCTGGGGCAGCTCGAGTGGATCCGCGAGACACCCATGGCCCAGGAGCACCGCCAGGCCATCGCCGAGGGCAACGCCCGGAGGGTGCTGCGCCTGGACGAGGACTGATGCGGGCGAGTCTTCTACTGGCTCCCGGCGGCGAACGTCAGGCGCCCGAAGAACGGCCAGTTGTGAAAGCTCCCCCAGGTGGGCGCCCAGCATGAGAGCTGGCCCTGCTGGCCGAAGGACCGGCAGATGTTGGCGCGCCAGGTCTCGCCTGCCCGGTCAGATGCGCCAAGCTCCTCGAAGGGCACCGCGACCTCCAGCGTCCACACTCCGACCTGCTTGGTCACCGCGCTCTGCCACGCCGCGTCCCAGTTTACGCCTCCCGTGGGGCGCCGCTCGTCATACTGGGTGTTGGTGTGATCCACCGCCAGGTGAACGTAGGCTGGCTCGCCCGGCGTCCGCCCCAGAAACAGCTCGATGGTGTCGGAGTTGAAGAAGATGGAGGCGTCGCGCCGCCCCTGGTTCTCGTGCCCGTGCAGCTCCACGCCCTCATGGTGGCAGCGGCAGGCCACATAGAGCGCCTCTGTGTCGTGGGCCAGGAGGACATCGGTGGGGAAGTACTCGCCCAGAGGCTCGCCGGTGTCGTGGCGGACCAGGGCGGGAAGGGTGGCTGCATTCTCCCAGATGGGGTCATCGAGCCGGCCATCGATCGCCGGCGCCTCCTGCACCCGGGGGACCGTTGCGGAGGGGATGGCGGCCAGCCGGGAGCGGATCTCGGGCGTGGCGCCGGCCGCCGAAAGCTGCCGGCGCGGGAGGGCCATGGGTACGCCGTCAGCCTCCAGGCGCTCGATAGCGGCGTAGATCTCCTCCACCGACGCCACCAGCTCCGCCTCCTGGCCGCCTCGCAGCAGCTCCCTGGCGCGCACATAGCCCTCGTTGACGGTCCGAATGTCTTCATAGGTGATGTCGCCCCAGGCCGCGCGGCACGCCAGCCGGTGGACCTGCTCGGCCTGGTAGCCGGACGGGTTCCACATGTAGTCGTTGGCTGACATGGCCGCGGGTATCGTGTTCGGCCAGCCCACGAAGTGGGAGTTCTGGTACAGCAGTGACCAGGCGCAGTCGTCGAGCATGCCGCGGTAGTAGCGAACGTCGTAGAGGGGCACCGGCCGGCCGCTCTGCATATTGTCCCACAGGTAGAGGGGCTGGCCCGGCACAAGGGCCTGATAGGCGCGCCAGTCGGCGGGCGTGATGGTGGGGCTGGTGATCTGCGGCCCGGTCCAGACCACCGCCACCTCATCAGGCATCGCCTCCGCCATGTCGTTGAGGTAGCGCCGACCAGCCTCTTCGGTGACGTGCCGCTGCAGGTGCGCCAGCGAGTAGGGTCCGGCGACGATGGAGAGCCGCAGCTCCGGGCAGTCCGGTGACAGCGCCTCCCACAGCCGGCGCATCAGGTAGCCGTGCGACTGCCCCACGCTGTCGAAGCGCTCCGCCTCGGCCTCGGTCTTGAACTGATACTGGCCGTCCTGCACCGACACGTAGTCATCCACGCCGATCATGAAGGTGTGCACGCCCCGCTCGTAGACCCAGCGCAGGCGGTCGATCAGATCGCTGACGTCCTCCTCGCTGGCGATGTCGAAGACCGGCCCCGTCCGCTCCGGGGGGCGGCCGCTGGAGGTGTAGATGTGCATCACCATCATGTAGTCGATGGCCCCGGTGCGCTCCGCGAACTCGCGCATCACCCGTAGCGGCTCCTCCCAGCCGCGCTCCCGCCCGTACGCCGGCCCGCCCTCGGGGCCCACCAGCCGCCACCAGGCCCGGTGCTGGATGCCGTACATGGACATCTTCCAGGAGACCATGCGCCGCAGGAATCTCTCCGAGACCGGGCCGTAGTCGGAGCTGATCCGCCACCGCAGCTCCGGCCAGTCCACCATCTCGAAGGTCCGGAGCACCAGCCGCTCATCCTCGAAGCCGATCATCTGCATGATCGACGCGGCGGCGAAGGCGCAGCCCATGTCATCGGCGCCCGCCGCCAGGACCCGCACGCTGTCGCCGCTGTCGCGCATCCGCACCACGTGCCCCTGTGGTGGCAGGTCGGGCAGCTCAACGCCCATCAGCCGCGCCGAGCGCTGCACGTGCGCGTCGTCGAGGAGGCCGAGATCGACGATCACATCCGTCGGCTCCGGACCGGAGGCGTCGGTGAAACGCGGGTGACGGCTGCTGGCGTTGAGCCGGAAGTCGAGCAGCTCAGCCCCCAGTTGCGCCCCGCCGCATGGATCGTCGCCCAGGCGCAGGCTCAGGGTGGGCTCACGGCGCCGGGCGTCCCAGATCGGGACCGTGCGGCCGTAGCTGACCTGTCTGGGCCGCGGCAGGATGCGGCCGGTGTAGTAGGGCTGGTCGGTGTACCGCCAGGCCGGCCAGTCGAGGCCGCCGGCGGCGGTCATCTGCAGGTCATCCACCCACGCCTGCCCTGAGCAGTTATGCAGCGATACGGAGAGCTCGATCCGCGCAGTGCCCTCGGGCGCGGCCTCGACGCGCCAGCGGAAGGGGCGCCAGTCGTTGGTGCCCTCCCCGTGGAGGGCGTCGAAATGGCGGATGTTCTCGCCCTCCGCGTCGATGAAGTTGACGGAGATCCACCAGTTCCAGTAGGGCCGGTCGCCGGTGACCACATCCTGCAGCCGGTACCAGCCGCTCACCTCGATGGGGCCGCCGTCGTAGCGGTAGCGCCGGGAGAGAATAGCACCGGGCGAGGAGAAGTGCATGCAGCGCCGGCCCGAGTGCGTCCGGTCATCGACCACCCGGTGGCCGGCGTGTCCCCACATGCTCCGCCACTCCCAGTCGCCATGCTCGAAGCCGCCGTTGGCCAGCAGAGCCACGGGAGGGCCCGCGGCGCGGATGGCTGCGCAGGCCAGCAGCAGGGCCACGATGATGGCGGCGGGAACCAACCGGCTGCGGATTGCTGAGGGCATGGAGGGTCTCCTTCTCAGGATGATCGCTGACGCAATGTGGCACAGAGGAACTTCGCCGGTCGGCGGGCGCAACCTGCCGAGGGAAGTATCCACCAGTCAGGCGGAGAATACAGCAGTGTGGGCCACAGACGAGCCGCTGGAGGCGGCGGGAGGTTCTGCAGATGATGGGAAGCGTGACGGTGATGATGGCGATGTGCGCGGCGGCCCTGGGCGCGCCGTGGCAGCCCGAGCAGTTCCCTATCGGCTACTGGCTGGGGCCGCCGCCCGAGGCCAACAGCCTCCAGACGTGGCAGACGGTGGCCGACTGCAACTTCACCTTCACCGGCCCGCGCGGCGGCTACTCGGTGGAGGAGAATCTTGAGATGCTGGACTTCTGCCAGCAGGCGGGCGTGAGAGCGCTGGTCACCGACAGCCGCATCCACTGGCAGATGACCGCGAATGAGGGCTGGGAGGAGACGGTCGCCGAGATCATCGCCGACTACGCCTCGCACCCGGCGCTCTACGGCTACTACCTCAAGGATGAGCCGAACCACCAGCTCTTCGCGCCTCTTGGCGAGATGTCCCGCGAGTTCGAGCGCCAGGACCCCGACCATCTCCCCTACATCAACCTGTTCCCGACCTACGCCAACGTCCGGCAGCTGGGGACGCCCACCTACGCCGATCACGTCGCGAAGTTCCTGGAGACGGTGCAGCCGCGGGTGCTCAGCTACGACCACTACGCGCTGCTGAGGGCCGGCGGCATGCGACCGGACTACTACGAGAACCTGGCGATCATCCGCGATCTGGGGCTGCAGCACAACACGCCGCAGTGGCAGATCATCCTCTCGCTGGCCCACCTGGCCTACCGCGACCCCACCGAGGCCGAGATGCGCTGGCAGGTCTACACCTCGCTGGCCTACGGCATGAAGGGGATCATGTACTTCACCTACTGGACGCCCCCCTCGCTGGCGCAGGAGGGGCGCTACGGGATCGTGGATGGCGAGGGCCGGCCGGCGCGACTGTATCCCATCGTGCAGCAGCTCAACTCCGAGATCCGGGCGCTGGGGGCGACGCTGCTGGGCCTGACCTCCACGGAGGTCTATCACACCGGAGAGCAGATCCCGGCCGGTGCGACGCGACAGGGCACCGACGCTGTAGTGCGCGTGCCCGAGGAGCTGCCGCTGCTGGTGGGGATGTTCGAAGATAAGGCCGGCGAGCTCTACGCGATGATCGTCAACCGGGACTGGGAGAATCCGGTGGAGCTGCAGGCGAACATGGCCACGCACGTGGCGGGAGTGGCGGAGGTCTCCGCGGAAAACGGCTCGGAGGCGGAGCTGGAGATGACCGACGGAGCGGTGCCGCTGGAGCTGCCAGCCGGTGGCGGGCGGCTGCTGCATCTGAGCACCGAGTTCGACTATCCACAGCCGCCCCGGCCGCGGACGGAGATCAGCTTCCAGTTCGACGATGGGGGCGACCTGGAGGGGTGGTCGCCGGGGCATTCGCTGGGCTCCGCGGTGGTGCGGGACGGCGTCCTGACCATGGCCATCACTGGGGACGACCCGTATATGACCCGGAGCTTCCTGCGACTCCCGCCCGACGCGGTGAGCGTGGTGCGGGTGCGCATGCGCATCACCAGCGGCAACGATGAGGGCCAGCTCTTCTGGGGCACCGCCGCCGAGCCGGGCTTCAGCGATCAGAGATACCTCAACTTCGCCATCCAGCCTGACGGCGAGTGGCACGAGTACGAGGTGCCGGTGGGGGAGCACCCGAAATGGCGGGGGCAGAAGGTACAGGCGGTCCGGCTCGATCCCACCACCGGCGGCGCCGAGGAGGGCGCCCGAGTCGAGATCGACTGGATCGTGGGCGAGTAGCAGACCCGAGAGCCGCATCTCGGAGAGGTGAGCGATGATGAGGCACGCTGCAGTGGTCATGGCGGCCCTGCTGGTCGCATCCGCCGCATACGCCCGGGACTTCACGCTGGTGGAGGACGGCCAGCCCCGCGCGGTGGTGACGCTCGGCGAGGATCCCACCGACGTGGAGGTGCTGGCCCGCGACGAGCTGCTGCGCTATGTAGAGATGGCCTCCGGCGCCACGCTGCCGGCTGAGGGCGAGCTGCCGGGGACGGTGGAGCTGGTGGTGCGGGAGGCGGAGACCTTCCGCATCGGGCTCGACGTGACGCCGGCGCGCGTGAAGATCACCGGCTCCAGCCCCATGGCCCTGCTGATGGGCACCTACCGCTTCCTGCAGGATCACGTCGGCTGCCGCTGGTACGTCCCCGGTGAGATGGGCGAGGTCGTCCCGCACAGCGACACTATCACGGTCCCCGCGGGGACGAAATCGCTGAGGCCTGACTGGGACGTGCGCACCTTCTTCCTGCGCGGCGAGGAGGGCTACTGGTGGGCGCTGCGCAACGGCATTAACGGCTGGTTCGACCAGGAGTTCCTGGAGAGCCTGGGCTCGGGTGTCGGCGATGACCTCGTCTGGAAGCAGCCCGGCCTCGGCGGCTTCCACGCCTTCTTCCGCATCCTCCCGCCGGAGAAGTACCGCGACGAGCACCCCGAGTATTACGCGCTGTCCGGCGGCCGTCGCGTCGGGGGCGGCATCCACAGCGGTCAAATCTGCACAACGAACGAAGAGGTTCTGAACATCATCGCGCGCGGGGCGCGGGAGTACTTCGAGGCCGATCCCAACGCACGGTTCTACTCCGTGGCTCCCAATGATGGCTACAACTGGTGCACCTGCGCTGACTGCATGGCGCTGGAGGAGCGCCTCGGCGGGCCGCGCTACTGGATGAGCGGCGACCGGATGATCCTCAGCGACCGCCAGGTGCAGTTCGGCAATGAGATCGCGCGGCGGGCCCTCGGCGACCTTCCGGGCCGCGAGCTGATCATCTTCGCCTACGTCAACCACGCGCCGCCCCCGCAGAACATCCATCCCATCGACGGCGTGACGGTCTGGCTGTGCCACTACATGCCCGCCTGCTACGCCCACACCATCAGCGACCCGGACTGCCCGCGCAACGCCGAGTTCTTCGAGTACGTGAAAGGCTGGGCGCAGTGGGCGGACCGGATGGGCTACTACGCCTACACCAACAAGAGCATGTGGGGCGGCCTCCCGCGGCCTGTGGTGCGGCCGATGATGCACGACATCCGCACGCTCTACGACCTTGGATGGCGCCGCTACGTGGCACAGAGCAACGCTCGGGGCTTCGGCCAGGGCGGGTCACTGTACTGGATGACCGCCCGCCTGCTGTGGAACGTTGACGCCGACATCGACGCGCTGCTGGACGACTACTTCGCCAACATGTACGGCCCGGCGGCCGAGGAGATGGCGGCGTACTTCGCGACCCTCGAGCGGGCCATGCTTCAGCCGACCGTGCACTTCACGGCCTCTCCGTTCGGGGAGGGCCCGGAGGTCTTCAGCCGGGAGGAGATCGTGGCGGCGCGCACGCACCTGGAGGCCGCGCTGGCCGAGGCCGGCGACGACCGCATCCGGGAGCGAATCGAGGCTCGCCGGAGCAGCCTGGAGTACGGCACGGTGAAGCTCAGGTATGGGTGGGCGATGCAGCAGTTCCGGGAGACGGGAGATCGGCAGGTGCTGGAGGAGGCCGTGGAGGCGGCGCGGGCCATCGCCGAGCAGGGCGGGCGAATTGGGAGGCGCTTCCAGGCTGAGCTCTCCAGCCTGGAGATGCTGGCCGACACGGGTCTGATGCTCCGCGGCATGAGCAAGCCGGTGGAGATCGGGGGCCGAACGGCCTGGAACTCCGACGAGACCGGACCGGGCGACAACGCGGCGGGATGGATGACCATCGAGGTGCCGCGCGCGGACCACTCCAGGCCGCACATCCTGGAGCTGACGGTGTGGGGCAAGTCCGCAGGCTTTACGCCGGTAATCGCCACCGAGGGCGGCGGCGTGGGCTACGCTCAGGGCGGCGTTTGGACCCCGCTTGAGCGCGTCGAGGGTTCGATACCCGATGACGAGCAGTGGCACACGGTCAGGTGGCGCGTCGAGCCGCAGCAGTTTGACCCCGAGATCACCGGCGCCGAGATCGGCTTCGGCGGGGCCGACTCGCAGATCTGGATCACCGATCCGAAGTTCTATCCGGTCGAGGAGTGAGGCCTCCCAGGGCCGAAGGTTTCACCCTGGCCTATGCCATTGCTGACGGCGAACGGCAAACGGCAGGGCCGGGATGGAACCTGCCGCCTGCGCAGAACGACCGCGCAGCCGGCACCCTGGAGTTCGGATGGCGAACTCTTATGAGAAGCCTACTGGCTTCTCCATCGCTGCGCTCGGGCGGCCCCTCCGTGCGACCTTACCCTTGCCCACATCGTGGCGACCTGCGATCCGGCGTGTGCCGTCCGGAGGGGCCGTCCTGAGGCTCCAGAGTCGTGTGCTGGAGCCGAAGCCGGCCCGGCCATTCTGGCGTTCGGTGCGGGTATGGCGA
>JAYENL010000196.1:0-29766 GCA_034722055.1 Armatimonadota bacterium
CGGCAATCGCGGAACGGCTGGACGCATCTGAAGATGCGTCCCTCCGAACCGAACGGCGTCGGCCGTTGTCGTGCGGAGGGGCGGGCTTCCCTGCCCGCCCGGCCGTTTGTCGTGCGTCGTTCGGAGCCGTCGGCCGTATGCCGTTGCCGTGGATGCCGTACGCTTGTAGCTTGCAGCGTGCGGCCTGCAGCTCCCGACTCAGTCGTCGGCAAGCCCCTCGAAGCGGAAGTCCTCCGTGATCTCGACCGCGTCGGTAGAGTAGGGCCAGCCGAGCAGCTCGCTGAAGAGCTTCCGCTGGTCGGCGGCGTAGTCGATCAGCCAGTTGATGCCCGTCATGTCGCTCCAGGGGACCTTCCTGATCTGCCCCGCCGAGGCGTAGGCGCCATCGATCAGCAGCGTGGCCTTCACGGCCTCAGAGGCCGGGGCGTGCAGCGTGCTCTCCTCGCCGCGGATACAGCGGATGAGGTTCTTGTGGATCTCATCGCGGTCGGTGGGCTGCTCGAAGACCATAGGCTCCTCGGCGCCGTCGAGCCACACGGTGGCCCTGCCGGTCTCCCAGCTTGCGCGGCCCTTGGTGCCGTAGATGTCGAGGGCGGTGCGGAAGGGCTCGTGGCAGTTGGTGGTGCAGTAGAAGTGCAGCGTGGCCTCGCCGAGGTTAGCGCGGATGGCCGCCAGGTCCTCCACCTCGATATTGGGGTGGGCCTGATACAGCTCGGCCTGGACCGCAAGCGGACTGGCGTGGTCCTCCACCCGCGAGCCCATCTGCAGCGCGGTGTTGATCAGATGCACCGCCTGGTTCATCATCACGCCGTCGAAGACCGGCAGGTCATCGGCGTAGCGCTTGCCGGTCCAGTGCCCGCGGTCGTAGTAGGCGTCGGTGCGCTTCCACTCCATGACCCCCACGACCTCTCGCAGCTCCCCGAGCTCCCCGCCGGCGATGAAGTCCTTGAGCCGGTGGGAGTGGGGGAAGGAGGTGTACTGGAAGTCAACCTGCACGAAGAGCCCGGTCTCCTCGGCGAGGCGAACCACATCCCAGCCGTCCTGGGCCAGGACCGTGAGCGGCTTCTCGCACAGGACGTGGATGCCGCGGTTGAGGCACTCGATGGTGTAGGGCGCGTGCCAGTGATGGGGGACGGCCAGCGTCACGTAGTCGAGGTCATCGGCCACGTCGTCGAGCATGTCGGCAATGTCGTCGTAGAGCGGGACGCCCCACTCTTGGACCTCTTCGACGTGCTCGGCGACCTTCTCGCGCTGAGGGTACTTCTCGGCCGCTGCGATGAGCTCCACGTCTTCGAGCTGGTGCATGATGGTCCGGTGATACCGCCCGATGCCGGAGACTCCGACGACGGCGGCCTTGAGCGTGTCCACGGTGCGTCCACCTCCGATGGTGCGGTAGCAGCTATCGTGAGCCGGGCAGCCCGGCCTGGCGACGGTGAGGTCTTCGACGGACCGGCGGGGATGTCCTTCGGGGCAGGGCGACGTGGTCCAGTGGCGGAGGATCACTGGGGCCTCGGGAGGTCTTCCGCATACTGTGCGCGGCTACTGGGCCTGTGCGGCCTGGAGCTTGTCCTGGAGAACCGTGGGCATGGCCTCGTGCAGGAAGAGGTTGACGATCATCCGGTCGGCCTCCTCGTGAGAGGGCCGGAACAGCTCCATGAGCTTCCCTCGCAGCGCCTCCCCCTCCCGGCGGTATTGCTCGGCATCCATGGCGCGCGCCAGCGACAGCAGCTCCAGGATCTCGTCCTCGCTCAGGTCGCCCTCCCGGCCGGTGAGCTGGCTGGCGACGTAGGCCGGCACCTGGCTCTCGAAGGCCTCGTCATCCAGCTCCCGGACCCACTCGATCAGCTCCACGACCTGCCGGCGCGCCTCCTCCTCACCGGTGACGATGGCGATCTGGGCGTCGGAGAGGATCTCGCGGAAGACGCTTGCGTGCGCCGTCAGGCTCTCATCGGCGCGGCGGTCCAGCTCGGCGAGCTCGGTGTCGAGTGCCTCGATGTGAGCCGGCAGCTCCTCGGGCGGATGCTCGTCGCGAATCAGCAGCTCACGCTTGCGCTGCAACAGGGGCTTGAGCCGGCGGAGGATGTTGAGGCGCTGCTGCTCCAGAGCGATGGCGGCCCCCTGCACCTCGCTGGTGGCGGGAATGAGGCTCTGGATCTGCTCCGTGGTGAGCTGGAGTGTGTTCAGGTCCTCAATGAGCTGGTTCTCAGCCGCGAGGGCGTCAAGCTCATCGCCCAGCTTGCGCAGCTCTGGCGAGAGCTGGGCGCGGGCGCAGGTGGCGACCAGCGCGGCGGCGAGGCCGAGGCAGGCGGCGAGCAGGGCGGTGGTGCGCATGGAGACTCCTCCGGGGCGTAGCCAATGGCGATTGCTGCGATTGTACACCGCCCATCAGGGGCGGTCAAGCAGCGGGAGCTGCAAGCCGCAAGCCACAAGCTGCAAGCACTGCGACGGTCACCTCGTGGCATGGCGCTGGGCGCACGAGAGTCGCCTGTCACCCAGGCGAGGATGTTGCGCGCGGGCGGGGGCGCCCGCGCCCCAGGAGAGGTATCCATGCTTAGGAACCCGGCCCCTCGCTGGCCCATTCCGTGCTTGGGAAGCCGGCGCCCTCGCCGGCTTGTGGCGCGCAGCGCCACTCACTTGCCGGGGCACCTGGTCGAAGGCCGCGCGGGCGGGGCGCCCGGGCCCCCAATGGTTACTTGGGATAAGCAGGCACTACGTGGGGCTCAGGAGGTGCTGTCGGTGGGAGGTCGGTGGAAGGCGATGTAGCCGTCGAGGATCTCGGTGGTGCCCAGGCGGCCGCCGAGGTTGGACAGCAGCATCAGGCGCCGGCCCTGGCGCACCGCGATGCCGATGTGCTGGGAGCCGCGCGCGCCCCACGTAAAGGGCCACACCAGGATGTCGCCGGGCCGGGGCAGCCCGTCGTCGCGTGCCACGTATCCCATCCGCGGCAGGCGGTAGGCCCACTGGTGCGCGTCACCGAGGCCCCAGCCGAGGGCCTGGCGCATGGTCAGGGCGCAGAGGTTGGGGCGGTGGCTGACCCGCCCCTCGATCATGGCCTGAACCGCGTCGCGGATCTCGCCCTCAGCGGGGTAGGTGAGTGTAGTGTCATCATCGAGGACCGTCGTGGTCATGCCGTCCACGTAGGAGGCGCGCCACTGCTCCAGGGCCGCCAGCCGCCGCGCATGGGGGCCGTCCTCGGCCTCCGGTGAGGCGAAGCGAGGCAGCGACTCCAGCCGCAGCCGGCCGGTGAACCGGTCGCGAGCCGGCACCCCGGGCTCGGTGACGCGAGCGGCCCACGCGCCGCCGGGCCCGACGGTGGGGAACATCTCCTGCAGGCGCAGCGCACTGGTGGCGAACTTCGAGGGCCCGCGGGCGGGCTGCACGGTGTCGGAGGCGATCTTCTCCTCGCCGACCCCCGCCTGCAGGGTCATCCACCGCAGCGCCAGGTAGGGATCATCGCGGAAGGGACCGGACTGAGAGATGACCAGCAGGCCAACCTCCACGTCTTCGGTCTCCGGCAGCGGGCGCAGCGATGCCACCCAGCCCTCGAAGACGGCCTCGGGGTAGTCCTCAAAGGTGAGCGTCACCGAGCGGCCGGGCCGGAAGGCCGCCAGGTCGTCGGGGGTCACGCGCGCGGTCAGGCTGGCGAGCTGCAGGTTCGCCACTCGCAGGAGCTCGTCGCCGGCCTCCACGAGCGTCCCCTCAGGCGCGACCGCCTCGGTGACCATGCCCGGCGCGTCTGCGGTCAGCTCCTCCCACCGCGGAGCCGCTATCTCATGGACCTCCTGCACCATGGGATAGCCGCCGGGCCGGTCAGTTTCCGGCTCGTCCTCGCGCGGCGCCTCCCGGAGGGCGATCTCGGGCGGGGCCTCCCGCTCCCGCTGGGCGGGGGCCGTCCCTCGCGGGGCCGAGCGCGCGGCCCGCTCGCGACTGCGGGCCTCCGCGAGCCTGGCGCGTCGCTCCCTCTCCCGGCGGATGGCCTCGTGTGCCTCAGCGGCCTCGTTCTCCAGCTCCTGGATCCGGGCGGCAATGCGGTCGTAGCCCTGCTGCGCCTCCAGCAGGGCCTTCTCGGCGCGGCTGAAGGCCGTCTGGGCCTTCTCCACGCGCTCGCGCGCGGGCTTCACCGCCTTCTCGGCAAGCACCCCGTCGCCGGCGAGCTTGAGGCGCTGGTCAAGCTCCTCCCGGGCAGCCTCAAGCTCGTCGAAGGTGCTGCGGACCTCCGTCATCGCGGCGCTGACGACCTGCGCCACCATCTCCGCCTCCTGGCGCAGCGCCTCCTGCTCCCGCTGGTTGGCCTCCAGGTCGAAGTCCACGGTCTCCCGAATGTCCGGTGGCGCGTTGGGGGCCGTATGGGGAGGCACAGGTGCCTCCGGAGAGGCCGGCGCCGCGCGCTCGACCGGCGGCGGCTCAGCCAGCGCCGGCTGCTCGTCAGCGGTGCTGGTCTGCGGCTCCCCCGGGCGTGGCTCGCAGGCGATAGTCAGCGGCGAGACGTCGGCGGTGGCCATGAGTTGCTGCGCGCGCTCGATGTCGGAGAGCAGCTCGGGGTCATAGACGCGTGCCAGGGGCGCGCCACGCCGGAACAGGCCGTGGGGCGGGAAGACGTACTCCACGATACCGCGCCACAGGGAGGTCAGGGTGTATGAGAGCGTGTGGCGGCTGGCGCGGCGCATGAGCCTCTGCTGGTCAGCCTGGCAGGGGCCGAGGCGAATCTCGGCGCGTGGGGTGAGCATGCGGTCAAGCAGATCATCGGCGGGAGAGCCAGTCTGCACAGGTGGCACTTCATTCCGAACGGGCTGAGGGGAGGCGGCGTGACATGTCGTCGCTGCCAGGCTGAGGCAGGCGGCGCACGCCACGACTCGCAGGGTCGCTTGTGTGATGGAGTGCTGCATCATCCGCGAGTTTGGACACGTCCAGACCGGAAAAGGTTCACTCGTGCGACACTTCGCGAGTAATAATACCCGTCCGGGCCGCTCAGGTCAAGCTCGTTGCGAGGTGGGATGGGCATGCGTGCTGTGGATTGAACGCGCGTTCGGGCGGTATCCGCGCTCCAGAGAGACACGTGGGGCGGGGTTCCAGCCGGCCATCGCCCGGAGGGCGATTGTCGTTGGAGCGCGCCCTCGACAGCACGGCAACAGATGCGGACTCATCGGAGGAGGATGCGCGCCCGGGTGCCGCATATCACAGCAATCATCCCGTAGGACACAGCGTGTCGCCCCAATCCTTGCGTAGGTCGGGCCTCCAGCCCGACAACCACAGACGACGGACGGACAGGAGTGTCCGTCCCACGGAACGGCAGACGGCAGCGGCTCACGCCAAACGGCCCGCCGGGTCCGAAGACGCCCCCCGCTCCGGATGAGGGCGCCAGTCAGTGCCCCTGTCCGGAGCCCAGATCAGTGCTGGGGCGCGGGCGCCCTCGCCCGCGCGTTCTACCGACTGGAATTCGCGAGGTGGCCTTGGCAGCACCCAGATTCATGTGCCTGTCCTCTGTACTGACGCCGCCGATGCCCGCGGAGGGGCCGCCTGAGGAGCGCATGCCCTTTATGCGCGACGAAGCCGGCCCGCGACCCCACGAGACAGAACGGCCGGGCCGGCTTCGGCTCCAGCAAACCACGCTGGAGCCTCAGGCGGCCCCTCCCCTCCTACCACCGGCATTCCGACAGTCCGCTCCCCGGCCCTCGCGCTGGGCACACGAATCTGGATGCTGCAGGTGGCCTTCGGTCGGGTTGCGCAGCGCCGGGAGGCGGTGCTATAATCAAGACCCGAACGCAACCCCCCGATGCGGAGGAGTGGCTGCGTTGGCAGGGCACTCAAAGTGGGCGAATCGGGTCCACCGCAAGACGCGACAGGATGCCAAGCGCTCGAAGATCTTCTCCAAGTACTCCCGCGCCATCATGGTGGCGGCGCGGGAGGGCGGCGGCAACCCCGACCACAATCCGAGCCTGCGGTCGCTGATCGACCAGGCCTCGGACGCGGAGATGCCCAAGGACAACATCGAGTACGCCATCAAGCGCGGGCTGGGCGAGGTGGAGGGGGTCGAGTTCGAGGCCGTCCGCTATGAGGGCTACGGCCCGGGCGGCGTGGCGATGCTCATCGAGTGCGTCACCGATAACAACCAGCGCACGGTGGCCGAGGTGCGGAACGTGATGAGCAAGCGCGACGGGAAGCTCAGCGGCGCCGGCACCGTCACCTGGCTGTTCGAGCAGAAGGGCGTCATCACAATTCCCCGATCCGGGTCCGACTATGATACCGTGTTTCTGACCGCGGCCGACGCCGGCGCGGAGGACATCGTGGACGAGGATGAGGAGTACTGGGAGGTCCGCACCGCCATGGAGGACTTCCACACCGTCCGCGAGGCTCTCAAGGAGGAGGGGCTGCCCATCGAGCGGGCTGAGCTGTCGATGATTCCCACCAGCACGGTCGAGGTCCCCGAGAAGGAGGTCAACAAGCTCCTGGGCCTGCTGGAGGACCTGGAGGACCACGACGACGTTCAGCATGTCTACGCGAACTTCGAGGTCTCCGACGAGGCTCTGGAGGCCTACGAGGCGGCGCACGCCGACTGACAGCCGCACCCCCTGCCGACACGCTGCGATCCGAGGTGCCCTCGTGTCCGAGATACGTGACTGGAAGCTGTTCGAGACCAACCTGGGCCGCGCCGAGCAGATCCCCTATGAGGTGGCGGTGTTGCCCATCGGCGCCATGGAGGCGCACAACCTCCACCTTCCGTACGGCACCGACAGCTACGAGGTGGAGGCCATCGCCGACCGGGCCTGCGCTCGAGCCTGGCAGCAGGGCGCCGAGGTGCTGCTGCTGCCCACCATCCCGGTGGGCGTGAATGAGAACACCCTGGGCTTCCCCTGGACGCTGAGCTTCAAGCCCACCACCATCCTGCAGATCATGCGCGATATCGTCTCCTCTCTGGAGCACCATCGTCTCCTCAAGCTCCTGGTGCTCAACGGCCACGGGGGCAATGAGCTGAAGCCCTTCCTGCGCGAGCTGTTCCGCGAGAGCGAGGTGCAGATGGTGCTGGTGGACTGGTGGACGGTAGACCCGGAGGGCTTCGAGACCATCTTCGACAAGCCCGGCGAGCACGCCGGTGAGATGGAGACCTCCCTGATGCTGCACCTCCGCCCGGACCTGGTGGAGATGGAGCGGGCAGACGAGGGCAGGACCCGCGAGGCGCACTTCACGGGGATGAGGGAGGGCTGGGCGTGGATCGCGCGGCCCTGGGACAAGCTCACCCATCACAGCGGCGTTGGCGACCCCTCAGCGGCGACGGCCGAGAAGGGAGAGCAGTTCGTGGAGCGGTGCGTGACGAGGATCGCCCAGCTCATCGTGGAGATGGCCGAGGAGCCCATGGACGACTGGTACCCCTACGAGGCGGATTAGCCTCCGCGCCGACCGATCATGCCCCCCGCTGGCCTTCGAGGAAGCGCGCGATCTCGTCTGCGGCCCGCACGCCGTCGGCGACCGCCTGCACCACCGTGTCCCCGCCGTTGACGATGTCCCCGCCGGCGTAGACGCCCTGTCGCGAGGTGCGCGTGGAGTCCGCCTCGGTGGCGATGAGCCCGCGCTCGGTCAGCGCCACGCCCTGCAGCCACCGCTGCAGGTCGGCCGGCGTCCGCTGGCCGATGGCCTCGATGGCGAGATCGACCTCCACGACGCGCTCGGAGCCCTCCTGCACGATCGGCCGACGCCGCCCGCTCTCATCGGGCTCGCCGAGGACGGTGCTGGCCACCCTGACGCCGCGGAGCCTGCCGTCATCCGCCACATAGCCCAGCGGCTGGGTGAGCAGCAGAAAGTGCACACCCTCCTTCAGGGTCCGGTCGCGCTCCTCCGGCCACGCCGGCATCTCCGGGAAGGAGCGGCGGTAGATGAGGTAGACGTCGCGTGCGCCGCCGCGGCGGGCCGTGACGGCGGCGTCCAGCGCGGTGTTGCCGCCACCGAGCACCGCGACGCGCGGCGGGACCTCCATCGGCGCGTCGCTCTTGGCGCGGCGCAGGAAGCCCAGGACATCCACCACGCCCTCGGCCGGCCGCTGAGCGCCCGGAAGCGAGACGCTCTCGGTCAGCCCTATCCCCACGAAGACGGCGTCGAAGCCCTGGTCGAAGAGGTCATCGATGGTCAGGTCGTCGCCGACGCGGGTGCCCAGACGCCACTGCAGCCGGTCATGATCGCAATCCTCGAGGATCGCGGCCACCTCCGCCGCCGCGGCGTCGGGCTCCAGGCGAGCGGTGGGGATGGTCGCAGAGGCGATGCCGCCGGGCGCCTCGCCAGCGTCGATGATGGTGACGTTCAAGCCCTCCTCCAGCAGCCGGATGGCGCACGTGATGCCGGCTGGACCGGCGCCGATGACGGCCACGCGCTCGTCGCGGACCTGCTCGGGCCGCTCCAGCCGCGTCCAGCCCTTCTCGCGCGCGAGCTCGCAGACGTAGCGCTGGATCAGCCTGATGGGCAGCGGGCCGTCGCCGATATGCCGCTGCACGCACTCCCCCTCGCACTGCGTCTCGGCCGGGCAGACGTAGGCGCAGAGCTCGGGCAGCGGGTTGGTCTCGCGCAGCACCTCGTAGGCGCGCCGCTCGCGTCCGTCGGCGACCGCGGACACGAAGCCGGGGATATCCACGCCGGCCGGACAGCCCGTCTGGCAGGTGGGGGCGTGGCACTCCCGGCAGACCGCCGCCAGCTCGCGCATGACAGTGGGGTTGTGCGCCTGCCCCTCGCGGAAGATCGGCTCGTAGACCTCCCAGTCGCGGACCACGCAGCCCGCCCGGCCGCCATCGCGCATGATCTGCGTGCAGGACGAGCAGGTGATGCACAGCTTCGTCGGCGTCAGCGCGCGCTGCTGGATGATCTCGCGCGCGAAGTCCGGATGCGCCAGGGCCATGCGCCCCCAGCCGGCGCTGACCGCTTCGCCCCGCTCCACCAGCGCCGCGGCCACGTGCGGCGAGAACTCGCGCAGCCAGGTGAAGCCGGTGGCCACCAGGGGCATCCCGACCTGCCCGGCGAGCTCCCCGTGCAGCTCCACCATGGTGGCGATGTTCGCCAGGGGGTGCTCTTCAGGGGTGTAGCCGCCGCTCTCGTGGGTGTCATATGGCCGCTCGACGTGCGGGTTGTAGTAGGGGCTGCCGTAGGCGACGTTGACGAGGCAGACGCCCAGCTCCTGCAGCTCGCGGATCAGCCGCACCGGCTCGGTGAGGTCCGGCTCCATGCTCCGGTCGCGGGCCATGCCGAAGCCGTAGGGGTAGGGCATGGCATCGTAGACGCTCAGGCGGGTGGTAACTGCGATCTCGGGGACCTGCTCCCGGATCCTCGCGACGATCTCCCGGAGCAGGCGCGTGCGGTTCTCGTAGCTGCCACCGTAGCGGCTGCCCTGGCGGGTGAAGGCGTTGAGCAGCTCGTAGAGGAGGTAGCCGTGACAGGCCTTCACGTCCACGGCGTCGAAGCCGGCCTCCAGCGCGCAGCGGGCGGCCTCCACGTAGGCCTGCTGCAGCTCGTCCAGCTCCTCGTCGCTGATGACCGGATAGTCATCGGGCAGGTCGTGGCGGGGATCGAGCACGGGGTGGCGGTAGGCGATGACCGGCGCCGGGGAGCTTTCGGGCTTGGAGTAGCGGCCGGAGTGGGTGAGCTGGACAACCACGACCGGGTCATGGCCCTCGCCGAACTGTTCGGCGGCGCACTCGGCGATGGTGCCCCGCAGCCGGGCGAAGTCCTCCACAGTGCCCTGATGCAGCCAGAGCTGGCGGGGGTTGGCGCGGCCGCGGTGCACCACGGCGGTGGCCTCCAGCCAGATCAGCCCCGCGCCGCCGCGCGCGAAGCGCTGGTAGCGCCGGAAGGTCAGCGCCTCGGGGGCGCCCCGCGCGGAGCCGTCGCAGCCCTCGATGGGATGGATGGCCACGGCGTTGGGCATCGAGAGCGGGCCGGCCTTGGCGGGCTCGGCCAAGGCGGCCACGTTCTCGGAGTACGGTAAAGAGAGGCCGAGATCGTCGAGCCTCGCCCGGATCTCTGCCCACGAGTCATAGCTGAACTGCTCGTGTTCGGATGGTCGCCTGACCTCCATGGTGCGCCGGATGCTCCAATCTCAGTCGGAATGCATGCCGTGCCAGGCGCAAGCGTCCCGGTGATGACTGCCTGCCAGCGAGGGCTCTCCTTCTGCATGGGGCCTGCGCTCAGGTGATGGCGTCGCCGGTATCGGGGTCAAAGAGGTGGGAGCGCTGGAGGTTCAGCACCAGCTTCAGCGGCTGGCCCTCCTGCGCCCCGGTGCTGCTGTCGAGGCTTGCAACCAGGCTGTGCTCGCCGGCCTTGAGATACACCACGGACTCGGCGCCCATGGGCTCAACGACCTCGACAAGCGCGGAGATGCAGTTGTCGTCCGTGGGCGGCACCGGCCCGGGGAGGGCGGCGTCGTGCATGTCGGTGGGGCGGACGCCGAAGACGATGGGCTCGCCCACACGGGCCTGGACCTCGTCCCGGTGGGCGATGGCCTCGGGCAGTTCCACCCGCACGCCGGACCCCTCCAGCACGGTCTCGCCGTCGGCCTGCACCAGGCGGGCGTCCAGGAAGTTCATCGGCGGGCTGCCGATGAAGCCGGCGACGAAGCGGTTGGTGGGGTGGTCGAAGATCTGCTGAGGCCTGTCGCACTGCTGCACCTCGCCGCCGCGCATGACGGCGATGCGATGGCCCATGGTCATGGCCTCAACCTGATCGTGGGTCACGTAGATGGTGGTGATCCCCAGGCGCTGGTGCAGCTTGATGAGCTCCGCGCGGGTCTGTATCCGCAGCTTGGCATCCAGATTCGACAGGGGCTCATCCATCAGGAAGACCGCCGGCTCTCTGACCACCGCCCGGCCCACCGCCACACGCTGGCGCTGGCCCCCGGAGAGCTGCGCCGGCCGGCGGTCGAGAAGCTCCTCGATGCCCAGCATGTCGGCGGCATCGTGGACCCGATCGTCGATCTCGGCCTTGGGGAACTTGCTCAGCCGCAGGCTGAAGGCCATGTTATCGTAGACCGTCATGTGCGGGTAGAGGGCGTAGTTCTGGAAGACCATGGCGATGTCGCGGTCTTTGGGGGAGAGGTTATTGACGCGGCGCCCGTCGATGTAGACGTCCCCAGAGGTCGGCTCCTCGAGCCCCGCGATCATGCGCAGAATGGTGGTCTTGCCACAGCCTGAAGGGCCCACCAGCACAAGGAACTCGCGGTCTTCGACCTCCAGGTCAATGCCCCTGACGGCCTCCGTCTGCCCGAACCGTTTGGAGAGATTCGCCAGCCGAACCTGCGCCATGTGCTCCTGCCTCCGGCGGCCCCGCCCGCCTGCGATCAGCCCCTCATGAGGGCCACGAACGGTATGGGTGAGCAGGCAGAGATTCTCCCACAGGGCCCCCGCGCTGTCAAGCGTCCGGCTCCTCTGCGACGATGGCGGATACGGTGGTCTCAACGACCTCGTTGCCATTGCTGTTGAGGGCCACCACACGGATCTGGTGGGGACCGGGAGCTGCGTACTGGGTGTCCCACGAGCAGCGGAAGGGCTGCTGATTCGTCATGGCCTTGACCTCGCCGTCAAGGTAGAACATGACGATATCCACGTCCACGGCCGCCCCGGCCTCCGCCACAATCTCCACCTGGCCGGTCACCTGATGGGGGGGCGCCCCGCGGATGGCGACGTCCAGGCCCCCGCGAGCCACCGGCCCCAGCCTCGCCAGGGCCAGGGGGTGCTCGGTCGGCGGCGGCTCCACCTCCGCCGCCTCCGCGACTCCTCCGCCGGGCTCCTCGGGCGCCAGAGGTTCCGTGGCCGGCGGCAGCTCCAGCGGCCCGGCCGGCTGGGCCTCGGCCGGCTGACGCTCGGGCGCCATCGGCGGCAGGGCGGCCACCATCTCAGAGACGTCCGGCACGCGGCCGAGGAACCAGGGGTCGGCGATGAGCCTCCGATAGCGCTCCAGCACCGCCGACGAGCCGGTCAGGGAGTAGTTGTTGCTGGCCAGGCCGGTGCCTATGGCGTCCACGCAGAACCAGTTGATCATCTTCACGCGCGGGAACCGCGTAGGGAGTGCCTCGTAGATGCGCGTCATCTGCCGCAGCGCCATGTCCGTGACGTCCCGGCCGCACGCCGCGCAGTAGTGGGTGGCGGCGTACTCGCAGATGGCGATGGGCTTGCGGCCGGCGTAGCGATCGTAGACGTATCGCAGCAGCTCTCGGGGGTCGTCGTTGGAGGGCTTGGTGATGTCGCCGTCGTAGTGGTGGACGCTGTAGATGTTCACACCCACCCAGTCAACCCACTCGTCGCCGGGGTAGTAGTCCTCGATGGTGGCCTGGGGGGTAGCGAAGGGGCACCACACCAGGATGACGTTGGGGGCCAGCTCGCGGAAGACGCTGGCAACCAGCCGCCACTTGCGAATGTACTCCTGGGGGTGGCCCGAGTACGCCTGCCACGTCCCGTTCATCTCCGAGGCGTAGCGGAGGAAGATGGGGCCCTCGGTGCGGGCGGCCGCCTCCGCCCACCCGCGGAGGTAGTCGTCATCGCGGACGGGCTCCAGGCCCCCGTTGGGCTCCCAGGCGATGTGCGGCAGGATGCCACGCGCGTGCAGCTCGCGGACCCATCGGAACGGGAACGGCGCACCGTAGCCCACGTAGCGGAAGTAGGTGGCGTGCGGTTTGCCGACGAGCTCCTCGAAGGCCCCGATGTCGCCGTCGAGAGCCTCATCCAGCTCGATGTACGCGCCGACGTAGCAGCCCTCGGCCGGGATATAGCCCGCCGCGAAGAGCGGCTGCCAGGCTACCGCCAGCAGCACCGTTGCCGCCAGGATGCGAGTTATCGATGATTGCAGCATACCCATAAGTACACAGCGGCCCGCAGGGCCGCCATCGTGATTCTACTGCACGTGGGCTGATGCCGTCAACGGCGGCGATCGCGGGGTACGAAGCCGGAGTGCCGGCGTAACGCGCGGCAACAGCCATCGCATCCTGGCAAGCCGAGCCCTCGCTAGGCCATTCCATCTTTGGAAAGCCGGCGCCCTCGCCGGCTTGTGGCGCGCAGCGCCACTGAATCCTTGGCCCGCTCAGGCCAACGGCGCCCGGGCGCGGGCGCCCGGGCCCCAGTCCCGATCTGGTTCGCGGGCCGCTCGCCTCCCGAAACAGTGAAACGGTTCCAGCGCCAGGAACGGCGCACGCACAGGAGTGTGCGTGCCACGGAACGACAGACGGCAACGACCGGCTGGAAACGGCCGGCGGGTCTGAAGACGCCGCTGCTACGGACGACGACCGACGGGAAACGGCCGGCGGCTGCCTTGCGGGCCAGTCGTTGATCATCAGCTTGACGCTTGCGACTTGCAGCTTCCAGCCTCCAGAGACGCCGCGTCTATCGACGACCACGCCTGACGACACTCACGTGGCCACGGGCTCCGGTATGTCAACGTCCGGGGGCGGCGTGCGCCAGCGCTTGTGCATCCACAGCCACTGCTCGGGATGGGCGCGGATCTCCTCGCCGAACACGTCGTTGATCATCTGTGTCGTCCGGCGCACGTCGCCCTGGCGATCGCCGGTGTCGGGCAAGTGTAGTGGAGGAAGCACGTAGATGTCAATATGCTCGTCCTCCGTGCGGCGGGCGAAGGCCGCAACGATGGCCGCGCCGGTGTGGGCGGCCAGCGAGGCCGGCCCGGTCACGGTAGAAGCCGGGTGACCCATGAAGCCGATCCAGATTCCCCCCTCGCCCCCGTGCTGGTCCGGCAGGATCCCCAGCAGCTCTCCCTCGCGAAGCGTGTGGAGCATCTCACGCACCTGGTCGCGCTCCAGGACTCGTTCACTGGCGCTCTCCCGGCAGCGGTTGATGACCCGCGCGGTCACAGGGTCGTTGGCGTCCCGCGCGACCACCGAGACACCGTAGCCCATCTGCGCCAGACGGGCGGCCAGGATCTCCCAGTTGCCGAAGTGCGGCGTGACCACCACAACGCCCTTGCCGCGCTCCACAGCGCGCTCCAGATGCTCCTCGCCTCTGACGGAAGCGAACGCGGCGAGCTCCTGCTCCGACATGGCGGGCAGCTTCAGCAGCTCCAGCATGGTCTTGGCCATGTTGCGCACCGACGCCAGCGCCACGCGGCGCCGCTCGCGCTCGGTGAGCCGGTCGCCGAGGACGCGGCGGAGGTTCTCGAGCGCCAGCCTCCGCCGGGCGCCCAGGCCATGGTAGATGAGCCAGCCCGCCACATTGCCGATGCCCTGCACCCTGCGAAGGGGCAGGACGCGGGCGAGGGCCGCGAAGCCGTGCGTCAGCCAGCGCATAAGGAGCTGCTCAAGCTTCCTCCGCTGCGGCGTCTTGTCGTGCAGCATCGTGGACTGAGGCGACCAGCGCCTCCCATGCCTCTTCGTTATCGGTGATCTCCAGGTCCACCGCGACCGCCAGCACCGGCGGCAGGTCCTCCGGGACAGGCGGGAGCTTCACCATGTCCTTCTCGGTGGTCGCGATCAACTCCGCGTCCGATTCCCGCACGGCCTCCCGCACGCGGGCCCAGTCCTCGGGGCGGTAGTGATGATGGTCGGGGAACGCCGCGCGTCCCACGACCTCAGCGCCACGCTGCAGCAGGAGGCCCTCGAAGGACGCCGGGTTCCCCACCGCACACATGGCCACCACGCGGCGTCCCGCCAACTCCAAGTCCGGAGCCTCGCCCTGGCCACCGACGAGATCCAGACCCGTCGCTGCATGCCTCGCGAGCATCACCGGCGCGTCCGGCGCGTAGCGATGCAGAAGCTCCACTGTGCGCTCCACCTGCCGGCGGGGCGCCAGGTCGGCATGTGTGACCACGAGGTGCGTGGCGCGCCTGAGATGCGTCAGTGGCTCCCGAAGCCGCCCGCGCGGGAAAACGCGAGCGGCGGCGAGATCGACGGTGGCATCGACGAGAACCGCGTCAACGTCCCGGCACATGCGGAAGTACTGGAAGCCGTCATCGAGCACCGCCACCTCGGCCCCGGCCTCCGCCAGCAGCTCGATGACCGGCTCGCGGCGCGTTCCCACCGCCACCAGCGCTCCGTCGATGGTTCGCGCCAGCATGACGGCCTCGTCGCCGACCTCCGCCACGTCGGCCAGGGCGTTGCGGCCGTCGGAGACCAGCAGGTCGCCGGCCCCATGGCGGCCGTGGCCGCGCAGGACGATGCCCGGGCACACGCCCCGGGCCAGCAGGTCCCTGGCCAGCCGCCGGGCGGCGGTAGTCTTTCCGGTGCCGCCGAGCGTGATGTTCCCGACGCTGGCCACGGGAATGGATGGTCGCGTGCGGCCTTTGAGTCCTCGTTCGTAAAGGCCCAGGTTGGCCTTGAGCCCCAGGACGTAGGGGACTGCGGCGGCGGAGAGCAGGCCCCGATACAGCGCCGCCGGCAGCCCCCGGCGCCGCCCGGAGACGACCTGCCGCCACCAGCGCTCCAGCGTCATCCCTCCAGGCTGCCGGGAGAGATGACGCCGGTGCGGTCGGGGACGGCGGCCTCCAGCAGGCTCACGACGTGCTCGGCACAGCGCCGGGAGGCCCCCGAGTACTTCTCGATGACCGCCGGCCCGCGGGCGGCGATCAGCGTCAGGTCGCCCTCGGATGTGAGCAGGCGATGGGCCTCAGCCACCAGCTCCTCGAGGCCCGAGACCTCGAAGCCCACTCCCTCGCGAAGGCAGATGGCGGCGATGTCGCGGAAGTTCTCCATGTGCGGGCCGAACAGGGCGGGCTTGCCCAGCGCCACCGGCTGCAGGACGTTGTGACCGCCGCCGACGGCGAGGCTCTTACCGACGAAGGTGACGGCGGCGATGGCGTAGACGCGGGCCAGCTCGCCCATGGTGTCCAGGATGGCCACGCGCACCTGGGCGCCTCCCTCCGGCGCCAGCGGGTCGGTGCCACCGGCGTCGAGCGCTCTGCTGCGGCGGTAGGCGGCGTAGCCGTGGTCATGCACCAGCTCCTCCACGCGCCCGCCGCGCTCAGGATGTCGCGGGGCGATAACAAGCTGCAGGTCCGGGTGGGTGACCTTAAGCTGTGTGAATGCCTGCAGGGCGATCTCCTCCTCGCCCTCGTGGGTGCTGGCGGCGAGGAGAACCGGGTCGTCGCGGCCGAAGCCGAAGTCCTGCCGGAACTTGTTGGCCTCCGCCTCCGAGACAGTGGGGAACTGCTCGTCGAACTTGGAGTTGCCGGTGACCACGACCCGCCCGGGATCGGCGCCGAGGGCAATGAAGCGGTCGGCGTCCTCCTGGGACTGAGCGCAGATGGCCTCGACGTTGGACAGCATCCAGGCGAACAGCGGTCGCAGCCGGCGGGCCCGGGCGTAGGAGTGGTCAGAGACACGGCCGTTGACGATGATCACGCGCACTCCACGGCTGGCCGCCGCCTGCAGCATGTTGGGCCAGATCTCGGTCTCCACCAGGACCATCACGTCGGGCCGCACGGCATCCAGCACGCGGTTGACGATGACGGGCAGGTCGAAGGGGAAGTAGAAGAGGGCGTCGGGGTCCACGTGCCGCTTCCGGGCCATCTCCCGCCCGGTCTCGGTGATGGTGGAGAGGGCGACGCCGGCCATGGGGTCGGCGACGCGGATCTCCTGGATGACGGGCACCACGGCAGCCACCTCGCCGGCGGAGACGGCATGCACCCACACGACCGGGTCGTCGCCCTCCAGGCCGGCGATACGGTCGGCGATGGCGCCCATGCGCTCGCTGAACCCGGCGAGAGTCTTGCTGCGAACGACCAGGCGCCACAGCAGGTAGAGCACGACCAGTGGCAGCAGGAGCACAAGCAGGATGTTGTATGCGACCCAGATGGCGCGCGAGCCTGCATGTGCTGTCGTGGGGGTCTGCTCAGCCATTGTCAGCCGCTCGGTCCTCCGGTGTGAGCACCGGCTCGGCCTGCCGCTCGACCTGGTGCGCGCGGTAGAGCCGGGCGTAGAGCCCGCCGCGGGCCAGCAGCTCCTCGTGGGTGCCGCTCTCGACGATCCGTCCGCTGTCGAGGACGATGATGCGGTCGGCGTCGCGGATGGTGGAGAGCCGATGCGCGATGATGATGGATGTGCGTCCGTGCAGGATGCGCTCCAGGGCCCGATGGATGGCCATCTCACTCTCGGTGTCCACCGATGAGGTGGCCTCATCGAGAATCATGATGCGTGGGTCGCGCAGCACTGCGCGGGCGATGGCGACGCGCTGGCGCTGGCCGCCGGAGAGCTGCATCCCGCGCTCTCCGACCGCGGTGTCGTAGCCGTCGGGAAGCTGCATGATGAAGTCATGGGCGTTGGCGGCCTTGGCGGCCTCGACGATCTCCTCATCGGAGGCGCCGGGCCGGCCGTAGAGGATGTTCTCACGCACACTGCCGCCGAACAGGAGTGTCTCCTGAGGAACGATGCTCATGTGCCGCCGCAGTTGCTGCGGGTCCACCTGCCCGATGTCTATCCCGTCGATGAGCACCCTTCCGCGGGTGGGATCGTAGAGGCGGGGGATGAGGTTGGCGATGGTGGTCTTGCCGGCCCCGCTGGGGCCCGCGAAGGCCACCACCTCACCGGGCTGGATCTCCAGGCTGATGTCACTGAGCGCCGGGGAGCGCCCCGTGTAGGAGAAGTGGACCCCCTCGAAGCTAATGCGGCCCTCGACGCTGTCCATCTGGACGGGATCATCGACCACCGGGAGCCGCTCCTGCACCTCCAGCAGCTCGCGGTGCCGGCTGGCGGCGGCCCCCGCCTGCTGCAGCGCCAGGTTCAGGCGCGAGACGCGGTTGACGGAGCTGGCGACCGCCTGCATCAGCACGATGACGGCGAAGAGGTCGCCGCCGGTCATCTGTCCCGCGATGATTTGCCGCGCTCCCAGCACCAGCAGGGCCACGATGCCGAGTCCGCCGGCGACTCCCACCAGCGGCGAGTTCATCGCCCGCACCAGCGCCGTCTTCATCTCGGTGTCCATCACGGTGCGGTTGTCCCCATCGAAGCGCTCCGTGATCTGGCGCTGGATGCCGAAGATCTTCACCACGCGCACCGCCGCCAGTCCCTCGTGCAGCGAGGTGGTCAGCTCACCCAACCGCTCCTGCACCCGGCGGGCCAGAGAGCGGACGCGGCGGCCCAGGACGATAGTGAGGCCGGCCGCCAGAGGGATGATGATCACCAGGCTGAGGGTCAGGTAGGCGGAGGCCCGCCACATCTCCCAGACGCCGACCACAACAGCCACCGGCGCTGCGACGAGGTTCATGAGGTTGGGGCCGAGCGTGCGCTGCAGGATCATGGTGTCGTTGTTGACCCGGGAGATGATCTCGCCGAGGCGCTGGCGATCGTAGAACGACATTGACAGGCTCTGGAGGTGCTCGAAGAGGGCCTTGCGCAGCTCGTACAGGAGGTGCTGACTGACGTACTCGGTGCTGTAGAGGGCCAGGCCGTTAGCCAGAGCCGCCGCGACCAGGAAGGCGAAGAGGATGGCGGCGGCACGCATGACCCGCGTGTGGACCTCCTCAGGAGCAAGCTGCTCCAGCTTCGGGCCTTGCGCCGGCCCCTCGGCCGTGGCCCCGCCAACGGCGGTGCCGGGGAAGATCTCGTCCACCACGCCCTTGACCCGAGCCAGGGCCACGGGCAGGAGCATGCCGGCGGCGATCATGAGGATGACCGCCAGCACGACGGCCTTCCGGTAGGGCCGGAGGAACTTGGTGAGATACAGCAGGTCCCTCATGCGACTACTTCACCAACTCTATGAAGAACATCGCGGCCACGATCCAGGCGGAGATGATGTTCAGATGCTCGCCATTGTCGATGACCCGCTTCCAGCAGAAGCTGCCATTGCCGGTGCCGTTGGGTGGCTTCGGGAGCCACCGTGCCACCTGCCGGCAGTAGCGCTCGAACTTGGTGCCGAACTTCTCGCGCAGGAAGTCCTCCTCACAGGCGACTGTGGGGGCGTGAGTGGCCAGCCACAGGAGCAGGAGGATGGGCACGGCGATGAGTCGTCCGGACATGAGGCCGAAGGCCACGACTACCAGGAGGTTGGCGAGATACAGCGGGTTGCGGCACCAGCCAAAAGGCCCGCCGGTGACCAGCGTCTTGTCCTTGTCCAGGTAGCCCGCACATATGAGGCGGATGAGGTAGGCGGCGGCCATGATGAATGCGCCGCACGCCAGCAGGGCCGGGGTGGGGCGCGCGAAGGCCACCAGGATGAAGGCCGCCAGCAGGCCCAGGAAGGTGCGGCGGCGCACCAGGAAGGCGCGCACGTGGGCCAGCATCCGGTGGTATCCCTCCGCGGCACTGGCCGCGGCATCGAGCGACCGCTGCGTGGCGACGTTTAGCTGGCTGTCAGTCTCCGCGTAGTTGGTCATCGCCCTCCACGTCAGTGCCCATCATCTCAAACGCCATCGCTGCCACACGGTCGGAGACGCCCGGCTCCCCCAGCCGATGGCGCACTCGCGCCAACCCCTGAACCACCGCCTCTCGGCGACGCTCGTCGCCCAGGAGCTCCAAAACAGCCTCCGCGGTGCTCCCGGGCCGAGCCTGCCGGCCGACCAGCTCCGGAACGATCCGCTCGCCTGCGACTATGTTGGGCATTCCCACATGATCGACCCGGAACCTCCGAAGCAGCCTCTCCAGTCGCATCAGCCACGTGCCCCGGTAGATGATGACCATGGGGCAGAGGGCCGCGGCGGCCTCCAGAGTGGCGGTGCCCGCCGAGCTGACCACCACGTCCGCGGCGCGCACGATCTCCGTCACGCCCTCCAGCAGCAGCACGCGGTCCGCCAGGCCCGCTCTGCGCACCTGCCGCTCCAGGAGCCGCCTGGGGATCGAAGGCGCCACGGAGAGCACAAGGCCCACCTCGGGCACCTCCCGGGCGATACGCTTCGCAGCCCCCAGCATGACGGCGCCGTTGCAGCGGGCCTCCGCCGGGCGGCTGCCCGGGAGCATGCCCACCACCGGCACCTCGGGCCTCAGACCGAGGCTTTGGCGCAGGTGCGCACGCTCCTCGGCATGGGCAGGCTCGATGCGGTCCACCACCGGATGGCCGACCCAGCGGGCGTTGATGCCCGCCTCCCGGAGGCGCCCCTCCGACCACTGGAAGGGCGTGGCCACGCGGTCCACCAGTCCCGTCAGGGAGTGGTAGTCGGCATCGAGAGACCACGAGCGCGGCGGGAAGTAGTACAGGATCGGGCCGGGCAGCTCCCCGCGCAGCCTGCGGGCCAGTCGGACGTTGAAGGCCCCGAAGTCCATGAGAACCAGCAGGTCGGGGCGGAGTGAGACCAGATGGGCCGTGAGCTGGCGCATGCGGACCAGCAGCATGGGGACCCGCCGCAGCGACTCCACCACCCCGATGCCGCTCCATCCTGTGCTGTCGAAGCGCAGCTCGAAGCCGGCCTCACGCATTCTCCGCTGCCCGACGCCCAGCAGCCCGACCTGGCGCCGGCGCCGGAGGGCCTCGCCGAGCATGGCCGCGTGCTGATCGGCCGACGGCTCACCGGCGACTACGAAGACCTGCGGCGTGCGGTCCATGTCCACGCTCGCCCCGCGCGCAGCGCCCTCAGTTCTCCTGCCGTCCCCGGCGCCCCTCGTCGATGCGCTCGATGAACTCCACGAACTCGCGAACCATCTCGGTGAGCGGGCCCTGCTGGCGCAGCGACGCGATGGCGTCGGAGGTGTTCTGGTCAGAGCGATAGATGGTCCGGAAGGCCTGCCGCAGCGCCGCCTGGTCATCCTCGGCGACGTCGTGGCGGGCCAGGCCGATGGCGTTGATCCCCTGCAACTCGTTTCCCAACGCGGTGGTGAAGGGCGGGATGTCGCGGGTGACGCGGGACTGCCCCCCGATCATGCACATCCGACCGATGGTGACGTACTGGTGCAGGCCGGTGAAGCCGCCGATGACCACGCCATCGTGGATCACGCAGTGGCCGCTGATCCCGCTGAAGGAGGCGATCATGATGTCGCTGCCCATGCGCACGTTGTGCCCCAGATGCGAGTAGGCCATCAGGAAGTTGTCGTCGCCGACGATGGTCCTCTTCCCCGCACCGGTGGCGCGGTGAATGGTTACGTACTCCCGCAGGATGTTGTTGTCGCCGATCTCGACGAAGCTCTCCTCGCCGTCGAACTTGGCGTCCTGTGGGTCGGATCCGAGCACCACGCCGACGTCGAGGGTATTCCCCTTCCCGAGCGTGACGTAAGGCTTTATGACGCAATAGGGGCCGATGCGCGTGCCGTCGCCGATCCGCACGCGATCGTGGACGATGGCGTAAGGCCCGACCTCCACGTCTCCACCCAGCTCCGCGCCGGCCTCGATGACTGCGGTTTCGTGAATCGCCATGCCTTCCTCCAGGTCACTCAACCTCGGGGTGCTGCTCGGGCGCCCGTGCCAGCGCGAACATCAGCTCTGCCTCAGCGGCCACCTGATCGTCCACGGTAGCGACGCCCTTCACCTTGCCGATGCTGCCCTTGCGCCGGAGCATCTCCACCTCCAGACGGATCTGGTCGCCTGGGATCACCTGCCGCCGAAAGCGGGCCTTGTCAACGCCGCCGAAGAGGGCGAGGCGGCTGTCATCGTGCTCCAGCTCGGCGTGCAGCAGCACTCCGCCGACCTGCGCCATGGCCTCCAGGATAAGCACGCCGGGCATGACGGGAGTCCCTGGCCAGTGGCCGGCGAACTGCGGCTCATTGGCGGTCACGTTCTTGATCCCTACGGCGCGCTGCCCAGGCTCAAGCTCCACGATCCTGTCCACCAGCAAAAAGGGGTAGCGGTGTGGGAGGATCTCCATGATGTCCTTGGCCTGAAGCATCGGCAGGCGCCTCCAGTAAACACCTGGGCCGTCCCAGGCCCCACGGCCGGCATCTGCCAACACCGCGGTCCCACGACGGCCACTCATGCCCGTCCGCGAAAGCCGCGGCGATTATAGCAGAGCGCTCGAAGCACTGTCAAACCACAGACCCTGCCCGGCAGCATCCAGATTCATGTGCCTGTCCTCTGTACTGACGCCGCCGATGCCCGCGGAGGGGCCGCCTGAGGAGCGCATGCCCTTTATGCGCGACGAAGCCGGCCCGCAACCCCGAGACAGCGTCGCGAGGCGCTGCTCCGAACGGTGAACGGCCGGGCCGGCTTCGGCTCCAGCAAACCACGCTGGAGCCTCAGGCGGCCTCTCCTCTACTACCAGCGGCATTCCGACAGTCTGCTGCGCGGCCCTTGCGCTGGGCACACGAATCTGGATGCTGCGGCCCTCCCCCCCCGGTGCGCACCTGGGCTGGGGGCGCCCCGCCCGCAGACGAGGATTTGCAGATGCGCCCCCCGTCACAGATGGCAT
Source organism: Armatimonadota bacterium (assembly GCA_034722055.1). Lineage (GTDB taxonomy): Bacteria > Armatimonadota > Zipacnadia > Zipacnadales > UBA5352 > JAYENL01. The sequence goes on from JAYENL010000196.1 coordinate 22,234, forward strand.
ACTGGCGCCGAACTTCAGAGCGTTAGACCGTCGGTGGGCGAGGCGGTTGCGGCCTGGATGGCGGCGCTGCAGCGGTCTGCTCGTCGTGCGGGCGGCCGCGGTCGCGAAGGTGGTCGCGCAGCAGCCATCCGCCGGCCCCCAGGATGATAGCGATGGAGGCCACCTGGGCAACGGTCAGGGGCGCCAGCGGGGCAAAGATCTCTGCGCTGGCGCCGCGCCGGAAGTGCTCGATGGCGAAGCGGGCGACCGAGTAGAGCACGAAGTAGCTCAGCAGCAGGTGTCCGTCTCGGTGCAGGTGGCGGCGCAGAACCAGCAGGAGGGCGAAGATGAGGAGGCTGGCGGCGGCGGCGTAGAGCTGTGTGGGGTGCCGCGCCACCTGCCCGCCATCGACCGCCGGCAGGTGCACCCCCCATGGCATGGTGGTCGGCACGCCGTGGCAGCAGCCGTTGAGGAGGCAGCCCACCCTGGTGATGGCGTATCCCAGCGCTATGGACGGCGCCACCAGGTCGGCCACGCGCCAGAAGCCGATCCTCCGCCGCCCCAGGAACAGGGCGGCCGCCAGTATCCCGCCCAGCAGGCCGCCGTGGAAGCTCAGGCCGCCGCTCCATACCTCCCACGGCGCCCTGTGGCCCTGGGCGTACGTCTCCCACTGCAGGGCCACCGAGAGCGCCCGGGCGCCGATGACCGCGCCCACCAGGATGACGAGTGTGAGGTCGATGATGACGTCGGTGGTGAGCTGATCGTCACCGCGCGTGTCGTGCATCAGCCACAGCATGCCGGCGATGAAGCCCAGCATCAGCATGGTGCCCCACGCCCGGACCTGGATGGGCCCCCAGCGGCCCAGCATCCACCAGGCGGTCAGCCCGATCGCTGCGCCCAGCGCCGCGATGCCCGCGATTCGCAGCGGGCGAGGCGCCATCCGCAGGCGCCGCTCCTCCACCACCTCCAGGAGGCCCCCCACCAGAGCCAGCGCCAGAGCCATGGCGGCCGCGGCCCAGGCCGGGAGCGGCCCGATCTCCAGCAGCACGGGATACACGGGTTCAGTCCTCCTCCTGATGGGAGGCACGGCGGGAGGCGGAGCCGGCGATGGTGGCGATGATCAGCAGTCCGGCGCCGACGGTGATGGCGATGTCGGCGATGTTGAAGATGGGCCAGAAGTGCAAGTCGATGAAGTCAATGACGTAGCCCAGACGCAGGCGGTCGATGAGATTGCCCAGCGCGCCGCCGATGAGCAGGGCCACGGATACGGCCAGCAGTGGGCTGGCGGAGACGCGGTGTGCAACGAGGACCAGGACGGCAATGACGACGGCCGCCGTAGCCACCAGCAGGCTGGTGGCGGTCGGCAGCATGCCGAAGGCTCCACCGGTGTTCGTGGCCCAGGTGAGGCTGAGGTATGGCCCCAGCACGGGGACTGTGCCCACTGGCTTAAGGAGATGCACGGCGGCAAGCTTGGCAGCCTGGTCGGCCAGCAGGATGGCCGCCGCCGTGAGGTAGACCACCGGCGTGAGCCTGCGGGCCTCCGAGCCGGAGGCCGGGGTCACCTTCCGGAGAGCCCGGCCCGGCATTCCTTGCAGAGAGTGGCCCATGGCAGGACACGCAGCCGCTTCTTCGTAATCGGCTTGCCGCAGTTGTCGCAGATTCCGTATGTGCCCTGCTCGATCTTCTCCAGAGCGGCGTTGACCTCATCGAGCTGCTCGCGCAACGACGCCCCCACCGCCATCGACTGGGCGCGATCCACGGTCTCCGTGGCGGCATCGCCGCCCGGCTCATCGAAGTCCTGACCGGCCTGCTCGGAGTGCAGTCGGTCGCGGCCGGCCGCCCTATCCTCGATGCGCTTGAGCTCGGACTGCAGCCGAGCCCGCTCCTCCTCCAGGGTCGCCTTGAACTTGTCTACGTCCAGCTTTCTCTTACGCGCCACCGTCGCTGACCTCCGATGCGCAATGGCCGGGCCGGCGGCAGTTTCTCCGGCCGGCCTGGACTACCTTCTCGGCGATGAACACCACCGCTTGGCGGAAGAGGCCTTGTCGCCCTCAACAGCCCTCGCTCCCCCGGTCCTCAGCCAGATAGAATACGACTTACCCGCTCCGCACACCTGCTACACAGCTCGGGATGCTCCTGGATCATCCCGGTGCTCTCCGCGCGCATCCAGCAGCGCGCGCACTTGTCGCCCGCCGCCAGCGATGCCTCGGCGTGCATTCCCGACGGCTCGTTGAACTCCTCCTCGGCCTCGGATATGTGATGCAGCTTTACATCCGAGACGATGAACAGGCTCCACAGGTCCTCCTCCAGGGCTTCCAGCACATCCCGTGCCGCGTCGCTGACGTAAAGGTCCAGCCTGGCCTCCATGGGGTTGGGCACCTCGCCGGAGTCCTTGGCCTCCTCCAGCGCCGCCGTGGCCACGCCACGCAGCCCCAGGAACTGCCTGTAGCGCTCGGCGAGATCCTCGTCCAGCAGGCTCTCGTCTCCCTCCGGCCAGTCGGCGAGCTGAACGCTGGCGGGCAGGGCCTCGTCCACCTCCCGCCGCATGTGCTGCCAGGCCTCCTCGGAGGTGAAGGTCAGCACCGGCGCCATCATCTTCACGATGGCCAGCAGCGTGCGCCACATGGCCGTCTGCGCGGACCGGCGGGCCGGAGAGTCCGCCAGGTCAGTGTAAAGCCGGTCCTTGAGCACATTGAGGTAGAACGCGCTCAGGTCCTGGTCGCAGAAGGCGTGCAGCTCCCGGTAGACGATGTGCAGGTCCCAGCGCTCGTAGGCGTCCGTGATGGCCCGGATGCGCCGCTGCAGGCGATCCAGCGCCCAGCGGTCGATCTCGCGCAGCTCGGCCACGGGTAGAGAGTCCTCAGACGGATCGAAGTCCTGAAGGTTCTGCAGCAGGAACCGCGTGGTGTTGCGGATTCGACGATAGGCGTCGGCCACCTGCTGGAAGATGCTGTCGGACAGCACCATCTTCTGGCGGAAGTCCGCGTAGGTGAACCACAGCCGCAGCACGTCCGCCCCGTATTGCTCGTAGACCTCCGCGGGGCTGATGATGTTGCCTCTGCTCTTGGACAGCTTCTGGCCGGTTTCGTCCACGAAGAAGCCGTGGCCGACCACGGTGCGGTAGGGCGCCGGGTCGCCCAGCGCCATGGCCACCCACAGGGAGGTCTGGAACCAGCACTGGTACTGGTCGTCGCCCTCCAGATACAGGTCGGCGGGGAAGTCCAGCTCCGGGTGGGGCCGCACCACACAGTAGTGCGAGCAGCCCGAGTCCACCCACACCGACATGATGTCGGGCTCCTTGCGGAAGTGTGTTCCGTCGCAGCCGTCAGCGGGGCAGGTGGTGTTCTCGGGCAGAAGCTCCTCAGCCTCGCGCTCCCACCACACGTCGGCGCCGTGCTGGGCCACCAGGTCGCGGAGATGCTCGATGGTCTCGGGCGTGATGAGCGGCTCGCCGCACCTGGTGCAGTAGAAGACCGGGATGGGCACCCCCCAGGTTCGCTGGCGGGAGATGCACCAGTCGGGCCGGGACTCGATCATCCCGGAGATGCGACTCTCGCCCCACTCGGGGTTCCACTCCACACCTCTCACGGCCTTCAGCGCCTTCTCCCGCAGCCTCTCGATGTCCATGAACCACTGTCTGGTGGCGCGGTAGATGACCGGCTGGTGACAGCGCCAGCAGTGGGGGTACTCGTGCTCGATCTGGGCTTCGCCGATGAGGGCGCCCCGGCGGCGGAGGATGCCGGTGACGATCTCATTGGACTGGTCGGCGACCTCCCCCGCCAGCTCCTCGCCGGCCTCGGCGGTGTACCTGCCCAGGTCGTCGAGCGGGCTGACGATGTCCAGGTCGTAGGCCAGCGCGGTCTCATAGTCCTCCAGCCCGTGTCCCGGGGCGGTGTGCACCGCCCCCGTGCCGTCCTCGACCGTCACGTAGTCGGCCAGGACCACCGGCGACTGGCGGTCGTACATGGGGTGCTTCGTCACCAGCCCCTCCAGCTCCCCGCCCGTGAAGCGCGCCACGACCTGGTAGCGGGTGATCTGGCACTCCGCCATTGAGCGGTCCAGCAGCTCCTGGGCCAGGATGAAGTGGCCCCTGGGGGTGTCCACCAGCACATACTCCGCGCTCTCGGACAGCGCGATGGCGGTGTTGCCGGGGATGGTCCACGGAGTGGTGGTCCAGATCAGGAAGCTCACCGGCTCAGCAGGCGGCTCGTCCATGGGCAGGTGCTGCCTGTCGATGATCTCGAATGCCACGTAGATGGCGGGGGCGGGGCGGGTGGCGTACTCGATCTCGTCCTCCGCCAGCGCTGTCTCGCAGTGGTAGCACCAGTAGACCGGCCGGAGGGCGCGGTAGAGCAGGCCGGAGAGGGCGATCTTCCCGAAGGCCTTGATCTGCCGGGCCTGATACTCGGGGCTCAGCGTCAGGTAGGGGTTGTCCCAGTCCCCCCGCACGCCGATGCGCTTGAACTGCTCCCGCTGAGTGTCCACGTAGCCCAGCGCCAGCTCCCGGCACAGGCGCCGCCACTGGAGCACGGGGACGTCATGCGGGAAGACGTTCCTCTCGCGCTGCACGCTCTGCTCGGTGGGCAGGCCCTGGGTGTCCCAGCCGGGGATATAGGGGCAGTCGAAGCCCCGCATGGTCTTGTACTTGATGGTGATGTCCTTGAGGATCTTGTTCAGCGCCTGGCCCAGGTGGATGTCGCCGTTGGCGTAGGGCGGGCCGTCGTGCAGGATGTAGGTGGGCGCGCCGGCGCGCAGCTCGCGCACCATCCCGTAGATGTCCATCTCCTGCCACATGCGCAGGATCTGCGGCTCGCGCTCGGCCAGGTTCCCCCGCATGGGGAAGTCGGTTCGGAGCAGGTTCAGCGTGTCCCGATAGTCCATCCTCTGATGTCCTCTGGGTGCTGTGGGGCGCAGACGACGTAGTGAAAGAGCCGCCGAGTCTCCGCGCACGGGATGCCCACGGAGACTCCGCGACCGAATGTACCGCCTATCAGTTGTCCGTCGGAAGTATTGTACCACATTCATTGGATGGCTTTCAACCCCCCGGAGCGTCGCTGCAGCATACAGATTCGTGTGCCCAGCGCGAGGGCCGCGGAGCGGACTGTCGGAATGCCGGTGGTAGTAGGGGAGGGGCCGTTCGCCGTTCGGCGCACGGCCTCGCGATGCTGTCTCGTGGGGTCGCGGGCCGGCTTCGTCGCGCATAAAGGGCATGCGCTCCTCAGGCGGCCCCTCCGCGGGCATCGGCGGCGTCAGTACAGAGGACAGGCACATGAATCTGGATGCTGCCGAGCGTCGCGATTCGGGCCCGCGAGGAGGTGTCGCCGAAGGAAGGAGGAACGGCGTCAGGAGCCGTCTGGTGGGGATGGAGCGCTCCGTGAGAGAGCGCCCGGCGTGAACCTGAGCGTGGGCGGACTGAGCTTCGAAAGCGGGCCAGGGGGGAAGCGGTATGCCCACCACATACCATCCCGAACGGAGGAGAGGGCATGGAGTACACCATTCGCGGGTCCGTGATGCAGAGCGTGGAGGTCTCGCTCAATGCGGGCGAGGCCGTCTACACCGAGGCCGGGGGGATGGCATGGATGACCGCGAACATCGACATGGACACCAACATGCGCGGCGGGCTGATGGGGGCGTTGCAGCGCGCGGTCTCCGGGGAGTCCCTGTTCATGACCAGCTACGCCTGCAGCTCCGGCTCGGGCTTCGTGACCTTCACCACCGAGACGCCCGGCAAGATCGTGCCCACGGAGCTTGCCGGGGGCCAGAGCCTCATCTGTCAGCGGGATGCCTTCATGGTCGCCCAGGAGAGCGTGGGGCTGGACATGCACCTGCACCGGCGGCTGGGCGCCGGCCTCTTCGGCGGGGAGGGCTTCTTCCTCCAGAGGGTCACGGGGCCGGGGACGGCGTTCTTTGAGATCGCCGGTGAGACCGTGGAGTACAACCTGGAGGCCGGGGAGGCGCTGAAGGTGGATCCCGGACACGTGGCGCTGATGGACCCGACGGTGGACTTCGACATCAGCACGGTGCCGGGGATCCGCAACATCTTCCTGGGCGGTGAGGGGCTGTTCCTGGCGCTGGTGAGCGGACCCGGGCGAGTGTGGCTGCAGTCGATGCCTCTGCCGAACCTGGCCGTACGGCTGGCGCCGTATCTGCCCGACTCCGGCGACTGACCTGCAGCGCGGCAGGCCACGGCACCGGGCGTACGTGAAACACCTCCGCGAAAGGCATCGGTGTCCCCTGGTCTCGCGGAGGTGGGGTCTCTTGAGCGGTGAAGCCGGGCGTGCCGCTCAGTCGATGTCGCGCTCGATGGCCATCCGCTTGCGGGTCTGCTGCTTGTAGATGTAGCTGGCGTGCTCGGGGACCGGCAGGCCGAGCAGCTCGCTGAGCTCGGCGACCTTGTAGCCGGCGTGGTGGTTGAGTGCGGAGACGTCCGCGGCCAGGCGCCACTGCTCCAGAGCCTTCTCGTACTGGCCGGCCTCCTCGTAGATGTGGGCCTTCAGATGCAGCGCCAGGGTGGACTGGGGGTTGACGGTGAGATAGTAGTCGGCCTTCTCGATGGCCTCATCGTACCGCCCCTGTTCCATGAGGCGCCATGCCGGCATGTAGCGCTCCCGGATGGTCATGGTGGCGCCCTTGGCGGTGTGGTCATTGGGCCTGCGCTTGAGGCAATAGTCGTACCATTCCAGCGCCCGCTCCATCTCCGGCAGGCGCTCGTAGCCGTGTGCGATGAGCCGCTCGATGTGCTCGGGGTGCTCGAAGCGGGTGGCGGCTTGCAGCCACCTGGCGGCCTCGTCGTAGTCGCGGATCTTGTCGAAGTAGGTCCAGCCCAGCTCGAAGTAGAGGTCGTAGCGGTCCGGGTTCCAGGAGATACCCTCCTTAAGCGTGTCCACGGCCGTCTTCAGCAGCCAGGCCCGCTCCTCGGGGTCCTCGGTCTCCACGTAGAGGTTGTAGGCGCAGTGCCAGGCCGTGATCCGCCACGGCTGGAGCCAGTGCGGATCGAGCATGGTGGTCATGCGCATGAGATAGAGGGCCTCCCAGCGCGTGCCGGCGCCCTTGTGCCACATGGAGTGGGTCTTCATCCACAGCATGGTTGCGGCGACCTCGCGGAAGCCGCCCAGCATGGCGCCCACAATGACGCCGGTCATGGCCGGGGCATCGTACTGCAGGATCTTCGTCACCTGCGTGGGCCGCGCGTAACCGCGCACGAGGCGCTCATAATCGAGCTCCTCATAGATCGGCCCCAGCCCCATGAAGAGCGCGATGATGAGGATCCCTACCACTATCTTCTTCGGTGTATCGCTCATGAAATCACTCTGTGCTCAGAGCGCGCCCCGGCCGGGCAGCGCCGTCGCGCTTTGCGTAGTGACATCCCTTGTGTGCTCGCCTCCCGCGGCAGGCCGCCCGGCGTTGGCGCGCCGCGCTACACCTCGCGCTGAGAGAAGAACAGGTAGCCCAGCGCCAGGACGATGGTCACGTAGATGGCGCCCATGCCGATGGTGGTGCCCACGTACTTCCACACGACCGGCACGTCGGTGAGGATGGCCTCCCGGACATCGA
>JAYENL010000197.1:0-7390 GCA_034722055.1 Armatimonadota bacterium
AAGCTCGTCCCGCCCGTTGAGGTCTGGTAAACCCTCCCCACCAGCCACCTGTAGTGGTAGGCCGAGAACGGCCCCACCGTGTAGACGTAGCTCCCCCAGCTCCCGTGGCGGGTGAGCCCGAAATGCGTCCTGCTGTCCGTGCCGTTCTCGGGAGTGTCAAACATCCCGGCCCCACCGTTAAGCTCGCCGCTGTAGCTCAGCCCGCTGGGGGCCGCGGGTGTGGTGTTGAAGCTGGCCCCGGATTCCAGGTAGATCCCGTCGATGCGCTCCCTGTCGGGGTCACCGGAGGTATCCCAGGTGACATGCACACGGAACCACCGCTGGGAGTTCTTCGTGGCCTCCCTCGGCCAGATACCATTCCCGTTGAAGCCGAAAGAGATGCTGGCCGCATTCGCGGTAAGGCCTGACATGACCAGGGCCGCTGCGGCTATTACGCAGATGAGTGCCCTCGATGACCTCGTCATTGCGTTGCTACCTCCCGGGCCTGCCTGGCGTGACGACGCTGCCTTTGGCACGGACTGTCCGGGGGCCGGTTGCCCCATCGCCTCTCGGCCCGCCGTCTGCTACGGATGTCCTTTGGGCTCGGTCCGATCTATGTCATCGCCGACGCACCAGCGCCGGCCGCCAATCTCATCGCACTCACAGTCGTGCATGGGCGGCCGCCGCGCCCCCGCGACCGCCCCATGGCTCGTACTCTCTCTTCCCCGCCCTCGCCACCGACACCTTCCAGGGCCTCACCGGCCTATCGCTCCAGGCTCAGCGGCACCAGCGCCTGCACCTGCTGGCCGCTGTCGGCGCGAGCGCTGATCCGCACCAGATAGCGGCCCGCCGGGCAGAGCGTCCCGGTGGCGCTGCGACCGCTCCATGCCACGCTCTGCACGCCGGCTGCCTGCGGCTCGCCCGACGCCAGCGTGGCCACCCGCCGCCCGGCGATGTTGAGCACCTCGATGCCCACCTGCGCCTGTGCCGACAGCGTGTAGCTGACCGTCACGGCGCCTGCGCCGCCGCTCGCAGTGGCGCCGGTGATCATGAGGCCGGCGTCGTCGCGGTCCGCGATCTCCAGCCGGAACCGCCGGCTCCCGCCCTCGCCGGAGTCGTAGCTGTAGGCCGTCATCGTCCGGGCGTAGATGCGCTTGCCGGCCGCCTCGTCCACCAGGGTGACGGTCTTGTCGGCGGGCACCTCCGACAGGTCGGGCAGCAGCACCTCGACCTCCACGCCGGCCAGGTCGGTCGCCACCTCGAACTGCCAGCTCTGGCCGGCCGCGGCAGCGGGCCGCACGTCCACCGCATGCCGCCGGCCGCCCTCATCGAGGAAGTAGACATCCACGAAGGGGCCGATGGCCGGCGGGTTGTCGATCTCGTAGGCGGCCGGATCGCCGCTCGCCTGCGGCAGCACGCCCGCGTAGGTGCAGGCGTCCATCACGCCGCCCGCCCGCGCCACCACTGGCACGATCCAGGCGTCCTCGGACGGCTTCCGCGCCGCCCTCTCCACCACCTCCGCCGAGGCTGGCGCGGCGCCCGGCGCATTGATGGTCACCTGCGTGGCGGCGCCCGCTCGCAGCCAGAAGCCCGCGTTCTTGGGCACCGAGGTCAGCGCGCCCAGGCCGGCGGCGGTGCTCACCAGCCGGTAGGTGCCGGCGGCGCTGTCGTAAATGAACCCGTAGGCGGAGGCCGGGCTGCCCTCCGGGATGACCAGCCGCTCCCACGGCAGGTTGCGATCGTAGGGGTTCCCGGCCATGTTCCAGCCGCCCGCCACGTTCACCACCAGCCCCTCATCGCTGGGGTAGACCTCGCCCGCCACGCTTGCGGTACGCTGGTCGGGGCTGTTGACCCAGAAGCCCCTGCCCACGCCCAGACGCATCAGGGGGTCATTCGATGGCGCGGTCAGATACGGCGGGCTGTCCTGCGGATCCCACCTGGCGACCTGCACGTCGTCGCCGAAGGCCGCCTGCACATCCGGATTCAGCGGCTCCACCGGCACCGACACGAAGCTCAGACCCGCGCCCAGCGGCATGGTATACAGCGACGCCGCCGCGAAGTCCACGTCCGAGAGGTCGGTGGCCAGGTCCAGCTCCCGCTGCTCAGGCTGGAAGGCGTACCTGTCGTCATCGGGCTTGACGATGTAGTTGCCCGGCGTCAGGCCCACGATGCTGTAGGAGCCGTTGGCCCCACTGGTCGCTGAGGCCACCACGGTGCCGTCCTGCAGGGCGTCCACCTTGATCCCCGCCAGGCGGTCACCGGCACTGGTGCGGATGGCCCCTGTGACGTCGAAGGTCTTCACCTCGCCGACGAAGGTGATGCCGGTGGCGTCTCCCTCATCGGGACCGACCGTCACGCCCACCGTGGGCGGAGTGAACACGTAGCCCACAAGCTGCGGCGTTACCTGGTAGGTGTCGGCCGGCACGTTCTCGATGGCCCAGGAGCCGTCCTGGCTGGTGATGTCGCTGTGCTGGCCGTCGCTGACCGTCACGCCCGGCAGCCCGTTGCCGTCGGGGTCCTCCACGGTCCCCGAGATGTCGTAGCCGGGGGCGGAGGTGAAGTTGATGGCCACCTGGCTGGGCCCCACGGTCACCTGCTGCATCTCGGGCATGAAGGAGCGCCCGTCCTTGGAGGGCCGCACCTGGTAGGTCCCCGCTGCCAGGCCCGTCACCTGGTACTGGCCCTGATCGTCGGTCATGTCGAAGAGCTGGCCGGCCTGGACCTTCACGCCCTCCTCGGGCTCCCCGTTCTGGTCGGTCACCACCCCGGCGATCCAGAACGTCGGCGGACCCTCGGTCGTGAAGCTGTAGCTGACGAACTGGTCCGCGCCGGGGTTGATGTTCCCGGCCAGGTCCGCGACCCGCACCTGCACCTGCACCGTCTGCAGGTAGTCATAGTCCTCGGCCGGATCGTACTCCACGCGAAGCTGCTGCGCCGAGCCGGTGATGTCCGTCTCCTCCGCCTCGGTGACGTCAGTGTCATCGACCATGAACACCAGCGAGTCCTGATCCACGCCCGAGGCGTTGTCGGTGATCGTGAAGGCGATGGTGGTGTCGCGCGCCACGCCGTCCTCGCCCTGCTCGGGATCGAACTCCGACAGCTCCGGCGGGATGAGGTCAACCGCCTGCACCGGCCCCACGATCGCCGAGTCGTCGCCCTCCTGCACCCCGTCGTAGGCCCGCATCATGTAGTACAGGTCCACGTCCAGCGGCGCGTTGAGATCGGCGTACTCCGTCACGCCGTCCTCCACCGATGCGTAGGCGTCCGCCGGCTCGGCGTCGGGCAGCGTGCTCGGGTCGGTCGCCCGGTAGATGTTGTATGTGGTAACGTCGGCCTCGCCGCCGACGGCTGGATCGTCCTCGGACAGCTCCCAGGTCAGCAGGATGCTGCCGTCATCCTCCTGGGTTGCCGCCAGGTTCGTCGGCGGCGGCGGCGGGTCGTTGGGCACCGGCGTGCCCACGGCCTCCGACGACATCGGGAAGTTCTCGTCCGAGACGATGTCCTCCGACTGCCGCAGCGTGATGTAGCTGGTGTCCTCCAGCGTAAGCTGCACCGTCAGCGGCGGCTCCTCCAGCGGCGCGTTCGCCGACAGCGTCACCGTCATTAGCACCGACTTCGGCGAGCCCTCAACCACCACCACCGGCGTGCTCTGGATGTCATACGACGCCCGCTCGATGTCGCCGACGCGCGCAAAGGTCGTCTCGTCCAGCAGCGTGTCGCCGCCATCCACCTGACCGTCGGAGTTCGCATCCAGATACAGCTTGGTGGAGGTGATGTCGGAGACGGCGTTCATCGTGCCCGTCTCATCCACCTTGATGCGCGTGACCGCCGCCCGGTCCTGATCCACCTCCAGGTCCAGCGACAGGATCGGCGTGTCCTCCTGCCCGGGCTCGATGGCCTTCAGGCCGCTCTCCTCCGGCGGCTCCTCGATCGGCGCCCGGCTGATCGGCGTCACCGTCAGGGTGTCCGGATCCTCCTCGATGTCCACCAACTGCGAGTTGATCGGGAAGCGATAGGCCCCCAGCCCATCGTTGCTGTCGGTGATCTCCTGCCTCTCCCGGCGCTGCACCGCCCCGGGGATCTCCGGCCGGATGTAGTCGAAGGTCGCCATCCCCGCGCCCAGCGAGACACCGGTGAGGGCGTCGGCGGTGGAGCTGATGTCGAAGGTGATGAACAGGTCCCGCTCCTCGTCCAGCGGGATGCGGTAGTTGAGGTTGCTGAAGTAGCCGGCCTGGTTCTGCAGGCTCGCGGTCGCGATGCGGGTATCCATACCCACATCGAACTGACCGTCGCCGTCGGTATCGTCGAACAGCGAGATGCGGTCCACGTCCAGCTCATCCTGCGAGGACCCGATCTCGTCGATGCGAATCGTCGCCAGCTCCACGTCTCCGCGCGAGAGGTTCGGTACCTCACTGTCGTTGTTCAGGTGCAGGTGCATCATCAGGAAGTCCTCGGTGCCCTGCAGCACGCTGGCGGGCTTGTCGGGGATGGGAACCGAGGTGACAATCACCTCGCGCGGCACAACCCACAGGTCGGCGGTCATGGTCCGCCCGGGCGTGGAGATGTTCGCCACCCGCGAGAAGCCGTCCGTGGCCGTGCCCGGCTGCAGCGAGCCGGGCGGCAGGCCCGGCGGGATCTCCGTCTGCGGCCGCACCTGGTTCAGACCAATCCCCGAAAGCCAGCCGTGGCTGAAGCTGTCCGGCTCGGTGAACTGCGTGAAGTTGCGGTTGTCGGTGGAGCCGGGGAAGGGGTCGCCCTCGATGTCGCCCCAGTTGCCCACCGGGTTGCTCTCCAGCTCGAACAGGCCATCGGCCTGCTCGACGATGACCAGCGGCGTGGACTCCCCGTACTGGCCGAAGCGCGTGTCAACGTGGTAGATGTACAGGCCCCGAGGCGAGATGTCGCCGAAGTAGTTCTGCCCCGTGCGGTTCCGGTTCTCAACCAGGTAGAACTCCTGCCACTCCTCCGGCGGGATGTCATTGGCGATGTAGAAGGGCCGCCCGGGCAGCTTGTAGACCACCGGGTCCTCCAGCGTCCCCTCGATCTCGGGGACCTCGGCGTCCACGATGTCCTCGGTGACCGCGATCGGCGTCACCCACCCGGCCAGGATCTTGCTGAAGGCGTCCATCCGTCGCCCGGCGGCCATCACGCTGTAGGGCCCCATCATGTTCGACACGAAGTGCGGCGGGCTGGCGCCGGCCAGGTTGCGGTAGAAGTCCCAGTCGTACAGGTCGGGAAGCCCGGCGATGGCGTGCCCCAGCTCGTGCGCGGTCAGATACAGGCCGGCGTCGGACGGCAGCACCACCGCGGAGTTGGGGATGAACACGTGCGTGCCGCTCCACGGTCCTGAGGTGCCGCCGGCATCGATGCCGCCTGCGCTGTCCGAGGGGTAGAGGTAGATGATCTGGTCGTAGACGTCAATGGCAAAGCCCTCGTCCTGGAGCACGTCGCGCGTGTCGGCCGTCCAGGCGGCATAGGTGTGCCCGCCGTTGGAGGAGGGGCTCTCGAAGAAGCCCATATTGGGGCTGCTGTGGTCCTGGGGGTCGTGGTCGAGTGGCTTGGGGCGAGGGTAGTGCCACCGAGAGCTGTCCACTGTGCCGCCCACGTCATCGACCCGCCCGCTGGTGTTCACCAGGTGCCGGAGCTGATAGGGCCGGCTTCCCAGCGCCCCGCCGCGCGCAATGTGGTCGTGGGTGTAGTAGCACATCGACAGCAGCCGGTTGGCCGGGGCGCTGCCCATGACATCAGCGCTGGTCAGCAGGCTGGCCCCGGAGCCCTGGGGGTCATCCGTATCCAGGCTGAACCCCACGTCCGCCAAGAACTGCACCTGCACGCCCCCGATGAAGGCCCGAAGCTGGGCGTTATCGTCAAAGCCCTCCGTGACCGCGATGTAGCGGCGGGGCTCGTAGGCGTCGGTCTGGCGAGACTCTATGGCGACGTCATTCCACTGGGCGTTGTCGGCGTCCCACTCCTGCACGCCCGAGATGCTGATGCGCCCCGTGTAGCCCAGGGTGACAATCGCCTCTGTGCCGCTGTCGGCGCTGAGGCCGCGCAGCCCCGGGACGCCCAGGTAGTTGGGGCCGGACTCGATGTCGCGGATCACAGGCGTCCCCGGCTGGATCGAGAATCGGTTGGTCTCGGGCCAAGGCAGCCGGTCGAGCTGATGGTGGCTCTCCAGCGGGCCCACGATGTCGCTGCGGTTCCCGTCGATGGCGATCTGCCCGTGCGAGTTGGCGTGGTAGTAGTTCACCACACTCATGGGGTTGTCACGGTCGAAGAGGTGCGTGAACCACGCCTCCTTGAGGTCCACCGAGGTGCCCCGCTCACCGTTTACCGTGTACTCGATCCGCGGATGGTTGGTAACCGCAGCGTTCGTCCCACCGGCCGGGTTCACACCCGATGCGTCCCAGGTGGGATTGCTCAGACCGTCGGAGTCCCAGTCGCTGGTGTTCAGAGGGCCGCCGGGGGTGTGAATGAAGCCCTCAGAGACGGGATGCTGCCGGCCGCCAGAAACGGGGGTATCGTACCTCCCCTGTGCCGGCGACTCATCGTTCCAGTGCGGGAAGTTGGTCAGCACCACCAGGATGCGCACGTTCTGCGTGGCCTGCGGGCGCATCACGGGCCCCTCGCCCGGCTCCCTCGACTTCAGCAGATTCTCGCGCTGCTGAGCCGTCAGCCCGTCGATGAACCAGCCCCGCTCCAGAGCCTGCCGGATGTTCTCCTGGATATGCTTGCGCTCCTGCGGCGGAGCACTCTCGAGCACGTCTCTGATCCACTCGCCGAACAGCGCCGGATGGGCCGCGCGCAGCACGCCGGAGCCATCATAGGTCACGGCGCTGTCGGGATCGGCGGCGGCACCATCCACGGTGACGAAGTCCAGGACCGCCCCCTCGGGCAGCTCCAGCCGATTGATGATGCGGTCGCCGTGCATCTGCTCGTAGCGATGCATCACCGACCGGGCCTGCGGCCGCGAGAGGCCAAACTTCTTCTGAACGAAGTCCAGCGCCAGCGCCCTGTAGTCGCCGAGCTCGATGGTCACCGAAGCCTGCAATTGGGGGGCAACGAGCCCGAGGAGGATGATCGCACACAGGGGGAGTACCGCGGATCGGGTCGCCATCCGAAGACGCATGTCAGTAGGCCACCTCTCGCTGCGTTGTTGGGTACCGGCCCCGAAACCGCCGACACACCATCACACGCTCGCCTCTCGCGCGAGGGACGAACGGGCGCTTGCCCAGTCTGATGCTGCTTCGGCTTGTCCCAGCCATTCTACGCAAACGCACTGCCCATGTCAACCGAACACGGTTGGGCGGCAGCATCCAGATTCGTGTGCTTGTCCTCTGTACTGACGCCGCCGATGCCCGCGGAGGGGCCGCCTGAGGAGCGCATGCCGTGTATGCGCGACGAAGCCCGC
>JAYENL010000198.1:0-75783 GCA_034722055.1 Armatimonadota bacterium
CGTCGTTCCGTTTGGAGCCGTGTGTCGCGCTGGAAGCCCGACCTACGCGGTGGAGAAGCGACGCGGACCGGGCCTTGCCGTTCCGTTTGGAGGGGCCGGTCTCCGTCCCGGCCCGGTCGTTCGTCGTTCCGTTTGGAGGGGCGCGACTACGCTCGCGCCCGGCCGTTGTTATTCCGCGCTGAGCGCACGCAGACTGGCGAACGCAGAGGAGGGGCCGCCTGAGCGCGCCGGAAACCGGCGCGCGAAGTCGGCCCGGTCGTCGCGCAACACGCGCCATCCCCGTGATGACTAATGAGAGGTGACACGTACGGTTCCGTCGAATACTACGATAGTGGATAGTAGCATTCTAGCGGAGAGGAGTCCGCCATGAAGCGCATGCCATTGATGATCGCCGCCGTGCTGGTCTGTGCTACGGCCGTTGCTCAGCCTCAGGAGGCCGCGGTGACGCAGCCCGGGCCGCCGGTTTTCGCCGTCCCGGTGGTGGCCGTGATGCCCTTCGAGGACGGCTCGGTGCGGGCGGACTGGGGCTGGCACTGCCGCGGCACTCGCTACCGCGCAGGCGCGGGTATCGCGGACATGGTCGCGAACGAGCTCGCCTTTGAGGCCGACCGCCGGAGGACCTTCCGGCTGGTGGAGCGGGAGCGGCTGTTCGAGGTGCTGGACGAGCAGGACCTGGGGCGGGAGGGCCGCATCGATCCCCGCACGGCCGCCCGCATCGGCCGCATCCTGGGCGCCGACCTGCTGGTCATGGGCGCGGTGACCCGGCTGGACGTGGAGGAGGACTGGATCGGCCTCCCCTGGCGCATGGGCTTTGAGGCCGAGCGCTGGGAGGCCGTGGCGGTCTTCGACGGCCGCCTCGTGGACAGCGAGACGGCCGAGAGCGTCGCCGACGCCATGGGCCGCGGGAGGGAGACGCGTCTGGGCGGGCGCATCTTCCGCGGCGACCTGGCGGGGCTGGACATCGGCGGGCGGCACTTCCAGCAGTCGCTGCTTGGTCGCGCCGCGCGCGAGGCGGCGCGGAGCTTCGCCCGGGAGGTAGCCGTGCAGCTCGATCGCATGGTCGGCGCCACCTGCGACTGGCTGGCGGAGGCCGACGCGCTGGTGGTCTACGTTGAGGACGGGCGCGTCATGCTCAACCGGGGCGCCCGCGACGGCGTGCGGCCCGGCGAGGTCTACAGGATCCGCCGGCTCCGCGAGGAGATCCACGATCCCATCACCGGCGAGCTGCTCACGACCATCTACGACGAGCTGGGCGTGCTCACGGTCCGGGACGTCGAGGAGAAGGTCTGCATCGGAGGACTCGAGCCGGCGCCGGATGCCCCGGGGCCGCCTCGGGTCGGCGACATGGCCATCCGCCTCAGGCGGTAGCGGGCGTCAGTCGGGCAGCGTCAGCAGCAGCGGGCCCTCCTCGGCCCGCGCCACGCTGGCGTCAGCGGTCACGATGCCCCGCACCGTCCGGACCTCCTGGCGATGCCGGTGGCCGTAGATGACCAGCGCCACGTCCTCGGCCTCCTCCAGCGCCTCCCCCAGCAGCGGGCTGCCCAGGTAGGCATGGGCGAAGGCCCTCGAGGGCGTGTCCGACGGCGTCTCCGCCAGCTCTGCGAAGGGCACGAAGTGCGTTACCGCCACCAGCCGGCTGGCGGAGTCGGCGGCGGCGGCGATCTGTTCGCGCACCAGGTCCGCGAAGTGCTCGGCCATCTCCCCGTCCGGGCGCTCCCAGTCCAGGTGCAGCGCGTCGTTCCACACCGCCACCTGCGGCGGACCATCAGTCTTCCAGATGAGCCCGTTGGCCGCGTAGTCCTCCGCCTCCAACCCCTCCCATCCGCCCTCCTCGGCGCCGGGAACCGCGCTGAAGCTGGGGCCCTCATCCTCCCCGGGAGCCACGCTGATGGGCGTCACGGTCAGCCCCTCGCGGGGGGTGGTCCGCTGGCGCATGGCGTAGTCGTACCAGCCGATGCAGCCCACGAAGCCGGTCCCCTCCAGCACCAGCGGCTCATGATCCAGGCAGTGGAAGCCCTGCTCGGCGGCGATGGCGGGGACGCGCTCCTGATACACCCGCCAGGTGTCGAAGGGCGCCTCGTCCTCCCACAGATCGTGGTTGCCGGGGACCATCAGCCGGGGACCGGGGAAGTCCGCGAAGAGGCCCAGTGCCTCGCCGAGCGAGCGCCAGCCGTCGGCGGCGCAGTCGCCCGCGACTACCAGGACGTCAGCCTCGGCCCTGCAGGCCGTCTCCGCCACGGCCTCCATGCGTGGCCGGGTGTCCGCGGTCAGATGCAGGTCGGCGAGGGCGACGATCCTCATTGCGGCTCTCCGCCCGCGACCAGCTCCGCCGCCCGCTCGCGCGCCGTCTCCTGCCATGCCCCCGGCGCGGCTCGGAAGCAGCTTACGACGACCTCCGCCTCCACGCGCCGTCCCTCAGGCCACGGGTCCTCGTCGAGGACAAGCTTAGTGTAGAGCCTGTGGTCGCGCTCCCGATCCCAGTAACCCGCGAGCAACGGGGCGTCCTCGGGCCGCCGCGTGATCCGCATCAGCAGGCCGGTGCGCTCGCCCGGAATGCAGGCCGCTGTCCACTCCCAGTCCTCGTGCCACTGCAGGTCATCCGAGCTCTCGAACTCCCCGGCCTCCTCCTCGCCCTCCGTCGTGACGGCCATCCACTCCGCGGTCGCCGCGCTCACACAGTGCACAAACGGATACAGGACGGTGACGACCACGTCCTCGGTGGCGGTGAGCTCATGGTTCTCGGTGATGCCCTCCGGCTCGAAGATGAGCGTGGCGTCGAGCTGGAGCTTGTCGAGCATCGAGCGCTTCACCAGCACCGCACGGTCGCAGGCATAGACCGCGCCGTCCTCCAACCCCACCGGCTCCCCGTCCACGATCAGCGCGATGTCCACCACCCGCTCGACGCCGCCGGCGGAGTGCGCGCTGCCCACCCAGCCGCCGGCGGCGGGCACGCACGCCACGGCCCCGTAGGCTCCGGTGCGCGTCCCGATCTCGACGCCCTCGAACATGATCCCCTGCAGGCTCCAGGCGTGCGCCCGCTGCAGCTCGGCGGTCAGACCCCCGCACTTGATGGTCACCAGGCCCGGCTCCGGCTGCTCCTCGGCCCCACACGGGCAGATGGCCGCGACCATCAGCGTCGTCAGCGCTGTGACGGCAACGCCTCTCCCGAGCCGCAGCGTCATCGTTCCCCCAGCCTCGCCAGCGTCTCCAGCACCTGGCTCGCCCAGCCCACGACCGTCGGAACCAGGCCCCTCGGCCAGCGCGGCCGCGCGGCCTGGTCCTCCCCGCCTTCCGGCGGCTCCGGCTCCGCCGCCTCCGGCTCCGCGACCTCCTCTGCGTCGGGCTCCGCGGCCGCAACCTCAAAGCTGCTGACCACCGTCAGCGGCAGGTCGCCGATCTCCCCCACCGCGGCCATGCAGTTGAAGCTCATCCTCCCCTCCGCCGAGGTGGGCAGCCCGGAGGCGGGCTCTATTGTCCGGCGCATCCCCTCGACGGTCATAAGCCCGTTGCTGATCGTGACCTTGTTGTCCTGCAGGGGGTTCTTGGCGGTGAAGTCCGGGAAGCTCGCCTGCACGTCGGTGACGAACGCCGCCTCCTCGGCGGTGAGCCTCTCCAGCCGCGACGTCGCGCGCACCCCCACGTCGCCGAACTCGGCCACGGTCCGGCTGCGATCGATCTCCCACCCCTCGCCCAGAGCCACGGGCTCCTCGGGCAGCTCCACCACTCCTGCCAGAAGCACGATGAGATGGATCGGCACCCCGCCGGTGGCGAAGAGATCCACGTCACCGCCGCCTGTCGCCTCCACCACTCGTCCCTGAGCGTCCACCCGCAGCTCAACCGGCTCAGGCGTGCTCGGCTCCTCCGCCTCACCCATAAGCTGGGAGGTGATGGGCGAGAAGTCCGCCCGCAGCGTGGCGGTGCCGTCCTCGTCCACCGCGACGACCGTCAGCGTCATGTCGGCCTCCGCCGAGCCGGTCACGGCCAGCGGCACACCGCCACCCATCTGAACCCTGTCGATCCGCGCGGAGACGTGCGTCTCTACGCTCGCGCCGGGCTCGAACTGATAGCGAAGCCCGACCTGCAGCTCCGCACCGGCCAGGCTCGCCTGCAGGATCATGAGGACTGTAACGAGGCAACGCGCGGCCTTCATCCGCGACCTCCGTGGGGATGCGTCCTCTCTCCGTCAGGGCTATAGACGCTTGCTTCGCGGCGGTGTTTCGCGCCGACGCGGGCAGGAATGGTCGGCTGCTGCGCGAAATGACCCGCGCCGCGGACCACTCGATCAGGAGGTGCCGCCGTGCTCGGGGCCATCCTGGCGACATCAGAAATGGGCCCCATCGAGCAGCCGCATCTGCAGCGGCTGCACTCGGCGTTACAGGCACATGTCGAGCGTGTCGTGTTCTACGATAACCGTGGCGAACACGAGTTCGAGCACCGCGAGCTGCCGTCGGGCGGTGTGCTGGCGGCGCTTGCTGCCACGTTCCAGGACGCGGGCGACGATCACGTTGTCCTGGTGGCGGCCGACATCATGCATCCGTCGGCGGAGCTGCTGCGCTACATGATCCAGGTGCGGGGCAGTCACGAGGCGGTCGTGCCGGAAAGGCGCGACGGGCGGCTCCAGCCGCTGCTGGCACTCTATCATCCACGCTGCGCCCGGCGCGCGGAGGGGCTGATCGCGGCCGGTCAGCACCGCCTTGACGCATTGCTCGAGGTCATCCGCGTCCGCCGGGTCACCGCCGATGAGGTGGCCAAGTTCGGCGACCCTGACAGCCTTCTGGCCAGGGCCCCGGCGCCTCAGAGCTTCATGTAGTACTCCACATGCGGCCGAACCTGCTCGAAGCCCACCTTCTCGTAGGCCCGCCGAGCCGGCGCGTGTGAGGGATCGAGGCCGGTGTGCACCGTGGCGTAGACCATCCCCGCCTCTCGCATTCGGCGCAGGCACTCCTCGTACTGGGCGGTGCCAAGGCCCCTCCCCTGGACCTGAGGATCGATGGCGTTGTTGCCGATCTCCCCCACCCCGTTGTCACGCAGCCTCATCGTGCAGAAGCCGACCACGCGACCGTCCACGTCCGTCACGAACGCCTCCTGGGGGCGCTCCCGGAACTGCCGCTCGACGGCGTCAGCCTTCTGCCTCAGCGGCTCCCCGGGGTGCTCGCGGCGCCACAGGTCCTCGCCCATCCGCTCGCGGAAGTGCTCGTAGATCGGGGCCCACGCCTCCATGGCGATGCGCCTGATCTCGGGGATGTCCTCCTCGCGGGCCTCGCGGAAGACCGGGTCGGACATTGTCTCAGCGCGCCTCCATCCTCTCGGGCATGATGTAGACCGGCGCCGGCTGGCGGGAACCCAGCCGCAGCCGGACGGGCCTCCACGGTGCGGCGAGTCCCTCGCGCACCCCCAGCGTGTTCCCCGCCACTCCGGTGGCTCGGGAGCGTCAGCGTCACGGACTCGCTGGCCAGCTCCCGTCCGTCATGGCAGTGCCCCTCCGGCCACAGGGGTGTCCGCGCAGAAAAAGGGGAACCGGACGGAATCCGGTTCCCCGTTGCATCTCTCGACGTCCCCATGTCGGGCCATCCGTCCGCTGCCGGTCTACAGGCCGGGACGTGGCGGCGGCTGATCGATGCCCTGGACGGTGAAGTCCACGAACTCCGACGTGCTCGTCATGCCGGTGCGATCGCGCACCAGCAGGCGGGCGCTGTAGTTCTCGGGCGCCTGCACACCGTCCGCCGTGGGCTGGTTGTCGTTGGCCGGCGCCGCGAAGGTCGTGTTGTAGCTGGCCTGCCGATAGCAGTTGACCAGGCCCGGACACGCTATTGCCGTCTCGGGGTTGCTGACCTGCATGTCGAGCTCGATGATCCTGTCGCCGGGCGCGTAGACCTGCACCTTGGCATCCTGCACCCGCACGCCGTCACCGTCGGCGATCGAGGCGGAGATGTAGACCTGTCCCCCCGTGGCCGGCAGGATCTGCGGGTTGAGCCTGAAGCTGTTGATCTGGGGCGGACGCGGCGACACTACCACCACCGTCGATGTCCGCCTGGCGCTGCCCGAGAAGGCCTGCACCTGGCCTGCGCCGACGCTCTGCGCGGTGAAGACACCCGTCGGACTCATGCTCCCGATCCCGCCCGTGACCACCCAGGTCGGCTCCAGACTGTCCAGCGCCTTGCTGCTGGCGCTAACGAGCTGCGTGCGGTAGGTGATCTGCCCATTGAGGTCGATGGTCGCCGAGGTGGGGTCCAGCAGGATCTGCTCGGGCACCGACACGTCCAGCGGCAGCACCGCGAAGTGCACGGTCGTGGTCTCGTTCTCGTTCAGCGGGACCTCCGCGTTGGCCGTGCCGTAGTGCTCTGACCGCGGCGTGGTCACCTGCACGGACCAGGTGCCGGCCGGCAGGTTCTCGATCCTGTAGGAGCCACCTGCGCCGCTGAGGCCGCTGCGATTGGCGTCCACGACGGAGATGACCGCGTCGGAGACTCCCAGGGTCGGGTCGCTGGCTGCGACCACAGTCCCCGCCAGGGTGGCGGTTCCCATCACAGGCGTCGGGGGAGCGACCCCGCCCGCCCCATCGTCGCCCCCACAGCCGAATCCGACCGTCATTACCGCGATGATGACCAGGCCCATCAACCAGCCCAGCGCCCATCTGTCACACATGATCCGCTCCGCCCCTTTACGGGGAAGTTTGAGTATTACTGCCGGGCGTTAGCGCCGTACCGCCAGCGTGCGCACCGCCTGCGTCCGAGCGCCGTCCTCTCCCGCCGCCTCCACCTTCATCACGTAGGTCCCCCGTGGCACCGCCGACCCCCTGTCAGATCGGCCATCCCAGATGACCTGCGCGGTGCCTGCCGCCCGGGGTCGGGCGCGCTCCAGAACCCGGACGGTGCGACCGGCGATATTGAGTACCTCCACGGTGCACTCGGCCGCCGTGGACAGCGTGAAGCTCACCGCGGCGCCCCCTGCACCAGTAGGCTCTGCCATCAGGCTAGTAAGTGTAAGCGCTCCGCCCCTGCGAGTCAACCTCAGCGTCATGCGGCGGGCTCGCTCGCCGTCTCGCAGTCTCATGCGGTAGCGCCCGCCCCGGCGCAGGTCGAACTCCACTCCGGCCGCCGTGTCGCACAGTGTGAGCGCGTAGCTGCTCGGGATGGCGTCCGGGTTCGCGCACCACACCTCGACCTCACCGCCGACCAGCGATTCGACCGCCAGCTCCCACTCCGCCTCGGCCGGGGAGAGCCCCGAGAATGCCCCGGCGGTCCGCACTCGTCCCCCGTCCGGCCGAAAGTAGAGATCGACGCCGCTTGCGGTGGGCGGCGGGCTGACCAGCGGCCCGGCCCCCACCAGCCGGGGCGAGACCCCAAAGAAGTTGCTCCGGTCCATCCCTCCAGGCCCCGCCGCGCACAGACGCGCCGTCCACGTCTCTGCACCCTCGGCGGCCGGTCGGGCGGACTGCAAGAGCACCACGCCGCCGGGCCGCGGCAATGTCAGTATGCACCGCTTCTCCACCCTCGCCCAGAATCCCTCCCACGGTTCAACATCACTCTCGCCGATTCCCAGGAAGGGCGCGATCATGTCATAGCCGTTCGTGTCGCGGTTGTAGGTCCAGAAGACCTGCCGCATGACGTTGGCGCCGTCCGCGCTGGGCAGGTCCATGGTCGTCCCCTGGAACTGCACGGTAGCCGCCATCATATCCATGGCGCCGAAGTAGGGGTTGGCGAGCTGATGCCACCCGGGATCGAGCTGCACGCTGAGGCTCCCGGACGGTGCGGCGTTGCCCGATGGGACGAAGCTGGTCTCCCTCTCCAGGCGCAGCCAGTAGCCGTTGCCCAGGACCAGCGGGAGACTCCCCGGCCCGGAGTAGACCTGATACTGCCCGGCCGCGGACGACCACCGCGCCAGCTTCAACTCCGCCGGGTCAATGCCCAGGAAGGTCGCCGGCTCCCCGTCCGCCGGCTCCAGGGGCGTCCCGAACAGGTGCAGGCCCGCCGGGAGCGTCTTCGGCCCGTTCGCGAAAGACTGCACCGGCCCCACGGCGGTGACGTCCTTCTCCTCGTTCCCGAAGGTGTCCACCGCGGTCACAGCGTAGAAGTAGTCCACCCTGTCCTCTGTAGTGTCATCCACGAACTCTGTGGCGTCGGCGTCATCGATGACCGCGATAGGCTGGCGCGCGGTCACGGTGCTGAAGCGGACCGGCGCCCGGTACACGGCGAAGTGATCGAAGTCACCTGGCGGGGAGTACCGGTCCCAGCCGACGCGGATGGCCCCGCCGTCGTCGGAGGGCCGGTCCTCGGCGAAGACACCCTCCGGCGTCGGAGGCGGCAGATCGTTCTCGGACTCAACAGGGCCCACCACGTCGGAGTCGGAGCTCAGGCTCCCGTCCGTGGCACGCACCTTGTAGAAGTAGGATACCCCGTCGGTCACCGACGTGTCCTGATACTCAGGCACGCCCGCCGGCAGGCGCTTGATCTGTCCGAAGCTGCCGGAGGTGCCCTCCCGGCGCAGGACGATGTACTCCGTCACCGTGTCGGCGCCCGCGCCGTCGTCGAGGGAGAGCTGCCACTCCAGGCTGATGCTGCCCCCCTGGTCGCCGGGGGTATCGAAGGCCGCCAGGTCACGCGGCGGCCGCGGTACGAGTTGCACCCCCAGCGCCCGGGCGCAGTTGATGCGCCCCGCCCCCAGCTTCCCCGCGAAGCCGGGATTGAGGGCGTCGATGTCGTCGCAGGAATCCCTGATGGCGGTGATGAGCTGGTCGGGGCCCATGCCGGGATTCCGGGACTTGATCAGCGCCGCCAGGCCCGAGGCCAGCGCCACGCTGAACGACGTGCCCGAGTTCGTGTCATAGTAGGTGCTGAACTTCGAGAAGCCCGGATCGTAGTAGCCGGTGCCGAGCAGGCCCTCGCCGGGCGCCATGCAGTCCACGAACGTCCCGGCGCTGCTGCCGTCGTAGTTGCTGAACGACGCCCGGAGGTCATTGCGATCCGTCGAGCCGACGCCCAGCACGTAGTTGCCGATGCCCAGGCTGGGGCCATCGTTGCACACCGGGGACTCCCAGGTGGACTGGCTGTCAGTGAGCTGTCTGCCGCCGTTGCCCGCAGCCGCCACCACCAGGATGCCGGCCTCGTGGGCTCTCGTGATAGCCGGCGTGAAGGACTGGGCGTAGTCGCCGCCCACGCTGAGGTTGATGATCTCAACGCCCATGTCGATGGCGTAGTCGATGCCCTCAATCACCTGTGAGACGCTGGTGCCGCCGTCATCAGGGAAGACCTGCACCGGCAGGATCCGAACCCTCCAGTCCACCCCTGCCACGCCGAAGCCGTTGTTGCCCACCGCCGCGGCCAGCCCCGCCACCAGCGTGCCATGGTTGACCTGGTCATCCACCTCGCCGTTCTCGTCGTCATCGACCCCGTCCGGCTCAGGGTTGGGATTGTTGGTGTCGTTCTCGAAGTCCCAGCCGTTCACGTCGTCAACGAAGCCGTTGCCGTCATCGTCGATCCCGTTACCGGGCACCTCGCCGCGGTTCACGAAGATCTTGCTCGCCAGGTCCGGGTGGTCGATGTCCACGCCGGTGTCTACGATGCCGATGACCACGTCCGCCGAGCCCCTCGTCACGTCCCACGCCTCCGGCGCGCGGATCTGGGGCAGGTGCCACTGCTCGGGGTACTTGGGGTCGTCCGGCGTCAGCGCCGGATAGACCATCCGGTCCGGCTCCACGAAGAGCACGTCCGGGTCGCCGAGGGTGCGCATGGTGGCCGCCTGCGTGGACATGCCCTCCGGCAGCTCCACCACAAGCACCTGTCCGCCCGCCAGCCGCTTGGTCACCCGCCCGCCGGTAGCCGTCTGCAGCGCCTGCACCTGGCTGGTGCGCACGGTGGGGCGGACACCCACCAGCAGCCGCCCGGGAACGATCCCCGAAGGCACCGGCTGGGCGGGAGCCGTCCCCATGGCTGCGAGCAGCAGGGACAAAGCGGCGATGAGCATGAGAAGGCCGCGGCGGGCGTTCGCGCCGGCCGCGGCCATGAGCTCGCCCTGCGTGTTGCTGGCTATCGTGTCGGTCTCCCTCCCGGGGCGTGCCGGCGGCCTACCTCCCCAGTTGCACGCAGCGGACGGCGCTGGCCTGCTGTCCATCGGGGCCGCGGGCCACGACTCGCACCAGATAGGTTCCGCCGGGAACGGCGCTGCCGGCCGAGCTGCGCCCGTCCCATGTGACCTGCTGCGCTCCGGCCGCCTGCTGGCGGTCGGCCAGCAGCCGGCGCACCGTACGGCCGGCGATGTTGAGGATCTCGATGTCAACCGAGGCGGCCCGCTGGAGAGTGTAGACGATCTCCGCCCCGCCCTCGCCGCCCACAGCAGTGAGGGCGCAGATCGCCAGCGGCTGGCCGTCGCTCTCAGCGATGCGAAGTGTGAACTGCCGCTCGGTCGGTTCATCCCCGACGTCATAGGTGTACCCCGTGCTCGTTCTGATGTAGACGGCCTCGCCGGTAGCCTCATCGACGAGGACCGGCCTGATGTCGGCGGGCAGCGTGCTCAGGTCCGGCCAGCTCAGCCTGACTGTGGCGCCGGGCATAGCGCAGGCGACCCGCATCGTCCACTCGCCCCCCGCATCCTCCTGGAAGTCGGTCGCCAGCCGGGCACCATTGGAGGCGGGCCGCACGAAGTAGAGGTCCAGGTCGGCGTCCGGCCGCGGCGGGGAGATCACTCCATTCAGCTCTGCCGCGCGCGAGCTCACACCCAGGAAGTTGTCGGTGTCCGCCACGTCCTCGGCTTCTGCCGCGATCTGCAGCACCCAGCCGTCCAGCGGCTCCGGCTCCTCGTCGGCCACCTGCGCCGGCGCCACCGGCCGCTTGAGGATCAACGTCGCCGGCCGCCGCGCCAGGAACAGCGCCCCGCGGCCCTTACTGAGCGTGGAGGTCGTGAACGGGAGCTCCGTGCCCGTGATGAGCTGGTAACTTCGCTGGAACGGATCGTAGGTCCACGCGTAATCCCGCGTGTAGCCCAACTGGTTCGACGTCTGGAGGCTGATGGGGGTTCCCTGGCCGACTCCCGTCACCTCGGTGGCCGCGAAGTTCAGGTCCCGTACGAAGGGATTGCCCACCATGTTCCACCCGGCCGCCACCTGCTTCTGGAAGTCCCCCTCACCCGCCGCCGCACCGCTGACATTCACCAGCAGGGACCTGTCGCTCTTCAGCCACCACGCCCGCCCCAACGATTGGTTGAAGACGGAGGCGGTGGGGCGCTGGGAGTAGATGATGTACCCGCCGCCCCCCTCCATGGTGGGATCCCAGTAGGCGAGATTGGCGTTGTCATCGCCGTCGATTCCCAGGATGTCCGCGATCTCACTGCTGGCCGGGGTGGCGGGGACGGCGCCCACGGAGATGATCGACAGGCCCGGCGGGTAGTTGAAGGCGAAGTTCGGGTTCGAGACCGCCGGTCCGGCCGGCTCCACCGTCGCCTCCTCGTTCTCGTGGTCGTCCACACCCGTCACCGCGTACCAGTACTGCGTCCCGTCCTCGGTGGTGTCATCCACATAGCGCTGGCCCTCTTCAGGCAGAACAGTCGCCAGTGGCTCCATCTCGGCCACATCGGTGAAGGTGGCGAGTGAGCGGTAGATCCGATACTCAGCCAGGTCGTCTGGGTAGTCGTAGCCGAACCAGCTCAGCGAGATGGACCCGCCGTCGTCCGCCTGGGTGTCAACGGCCGCCAGGGTCTCAATGGCCGGTGGCGGCAGGTCGTCGCGCGCCTCCGCCGGTCCGGCGACCTCGCTGGGCACCGAGTTGCTCGCGTCCACGGTCACGATCTGGTACCAGAAGGGAGTCTCGTCCGCAACCGGCGCGTTGACGTAGAAGTTCGTCCCGGGCTCAACCTGAGCAATCTGCGAGAAGCTCCCGGGGCTGCCCGGCACCGTGTCGCTCTCACCCGCGCGCAGCACGTTGTATTGCACCACGTCCCAGTCGTCATCCTCGGAGAGGCTCCAGGTGACGGTGATGCTGCCGCCCTCGTCGTTCATGGTGTCGAAGGCCTGCACGTTCTTCGCCGGCTCGGGTGGCACGTCCACCCCCACTGCCGCAGCGGTGTTGACGCGCCCGGTGCCCAGCGTCTCGAAGGTCAGTGGGTTCTCGTCGCTGATGTCGGTGGCGGTGCGGCGAATCTGGTTCACGATGTCGTCAACCGAGAAGGACGGGTACTGAGCCTTCACCAGCGCCGCCAGGCCGGCCGTAATGGGACACGACATCGACGTGCCGCTCATCTGCGCATAGGGCGTGTCCAGGAACGGCAGGGACGGATGCTCGTAATAGGCGCTGAGCACGTCCACTCCCGGAGCCGAGACGTCCACGAGCTTGTAGTCTGAAGCATCGCGATTGGTGAAATCGGCGGCCAGGTCATTGGCGTCCGTGGCGGCCACGCCGATGACGAAGTTGTCCTCGCCCAGGTTGGGGCCGTCATTGCACACCGGAGAGCTCCAGGTCGAGGAATCGTTGGTGAAGACGGTGGACTCGTTCCCCGCGGCCGCTACCACTACCACGCCAGCAGCGTGAGCGTTGGATATGACCGGCGTCCACATGTCAGTGAAGCCGCCGCCGAAGCTGCAACTGACGACGTCCGCGCCGTTGTCGATGGCGTACTGCACGGCCGTCATGTTGATGCTGCTGAGCCCGTAGCCCAGGGCTCCCATGGAGCGGACCATCATCAACCGGCAGCTCCAGTCGTGGCCGGCGACGCCCTCAGCGTTGTTGGTGCTGGCTCCCACCAGACCGCCACAGTGACTGCCGTGTGAGACCGCTCCGGGGAAGTAATCTACGAAGGGAGTGGAGCCCGGCGGTGGGGCCGCGTCGGGGTCGTTGTCGCCGTCCCAGAAGTCCCAGCCGTTGATATCATCAACGTAGCCGTTCCCGTCATCGTCAACGCCCGGCATCCCGGCCTCTTCGGCCGCGTTGACCCAGTACTTGTCAACCAGGTCCGGGTGGTCCGGATCGTAGCCGGTGTCAACGACCGCCACCACCACCGATGAGGAGCCGGTCTGCATGTCCCAGCCTGCCGGGGAATCCATCAGGTTCCACTGGTACTGCTCAGCGTACAGCGGGTCGTCGGGCACCACTTGAAGATACATGACTCTGTCCGGCCCTGCGGCGGCGATGACGGCCTCGCCAGAGAGCTTGCTCACGCCCTCGGTCACCGACATCCCGGCCGGCAGCTCCACGACCGCGATGGGCGTGTGGGGGATGATCTGCTGCAGAGAGCACTCGTGCTTCTGCAACGCGGCCGTAATGTCGGCCATGGTGGCGTTGGCCGCAACCTGCACCAGCAGCTGGCCCGAAGCGGCTTCATCCGGTACGAGTCTGAAGCCGCCCCCGGGGGCCGGCACCCGAACCATCTTGGGGCTGACGACCTCCGTCTCGATGTTCGCCGCCAGGGCCGTGGCGCCGATGAGGACAATGAATGCGAGGGCGATCGGGCAGACGACCGAGGATCGGCGGTGGAGACTGGCGTAGCGTCGGCGCAGCATCATGTCTGACGCCTCCCCACGGAGGATGTATGGCTCTCCGACCGGCTTTTCCGGGGCTGGAATCGAGCCGATGATACCAACTTCACAATGGCATGTCAACTTCGTCCGCGACCACAGACCTCTCCCCCGGCTCCGGGCTGTCACCAATCGCCGGACTCGCGCCGCGCCCATCGCCCCCGAACCGAGAACCCCGGGAAACGCCGCGTGCTCGCGCCCGCCCAGCTTACCCAACTGACATACGACATACACTGAGCTATCAGGCGCCCACCCAATGGCTCGACGCGTGGTCCGGCCGGCCCGGCACTCCCCGGTGCGTCGGGATCAGTCCTCCTCCTGCTCCTCCTCGGCCTCTTCGGCCTCCTCGTCCTCCACCTCCACAACCACCATGCCGCGGCCGCCGCAGTAGGAGCAGCGCACCGCCGCGTGGCTCCGGCGCCCCCTGCCCGCCGCCCGCAGGCAGTCAGGACAGCTCCGGCCGCCGCTCCTCGTGCAGGTCCCCTGTCCTCCACAATGCTCGCATTCTACAAGCTTCCTCATCGACCAGTCCTCCTCAAGCCGACTATCCGGAGGCGCTCTCCGTCCACGGCTCCAGCGCCTCCGGCGGCATGGTCCATGTCCGGTCGCCCTCCACGTCCCCGGCGTCGAGCACTGACCGGGCCTCTCCCATCGGGATCTCGCCCACCAGCTCCTCGGGGATGGCGCCTACCGCCCGCCGGGCGCGCTCCAGGAGGGATTTCAGACGCTCTCCGTGCCGTGCCAGCCCCGCCTGGGTGGGCGTCGCCGAACGCACCATCCTCACCAGGACGGCCGCCGCCGTCGGCAGCTTCCCCTCCGGCGCGTCAGCGCGAAGCACCGCCCCCTCCCAGCAGGTGGCCGCCACGGGGACCGGGGCGCGGGCCGTGGCCGCCACGTAGAGCCTCTCGCGCCGCCCGGCGGCGGAGCTTCCTCGCACCAGCACATGCTGACCGGCCGCCTCGGCACCCGTCAGCAGCCCGGCAATGGCGCTCGAGGGCGGACCGGCCTCCACCTCGGCATCGTCCAGGCTCCGCGGATGGCGGGCCAGCAGCAGCTCCCGCACCATTGCGTCCGGCTCCCGCCGCCGGTAGATCATCAGCGCCCTCCCCGCGTCCGGCGCGGAGTAGCGCTCACCCTCGCGCCATCCCAGGCTCTCCAGCAGCGGCGTCAGCGCCCGGAAGCGGGGCATGATGGGCTGGTGCCAGGCCACGTGCATCCCGGACGCGCCCGACTCCATCCCGTCGATCTCGATGCTCAGATCCCCGCCCTCCTCGCGAAGCCCCCCGCGGGCCTCCCAGCGCTCCGGGAGGCGCCACGTCAGCGCCGCAGCCTCCCCGGTCACCGGCTGCTCCCCCACCTCCGGCACCAGCCACACGCCGGGCCGGAAGCTGGCGGCCACACGCCGCAGGGCCTCAAGCCGGTCCGGGTCTGCCGCGGCGGCCGCTACCAGCAGGCCGTCGCGGCCGTCGCTCGTAAGCGTCGCCAGCAGTCGCATATCGCCAGCCGTGACAGCGTCCAGGAAGGCCGTGGTCCCGGCCACGTCGGCAGCCAGCGACGTCCCGGCCAGGTCCAGGCCCGGCAGGCGCCGCACCAGCTCCTCAAGCGTGGAGCCGCTGGCCCGCACGCCCATCAGCGGCCACATGTAGAGGGCTCCGGGCCGCCGGTCGGCGGGCTCGATCACGATTACCCCTTCCAGCACGCGAATGCTCCAGTCCGCCGGGATCGAGACCACGAAGCCGTGGGGGTCCACCCGCCGGATCCAGGTCGTCGCACCCATCTCCGGCTCACCGACCGTCGGCGTCGCCCCCTCGACCTCCGCCTCGAGCCTGCTGGTCTCGGGCGACGCCCCACTGCCCTCCGTCGGCGCCGCACCGGTGGCCGGCCCGCCCTCGTCGGGCGGCGCGGGGACCTCCTCCTCGGGCTCGCGCTCGGGGGGCTCGGGCGGCCTGGGAATCTCAGCTTCCGGTTGCTCTGTCTCGCCCTCCGGCGCAGCCTCTTCGGGCTCCGGCGGCTCGGCGTCCTCAGCGGGCGCAGGCTCCGGGGCCCCGGGCGCCGCCAGCTCGGGCTCGTCCGGCTCCACCTCGGGCTCGGGCACGGGAGGCGCCGGCTCCGGCGCGGCCCCGGCGGGCCCCGGGCGGAAGGAGCGCATCATCCGATCCAGCAGCTCCCGGCGCAGCTCTGCGAGCCTCTCGCGCGACGTGAATGTCCCCAGCACCCAGTGCTTCCCCTCGCTGGCGTAGGCAGCGAAGATGCTGGTCTGATGGACCCCCCGTGAGCGCACGCGCCCCACGACCACCATCGCCGTGCGCCCGTCCTCGGTCTCGATCTCCTCCATTGAATCCCGGCGGTAATCGACCACACGCCCCAGCACACCCTCGTGCTCCACGGCCGCCTTCTCGGGCGTGGCCGGGTTGCGCAGCGCGTCCCAGGCCACCACCTCCACGATCGGCCCCGTATCCGGCGGTACCAGGCGCGCCCCTCGGCCCTGCACCGCCACCAGCTCCCAGCCATCGGGAGCCTCCACGGAGAACCCCGGGGCCGGGCAGCTCAGGCGCCTCCAGTGCTCATCCGCCGGCCAGGCGGCCGCCGCCAGCAGCGCCAGCACCCCCACCCAGCAACCTCGGGGGGGAAGACGGTAGGCCCGCGACGAAACCAATATCATGGCAGATTAGCGTCTCTTCGTGAAGGATGCCTGCAACAGGTATGCTATTCGGCTCCACCCTTGCGGGCTCCTTCCTGCGGTGAGATGTGTCTTAGCGGATGGAGGGGTCGGCGGTGCAGCACCAGCATCACAATCACCACCAGCATCATGATCACGAGGGGCACGAGCAGGCAGGACGTGAGCACCAGGGACATGAGGGCCACGAGGATCACGCCGGGCACCACGAGATGATGGTGGCCGACTTCCGCACCCGCTTCTGGGTCAGCCTATTCCTGACAGTGCCGCTCCTGGCGCTGTCACCGACCATCCAGCAGTGGGCCGGGCAGCTCACCGGCCTCCCGGCACTGACCTTCCCCGGGGACAGCTACGTGCTCCTCGCGCTGGCCATCGCTATCTACGCCTACGGCGGCTGGCCGTTCCTGTCGGGGATGATCGATGAGCTGCGCGGGGGACGGCCCGGAATGATGACCCTCATCGCCGTCGCCATCAGCGTGGCGTTCTTCTACTCCGGCGCCGTGACGCTGGGCGTGGAGGGAAAGGTCTTCTTCTGGGAGCTGGCCACGCTCATCGACGTCATGCTGCTGGGCCACTGGATCGAGATGCGGTCGGTGATGGGCGCGTCCCGGGCGCTGGAGGAGCTGGCGAGGCTCATGCCCGATGAGGCGCACCGCATCACCGAGGGCGGCGAGACCGAGGAGGTCCCCACACATGAGCTGCAGACCGGCGACCGCATCCTGATCAAGCCCGGGGAGAAGGTCCCCGCTGACGGGACCATCATGGGGGGTGAGAGCGCCCTCAACGAGTCCATGCTCACCGGCGAGACCACGCCCGTGGAGAGGAGCCCCGGCGAGGAGGTCATCGGCGGCTCCATCAACGGCGACGGCTCGCTGACCGTGCAGGTGGAGAGGACCGGCGAGGAGAGCTACCTCTCGCAGGTCATCAGCATGGTCGAGGAGGCCCAGCAGTCGCGCTCGCCCGGCCAGGACCTCGCCAACCGGGCCGCCCTGTGGCTGACCATCATCGCCATCAGCGCCGGCGGCATCACCTTCGTGGCCTGGCTGCTGGGCTCCGCGCACGAGCTGGAGTTCGCCCTGGAGCGGTCCATCACCGTCATGGTCATCACCTGCCCCCATGCCCTGGGGCTGGCGATCCCGCTGGTGGTCGCGGTCTCCACGGCCATCGGCGCCAGGCGCGGCCTACTGGTGCGCGACCGCAACGCCTTCGAGCAGGCCCGCAGCATCCAGGCGGTGGTCTTCGACAAAACCGGCACCCTCACCGAGGGCCGCTTCGGTGTGGAGGCCGTGGCGCCGATCGGCGACCGGAGTGAGGAGCAGGTGCTGGCCCTCGCGGCGGCGGTGGAGGCGCACTCCGAGCATCCCATCGCCGACGGCATCTCGCGAGCGGCCGCGGAGCGCGGGCTGGATGTGCCCGAGGTGAGCGACTTCGAGGCCATCAAGGGCAAGGGCGCCCGCGGCAGTGTCGATGGCCGACAGGTGCTCGTCGTCAGCCCCGGCTATCTGCAGCAGGAGGACATTCCCGTCCCGGAGGAGGCCACTGCGCAGGTCGCCGGGGAGGGCCGCACGGTGGTCTACGTCCTGGACACGGGTCAGGTCCTCGGGGCCATCGCGCTGGCCGACATCATCCGCGAGGAGTCACGCGAGGCCATCGACCGGCTCGGCGCGGCGGGCATCCAGGCCATGATGCTCACCGGCGACAATGAGGACGTCGCGCGCTGGGTGGGCGGGGAGCTGGGGCTGGACGACTACTTCGCCGGGGTGTTGCCTGACGAGAAGGCCGCCAGGGTCCGGCAGGTGCAGGACCGGGGTCTGATGGTGGCGATGGTCGGCGACGGCGTCAATGACGCTCCCGCACTGGCCCAGGCCGACGTAGGCGTGGCTATCGGCGCCGGGACGGACGTGGCCATCGAGACCGCCGATGTGGTGCTGGTCAAAAGCGACCCCCGCGCGGTGGTGGACATGCTGGGCCTCTCGCGAGCCACCTGGGGGAAGATGGTGCAGAACCTGTTCTGGGCCACCGGCTACAACGCCGTCGCGATTCCGCTGGCGGCGGGGGTGCTGGCGGGCTGGGGGATCATCCTCCCGCCGGCGGTAGGCGCGATCATTATGTCCGCCAGCACCGTCATCGTCGCGGTCAATGCCCGATTGCTCCGGATGCCGGGCGCGTAGCTGCAGGCGACGGGCTCCAAGCTACAAGCAACGGCAGACGACAGCGACGAGCCACGACCGAGCAGTGTCGCTATCATGTTCTTGAGGTGAGGGGCTACGCGCCCTCCCGGGCGTTGTCGTTCGCCCAGTCGTCTGGAGGGGCCGGTCTCCGTCCCGGCCCGGTCGTTGTGGTTTGCCGTTGCCGTCGCGACCCGGCCGCTGTTGGGGCAAGACGCCCATGCCGCGCAGCAACCAACGACCCCCGACAACGGCGCACGGACAGGAGTGTCCGTGCCACGGAACGGCAGAGGGCGCTCGTCCATCGTTGCCGTCTCCCCCTCTCCCGCCTGAGACCGCTTGCGGTCTCCAGGGGGAGGGGGATGAGCGTGCCTCGCACGCTCAGGGGGAGGGGACGTCGTTGCCGCCGCCACGCATCAGCAAACACGACCCCCAACAACGGCGCACGGACAGGAGTGTCCGTGCCACGGAACGGCGGACGCGGAGGGAGGAGATCGCGGCGCGGCCGCCGCAATACCTCGCTTGCGGGCTCATCGCTCGCGTACCCACACGGACGAACCGGGAGGCGGAAGTCATGATGCATGCGGCGCTTGCAGCTCCTGGGTCTCTGCTGCTGCTCGCGTTCGGCGCGTTCCTTCTCGCCGGCGAAGGCGAAGCTGAGGCACAGGCGACGGTGGTCGTGGAGCCGGAGGAGATCGATGACATCCTCGTGAATCCGGGGCGGGGCTGGACGACCTTCCACCGCTTCAACGAGGACCATTCGCCCGACGAGTATCCCCCAACCTCCATCGCCTACTTCCGGTGGTACTGGGATGTGCTGGAGCCGGAGGAGGGGCAGTACAACTTCGAGGTCGTGGACGCGGCCATCGACGGGGCCAGACAGAACGGCCAGAAGCTGGCCTTCCGCATCATGACCTGCAACGGTGAGCCCAAGGTCCCGCAGTGGTACCGCGACCTCGGCGCGCCGGGCAACGAGTTCAACGACGGGAAGAGCTGGCAGCCCGACTACAGCGCCCCGATCTATCTCGAGAAGCAGGCCGCACTCGTCGAGGCCTTCGGCGAGCGCTATGACGGGCACCCGGACGTCGATCACGTGGACATCGGCTCCATGGGCCGGTGGGGGGAGTGGCACACCTCCCAGACGGGCGTGGAGCCGCCGCCCTTCGAGGTCCAGAGGCGCATCGTGGACATGTACCTGCAGGCCTTCCAGGAGACGCCGCTGGTGATGCTCATCGCGCAGAGGGATGCGCTGGCCTACGCCGTGGACCACGGCGCCGGGTGGCGTGCGGATTGTTTGGGCGACATGCGCGAGGGCTGGTGCCACATGGACTACTACCCGGAGCAACTGGCCGCGGCCGGCGTGGAGGACGCCTGGAGGAGCGCCCG
This sequence comes from Armatimonadota bacterium, assembly GCA_034722055.1. Taxonomy (GTDB): domain Bacteria; phylum Armatimonadota; class Zipacnadia; order Zipacnadales; family UBA5352; genus JAYENL01. The sequence goes on from JAYENL010000198.1 coordinate 19,733, forward strand.
CGTGGTCTTCGAGACCTGCTGGACCATGCAGCACTGGAAGGACCAGGGCTGGGACGTCGAGGAGATCTTCCGCCGCGCGCTGGAGATGCACCCGTCGGTGGTGAACAACAAGTCCTCGGCGGTGCCTGCCGAGTGGTGGCCGCAGGTCCGCGAGTTCACGAAGAAGATGGGCTACCGCCTGGTTCTGAGGCGCCTGGGGCATCCGCCGACCGCAGCGCCGGGGGACCGGCTGGAGCTGGCGATGTCCTGGGAGAACGTGGGCGTGGCCCCCTGCTACGACGCCTATCCGCTGGTGGTTGAGCTCCTCAGCGATGCAGGACAGCGCCATCGGCTGAGGACCGACGTGGATGTGCGGCAGTGGCTGCCGGGCACGCACGAGGTGACCGCGCAGATTGAGCTGCCCGGCGACCTGCCGGCGGGCGAGTACGCGCTGAGGCTGGCCTTCGTGGACCCTGACACTGGCGAGCCCGCGCTGAAGCTGGCCATCGCTGGCAGGGAGGACGATGGCTGGTACGCCCTCAGCCGCCTAACCGTGGCTGAGTGACGCACGCACAGAGGCGCTGGCCTGGCCCGGCAGGTGATACCCATGCCCACGATGCAACTGACCGTCCGCCGGCGGCGGATGATGAAGGTCAGCGATCCCAACCACGAGGCGAACTTCCATACCGATCAGGTCGCCATCGAGCTTGACCCGTCCCGCACCGGCTTCGTGCTGGTGGACATGTGGGATTGCTCGGACGTCCCCGACGAGATCAAGCCGGGCGGGGTGAGCTTCTGCCAGCGCGCCGCGGAGATCACCGCCCTCCACATCGCCCCCGCGCTGGACGCCGCGCGCCAGGCCGGGCTGACGGTCATCCACGGGCCCACCTCCTTCGTCACCGAGAAGTACGACCACTCGTGCCGTCGCGCCCAGGTCCCCGAACCGGGGACCGGCGGCTCTCCCCGGCGCGACTGGCCGCCGCCCGAGCACCGCGAGGCCTGGGCGCAGGAGCGTTGGGAGGCGCGCTACGGCGACTACGGGCCGGAGGAGAACCGGGCCCGGGTGGAGGGCACGCGCATCCTCCCCCAGGTGGAGCCCATCGAGAGCGACTGGATCATCGGCTCCAGCGAGGAGATGTACGCCATCTGCCGCCAGCAGGAGCTGCTGAGCCTCATCTACGTGGGCTTCGCGACCAACATGTGCCTGATCTTCAAGCCGGGGGCGCTGCAGGAGATGTCGAACGCCGGCTATCGGTGTGTGGTGCTGCGCGACTGCACCACCGCGGTCGAGAACGCCGACAGTTGGGGCGATCTCGACCAGACGCGGGCCTTCGTGGACTGGTTCGAGATGCAGATGCTGGCATACACCGCCACCTCCGCGAACTTCATCGCGGCCTGCGCCGACGCCGCCGGCGGGTAGTCAGCGATCCTCCCGCGGCACGCGCCCCAGCGCAGCGAAGGAATCCCGCCGCCGCGCGGCAAACCTACTCCCAGCGACTGACCCCGCTCGGAGGAGCATGTTCCATGTCCCTCACCAAGGAAGACATCATCAACGATCTGCGCGCGCTCGGCGTCGGCCCCGGCATGACCATCATGGCGCACAGCAGTCTCTCATCACTGGGCCACGTCGAGGGCGGCGCCGAGACTCTCATCGAGGCGCTCATCGAGGCCGTGGGCCCGGAGGGCACCGTCGCCATGCCCGCCATGCCCGGAAGCGGCGTCTTCGACGTCGAGACCTCTCCCTCCACAGTGGGCACCGTCACGGAGGTCTTCCGCACCTATCCCGGCGTCAAGCGCAGCTTCCACCCCTCGCACTCCGCCTGCGCCATCGGCCCCAAGGCCGACTACCTGCTCGCGGACACCCTCCAGCAGCCCACTGCTGTGGGCGTGGAGTCCCCGTGGGGCAGGCTCTCGCGGCTCTCGGAGGGATACGTGCTGCTGCTGGGCGTGGACCAGGACCGCAACACGCTGCTGCACCACCCTGAGGAGATCGTCCGCGCCCCGTACCTCTCCACGATCGAGCGGCAGTACGTGGACGAGCACGGGAACGTGCAGACCAAGACGCTGGAGCTGTTCCCCGGACCGCACCGGGACTTCATCGGCCTGGAGCCGCTGCTGCGCGAGGGCAGGGCCATGCGCATCGGCAAGGTGGGCGACGCCGTGGCCCGGCTGATGCACGCCGGCACCACCGTGGAGATCGTGGTGGAGGCCCTTCGCGAGGACCCCGCGGCGGTGCTGTGCGATAACCCCAACTGCGACGACTGCGTTATGCAGCGGGCGAAGCTCAAGGCTCACGACCTGGCGCAGCATGACTTCACGGCCTCCGCGCTGCTGGATGAGCTGGTGGATGATCTCCGCGACGCGCGCGACGGCGGGGAGTGGGCCGGCGGCATGCAGGCTGTCTGGAATGAGGGCGTGCGCGCCGTGGAGCTGGGCGAGGCGTTGGGCGCGCAGCTCATCGAGGACCAGGAGGCGCGCCAGGGCTTCCTCGCCGACCTGGCGGAGATGGAGATGTCGGTGAGCTGCCTGCACTGCGGGCTGTCAGCGTGGGATTTCGTGGCGCAGGCGGAGTTCGTCCGGGCCCGAGTGGTGGAGGCTGGGGAGCTGGCACGAGCCATGGGGGCGCCGCTGGTGAAGGTCCCCGCGCCACCGCCCGACACCGATCCGGCTGCCGCCAGAGCTCGCCTGGGTCTGGCCTGCGAGGCCGCCGGCGATGACGTCACGGTGCTCTTCGAGAACACGCCGGGCAGCATCTGGGACACCGGCGAGGCCTGCGACGCGCCGCTGCTGGGGCTGGCCGATGACTATGACGTGGGCTTCGCCTTCAACCCGGCGCACTTCGCCAACGTCGGCGAGAAGCCGTTCCTGGGCACCTATCGCGACACCAAGCTCAAGCGCTACACTCGCATCATCTACGCCACCGACGGCTGCGTCCCCGGCCGCCCGCAGTACACCCTGCCCCTGGAGGGCAACGGGGAGGTCAAGGAGGTCATCTCCATCTTCCGCGCCCGCTGTTTCGACGGCTTCGTGACCCTGAAGATGGGTGACCGCCGCGGGCCCGGCGAGTTCAGGCGCCAGGCCGAGGCCTTCCGCCGCCTCCTCGAAACGAGCTGATCCCATGCCATCAGATGACTTCGACCTCATCATCTCCGGCGGCACCATCATCGACGGCAGCGGGAGAGCCGGCTTCGAGGCCGACGTGGCCGTCAGCGACGGCCTCATCGCGGCCGTCGGCAATCTCGACCGCGCCACTGCCGGCGAGCTCATCAACGCCAGCGGCCTCACCGTCATCCCCGGGATCATCGACTGCCACGCGCACTCGGACCTCACGCTGCTGGCCGATCCCCGCGGCCAGTCGATGCTCCACCAGGGCGTCACCACGCAACTGAACGGCCAGTGCGGACTGGGCGTCTTCCCGGTGCGCCCGGAGGACCGCGAGGAGCTGGCCGGCGCCGTCTCCTTCATTACCGCGCCGGTGGAGTGGACGTGGGCGAGCGCCGAAGACTACCTAGACACGCTCGATCGCGCCCGCCCGGCCTACTCGGCGGCCACTCTCGTCGGCCACGGCGCGCTGCGCTCATACGTGCTGGGCTTCGAGAACCGCGAGCCCACGGATGATGAGCTGCGGCACATGCAGGATGTCCTGCGCGAATCGCTCGACGCCGGCTGCTTCGGCCTGTCCTTCGGCTTCGAGTACGCGCCGGGCTTCTACGCGCAGGAGCGCGAGGTCCTGGCCCTGCTGGAGGTCATCGCCGAGCGCCAGGCCCTCGTCTCGGTGCACACCCGCACCCAGCGCGAGGGCTTCGCCGACGCCGTCACGGAGATGGCTCAGTGGTGCCGGGAGGCCGGCGAGGGGATCCGGCTGCAGATCGACCACGTCAAGCGCGCCGGCGAGAGCACCTGGGGGACCATGGGGGAGCTGCTGGCGGTGATCGAGGAGCTGCGCGAGGGCGGGCTGGACATCGCCTTCGACCTCTACCCCTACGCCGCCGGCAGCCGGCACCTGTTCGGCTCCCTGCCCCCGTGGGTGCACGCCGGCGGCTCGGCGGCCATGCTCCAGCGCATCAGCCGGCCCGAGACGCGGCAGCGCCTGCGCGAGGAGCGACGGCAGTTCCAGCGAGGCGAGCGCGACCGCGATCCCTTCGATACCGCCTTCGACCGCATCCTGATCACCGACGTGCGTACGGAGGACAACGCCGACGCCATTGGCCGCACGCTCCAGGAGATCATGGAGGAGCGGGGCACCGACCCCATCGACACCTTCCTGGATCTGCTCATCGAGGAGAGCGGGCACGTCAGCGCGGTGTTCTTCTCCATGGCCGAGGAGGACGTGCGCCAGGCCCTTGCCCACCCCCTGGCGTGCATCGCCACGGACGGCCTCGCGTTCGCGCCGGAGGGCCCGGCGCACCTGGGCAACCCCCACCCGCGCTCCTACGGCACCTACCCGCGGCTCTTCGGCAGGTACGTGCGCGAGGAGAGTCTGATGCCCCTGGAGGAGGCCGTACACAAGTGCACCGCCTGGCCCGCGGAGCGGATGGGCCTGACCGATCGCGGCCGTATCGCGCGGGGCCTGCGCGCGGACCTGGTGCTCTTCGCCCACCACCGGATCATCGACACCGCCACGTGGGAGGAGCCGCACCAGTTCCCGCGCGGCATCGAGTTCGTCATCGTCGGCGGCAAGATAGCCGTCGAGCAGGGCCGGCAGAGCACTGAGCGCTACGGAGCCGCGCTGCGGGTGTAGGGCAAGGGCGCGTGGAGGTGCCGGCGAGTCGCTTCTCGTCAGGACGGGCTCACGTTCTGGGACCTCCCTTTATCCACAAACCGGGACGGCTGGCGCCATGTCGTTCGTCGTTGGAGGGGCCGTCCTGAGGCTCCAGCGTCCTGTGCTGGAGCCGCAGCCGGCGGGGCCGTTCCGTTCGGGGCAGGGTACGGCGACGCTTTCCCGTGGGGCCGCGGGCCGGCTTCGTCGCGCATAAACAGCATGCGCTCCTCAGGCGGCCTCTCCTACGGCAAACGGTCCTCGCGCAACGTGTGGGCAAAGCCGAGGTCGTGAGGAGGGGCCGCCCCGAAGCGAAGCGAGGGGTGAGGCGCGTCAGCGCCTCAGGTTCCACCCCGGCCCATGTCGTGCGCGGCGAACGGCAAGCGAGCACCTGCAACGACAACGACCGGGAGGGTGCGTAGACCCTCCCCTCCAGACGGCTGGGCAACGACGACGACGGCGCGTGGAGAGGTGAGCGAGGATGATCCACATCGGGACATCGGGCTTCTCCTACGACGATTGGGTCGGACCCTTCTATCCGGAGGGCACCGACAAGGGCGACCTTCTGGACTACTACGCGCAGCATTTCGACTGCAACGAGGTCAACTACACCTACTATCGGATGCCGAATGGAGGCACCCTGGCGGCCATGTCCGCCAAGACCGGCCCGGACTTCCGCTTCGTCATCAAGGCCAACCGCACGATGACGCACGAGCGCGAAGAGGCAGATGAGGCCACCTTCCAGGAGTTCATCGCGGCGCTTGATCCGCTGCGGGAGCAGAGCAAGTTCGGCTGCGTGCTGGCGCAGTTCCCCAACTCCTTCAAGTGCACCAAGCAGAACGTGAGCTACCTGCGCAGGTTCCGGGAGCTTATGCCCGGGGTGCCGGTGGTGTTGGAGTTCCGCAACCGCGGCTGGATCCGGGACGAGCTGTGGGAGTTCCTGCGCGAGCACGACTTCGGCTATTGCTGCGTGGATCAGCCGCAGTTCAGCAGCCTCATCCCGCCCATCGCGGAGGCCACCTCCAACATCGCCTACGTGCGCTTTCACGGCCGCAACTACGACAAGTGGTGGCAGCACGACGAGGCCTGGGAGCGCTACGACTACCTCTACTCGGAGGAGGAGCTTCGCGAGTGGGTGCCCAAGGTCCAGTCGCTGACCGAGCAGGCCGAGGACACCTACCTGTTCTTCAACAACCACTACCACGCGCAGGCGGTCCAGAACGCCATGCAGTTCGCGGAGATGCTCGAGGACGCGGACGTGAGCTAAGGGACGGGGCGGTTGCCGTGCCGAGCGGCCGCCTGGGCCCCGTGCGCCTAAGCAACGGGGCGAAATCGGGCCCGCCGTTTGCCGTCCGTCGTACGGAGGGGCCGCCCGGAACGTAGTGAGGGGTGAGGCGCGCCAGCGCCGAAGGTTCCATCCCGGCCCGGCCGTTCGTCGTCCACTCTTCAGGCGCCACGGCGGGCCGGCATGGAAGCTGAGGTGCCTGCTCGCTGCCGCTCGTGGGCACCTCACCGCGCTGCGCGCGGCGGCCCCTCCGTACGACGTAAGGCAACGACCTGCGGGCACCGCGCGCGCAATCCCGCAACCGAGCACTGTCACTGGAGGCCCGCATGAGGATACTCGTCACCGGCGGGGCCGGCTTCATCGGCTCCAACATCGTCGATCGCCACATCGCGGACGGGCACCAGGTGTCCGTGGTGGACAACCTGGCCACAGGGCGGCGGAGCAATCTCAACCCGCAGGCCAGCTTCCACGAGGTTTCCATCACCGACGCGGAGGCGCTGGCGGAGGTGATGGCGGAGGAGGAGCCGGAGGTCGTCAACCACCATGCGGCCCAGATGGACGTGCGCCGCTCAGTGAGCGAGCCGCAGTTCGACGCCGACACCAACATCATCGGGACGCTGAACGTGATCGAGACCGCCCGCGCCGCCGGGGCGCGCAAGTTCATCTTCTCATCATCGGGTGGCGCCATCTACGGCGAGGCGGACGAGATCCCCACGCCCGAGGACGCGCCGCTGCAGCCCATCTCCCATTACGGCGCCTCGAAGCTGGCCGGTGAGGTCTACTTCCAGCTCTACGGCCGCCTCTACGGGTGCGACTGCACCATCCTGCGCTACGCCAACGTCTACGGCCCGCGCCAGAACCCGCACGGCGAGGCCGGCGTCAACGCCATCTTCGCGAACATGATGCTCCGCGGCGAGCGCCCCACCATCTTCGGCGCGGGCGACAAGACCCGCGACTACGTCTACGTGGGCGACGTGGTGGAGGCCAACGTCCTGGCGCTGGAGCACGGCGGGGGCGAGGTCCTCAACATCGGCACCGGCGTGCAGACCACCGACCAGGAGGTCTACGACGCCGTGGCGGCGGCGGTGGGCTTCGACGAGCCGCCCATCTACGGCGATGAGCGCCCCGGCGACGTCCGCCACTCCTGCGTCGATCCCTCACGCGCGAAGGACGTGCTCGGCTGGGAGCCGACAGTCGCGTTCCGCGAGGGCGTCCGCCGGACGGTGCAGTACCAGCGGGAGCACGAGGTAGGGTAGAACGATCGCACCGGACACCCGTCCTCGCCGAACGGTGCATGTCCTTGTCCGTGGGAGGGGCCGTCCTGAGGAGGGCTGTGAAGCCCGACGAAGTCGGCCCACTCCCCGGCCATCAACTGCCGGGCCGACTTCGCGCGACTGCAAGGCAGTCGCCCTCAGGCGGCCCCTCCAACACCTCGAAGGCGCGATGCGTTCAGACACGCCAACGCCGTGTCTTTAGCCGCCGTCTTTGCCGTCCGGAGCGGCGGCGCCTTTGGACCCGCCGGCCGATTGTCGTCAGCCGTTGTCGTTGTGGCCCCGATGCCCCGCCGGCGTGCCGTGCCGTACGGAGGTCGGGCGTGCCTACGCCCGGCGCGGGCCGAAAGGCCCGCACTTGCACCCCGTCACTCCGGCAACGTCACCGAAGCTCCTTCGCCGAACTGCAGGGCACCGGCGTCGGGGGCGGGGCCGCTGAAATACCCCGCCTCCATGCCCGGCAGGCCCTCGTGCGTGCGGCCCATCACCTGGGAAGGCCCCACACCTCCATCGCGCTCTTGTCGTCGCCGTCGCCGTTGCTTGCAGCTTGAGGCTTGCAGCTTGCGGCTTGAGAAGCTACTCCATCAGCTCCTCGCACAGACACGAGACCACCATCATGCAGGTGTCGATGATCTGCTCGTGCGACCAGGCGGCATCGGAGTCCAGGACCCCCTGCGGGCTCTCATACAGCAGCGGCACCGAGCCGCCGAAGTGGTGGTAGAGGCAGGTGGAGAGCCGGTCCGACGTGGGGAAGCTCTCGTTGAAGGGGATGTCCTCAGTGCGAGCGCGCTCCAGGATCCGCTCGCAGAGGCCCTGCTGGCGCTGGCGGATGTCCTCCGGCAGGCCCGCGTCGGGCCGGATGAGCATGGGGAGCGCGGCGTGGGCGTGAAACTCCAACACCACGTCGGGCTCATGATCGGCCATGAAGTCCATCAGGGCGCGGATCTCGGGGCTGCGGATGTTCTCCGGGTCGGTCTCCCGGTTGACGTGCTGGCCGTCGTCGTTGAACAGCCCGCCCAGGATCATCATCTCGTCGGGATCGCAGTCCTCGTCGCCTGGCTCGTGCCGCTCGCCCTCCAGGGTCATGCCGGCGTCGTAGTGCAGGATATCCTGGCGCGCCAGGCCCACGAAGGAGTTGGGCATCCGGGCCCGCGCATCGGGGTTGAGCAGCGGCACGATCACGTAGTTGAGGTCATCGACGATCTGCGGCCAGGAGGTGCCCTTCAGGTCCCGGCCGTAGCCCAGCACTGTGATGACATTCAGGCACGCTGCGGCGCCCTGGGGCTCGTGTCCGTGCATGCCTCCCACCAGCGCCAGCGTCGGGGCGCCGGTGCGCCCGCGGTAGGTCACGCCGTGGATGGCTCGGCCTCCGGCGGAGGTGCCGATGTGCTCCACCTGGCAGTGCACGGCACCGGACAGAATGCGGTCGAAGCGGTCGAAGGTCGCCGGCCAGAACTCCGGCGTCGAGATCAGCGGCGGCAGGCGACGGATCAGCATGGGGTCCATCATCGTCGTCATCCTCCTTGGCCCAGGCGCCGCTCGGGCTCAGTCGAGTGCGTTGGATGCTGAGTGCCCAGGGCTCACGTATCACCCCACGTGACGTCGAGACGGCCGTTCCCCCGTGGAGGGGCCGTCCTGAGGCCGGTTGCCTGAGCAACCAGCCGAAGCCGGCCCCTGTGGTTGTCCGCAGCCCGCGGGCTGACTTCGCGCGCCCTCTGTGGCGCGCTCAGGCAGCCCCTCCACCGGAATCGCACAGTGTCTTCGGGCACACTTCACGACGCGAGCTCAATCCTGCACCAGTCGTATCTCGTCTGACGTGATCGTTGACTTGTCGATGGTGAACTCCGCGTCCGGCGGGATGGGAGGGTGCGGGCCTCCCTTGACGTAGACCGGCGGCTCCTCCTCGAGCGTGATGCCCTGCGCCACAAGTCTGGCCCGCAGAGCCTGTGCGTCCACCTCGCGCGGCGTGACTTCCTCCTGCACCGCGAGCGCCGCCGCAGTCCCCGCCGCCTGGCCCATGGTCATGCACGTCAGTATCAGCCTCGCGCCGGACTGGGCCTCGAAGGTCGCGGAGAGGCAGCGTCCCGCCACCAGCAGGTTCTCCACCTCGAGCGGCAGCAGGCAGCGATACGGGATCTCATAGTACTGTCCGGGCTTGACGTAGGCATCGTAGCCGCCCCTCTCCACGTTGGGCACGCAGAACGCGGCCTCGCAGGGCTCCTCGAGGTGGACGTGTTTGATGTGAGGCAAGTCGGTGGGATTGTGTATGTCAAAGCCGTGCGTGTCTCTGGCGATCGCGTCCGGGAACTTCCTGGCGCAGGCCACGTCCTCCCCGGTCAGGACGTACTCGCCGATGATCCGCCGGGAGTCCCTCACGCCCAGCAGCGGGGCGCTGTCGATGAGCCAGCAGTCCTCGAAGCCGGGAACGTAGCGGCGGTAGAACTCCACCATCTCCTTGATCTGCTGCCGCTGCTCGAAGGCCGTCGCGCTGAGGTCCTCGGCATCGGTCGTCCTGCAATGCCGCCTGTGGGCGGTGCACACGTAGACCTCGCCGTGCTCCGGGTCTCGCCCGGGCAACTGGCCGATGTAGCCCGTCTCCACGAGCTGCGAGAGCACGCCATCATCCACCGCCCTGTGAGCGACGGACTGCATGAACGCGTGCGTCTGTTTCACCGCCTGGTGGAAGCGCGGCAGGTTCACATTCCCCAGCCTGAAGTCGAGCGAGACGGCCTGATTGTAGCCCTCGGCCTGATCCCAGCCCGTCTCGAAGGGCGCTCCCGCATATGCCGCCACGTCAGCGTCCCCGGAGCAATCAACCACGGTCCCGGCCAGAACGGCCTGCGTTCCGGACTTGTTGTGCACGATGACGCCCTCGATGGCCCCCTCCCTGACGATGCTGTCCACTGCGGAGGTGCCATAGAAGATATCCGCTCCAGCCTCCTGGACCATCTCCTCGAGCACGCGCTTGCACTTCTCCGGGTCACACCTGCGCCTCTCAACGGCCTGCTCCGCCTCCAGCCCGTCGAGCAGCTCCTGGCCGGTCCCCTCAGGATATCCCGCAACGTAATCCACCAGCCCAAGCGTCACCAGCCCGCCGAGGGCCCACTGCTGCTCCACCAGCAGCGTATCCATGCCGTTGCGCGCCGCGCACACGGCCGCACCCACACCCGCCACGCCCCCACCAGCAACCAGAACGTCAACCTGCCTCGTCACCGGAACCTCTTTCGTCCATTGCACCGCGTCATCGCTGACCTGCACGGTGAATCTCCTTTCCGTCATGCGGCTTCCATCACAGGTCGAGAGAACCTCGTCTGGGCGTTCACTGGCAGGAATCCGCGCGTTGCCCGGCGTCACGACAACACGTCTGCTGTCACCGTGGAGGGGCCGCCGCGAGCAAAGCGAGCGGTGAGCGGTGCGTTTTTGGAGCGCGTCGCTCAGGTTCCACCCCGGCCCATTGACGCATAGGGACCTGGGCCGGGGTGGAACCTTCGGCCTCTTCGCTACGCTCACAGGCCTCACCAGGCGCTTCGCGCGCGGCGGCCCCTCCACCTGAATGCTGAAGATCCTCACCACGACCAAGCGGACCCACGGCACCGATCATCAACATCCGCCTACTTCCGCAGATCACCACGCGAGTGCCCACTCAACCGCTGCTCCCTCCACGTTCCGCTCATGCCCTCTGCGAGCTGCACACCGCGCCGGTCACCCCTCGGCGACCGGCGGTCGCGGGCCCTCCACGAACACCCTCTCGTTGACGACAAAGCGCGGCCGGCGACCGGCCAGCGCCGCCAGGATGTTGTCGCACACCGTGGCGTTCACCCGCGCGGCGCTCTCGGCGGTCATTGACGAGTTATGTGGGGTGATGATCGTGTTGGGCGCCTCCAGGATGGCGTCATCGGCGGCCGGCGGCTCCTCCTCGAGGGTGTCGAGGGCCGCGCCTGCGATCCAGCCCTCCTCCAGGGCCCGAGCCAGCGCCGCCTGATCGCACAGCCCGCCTCGACCACAGTTGATCAGGAAGGCCGTGGGCTTCATGGCCCGCAGCTCGTCCTCGCCGATCAGCCCACGGCTCTCATCCGTCAGGTTGGCGTGCAGCGTGACAATGTCCGCCTCCGCCAGCAGCTCCTCCAGACCCACCAGCTCCACGCCCAGCCGCCCCGCCTCCCAGGCCACCTCCGCCTCCCGGGGGTCGCAGGCCACCACTCGCATGGTGAAGCCCCGCGCCCGCTCAGCCACCGCCCGACCGATGGAGCCGAGGCCCACGATCCCCAGCGTCTTGTGCCACAGCTCAGTGCCCTCAACGTTGCGCCAGTCGAGGCTCCGCGCCACCTCCAACTGCTCCGGGAGCCGGCGCAGCAGCGCCAGCATGATGCAGAGGGTCTGATCGGCCACCGACTGTGTGACCTTGCCAGGGGTGTTGGTAACGATCACTCCCGCCTCCGTCGCGGCCTGCAGGTCGATGCTGTCGTAGCCCACCCCCCAGCGCGCCACCATCCGCAGCCGTGGCAGCGCGCCAAACACGCGCTCATCGTACGGCTCGTTCGAGGCCACCACGGCGTGGAAGCCGTCCAGCACCTCGATGAGCTCGTGCGGCTCCAGCAGGTGATCCAGCGGCCCGTGCACCACCTGCACGCCCGCGTCCGCCAGCGGCTGGCTCGCCTCCGGCTCATGGCGCACGAACGGCGCGGCCAGCACCAGCACGCGTCCGCTCATGAGTAGACCCCCTCGCTGACGGCCTCGTGCCCGCGGATGATGCCCAGCGCCTCCCGGCTGCCGTTGACGAACAGCGCCACCTCGGAGGCGAAGCACAGGAAGCGACAGCCCGCGTCCAGATACTTCAGCGACATCTCCACGTCGAAGGCGTGCATGCCCGGCGCCACCGAGGCCTGCTGCGCGGCCGCGAAGATCTGCTCGATGGCTCCCACCACCTTGGGATCGTCGAGCTGTCCCGGGATCCCCAGGCTCAGCGACAGGTCATTGGGGCCGATGAACACCGCGTCGATGCCCTCGGCGGCCAGGATCTCCTCGCGCCTCTCCAGGCCCGTGGCGGTCTCGATCTGCACCGCCACGAGAGTGTCCTCGTTGCGCCGGCGCGTGAAGTCCGCCGCCGGCTCGGCGCTGTAGTCGTCGTGGGCGATGCTGGTGCCCAGGCCGCGCTTGCCCATGGGCGCGAACTTCACCTGATCCACGATCGCCTGCGCCTGCTCGCCGGTCTCCACGTGCGGGAAGATCAGCCCGTCGCAGCCCAGATCCAGGTAGCGCGCCGGCCACTGGCCGCGGAAGGCCGGCGCCCGCACGTAGGCCTGCAGGCCGATGTCCCGCGCCGTGCGCATCAGCCAGGCCACGGTCTCCAGCCCCGGCCACTGGTGCTCGGTGTCGAAGATCACGAAGTCGTACCCGGCCTCGCGGACGATGCGGCAGACGCCCGGCGACGCCCACTCGCCTACCATCGTCCCCACCACTGCCTCGCCGCGGGCCAGGGCCTGCTTCACGGGATTACTCGCCATGGCTCACCTCCACGCCTTGATGACCGTGTCGTCATTTCGTCGCCATCCCACCCGTCCCTTCCGGCCTCGCAGGTCGGCCCCGCCGTCCCGGCGAATCGCGGGAGCGTGCAGCGGGCCCCAGGCGTTGACTCTTACGGCGAGCAGCCCGCCCGGAGCGTGCAGCCATGACCGACCATCAGCACAGCTCAGGCCGCAGGTTTCCCCGCGGCCTCATCGCCGCCCAGGTGATCCTGGTGGCGGCACTGGCCGTGTGGCTGCTTCTCGTCCGGCGGGACATCGGCTGGCCCGGGGAGTGGACCTGGCCGGTGCTGGGTCCTGTCTACCCCATCGGCCACCTGCTGGCCCCGGCGCTGGTCGTCATGGGCTTCAGCGGTCTCATCGCCTACCTCTGGTCCGCCATGCTGCGGGAGGAGATTCCCGGCCATCGCCGCGCGCTGGCGTGGTCCATCGCGGGCTCGCTGGCGATCGGCGCCTGGTGCCTGCAGCTCGCGCTCTGGAGCGTGGCGCCGCTGAGCGTGCCACGGCTGGCCACGGTGCAGCTCAGCGAGGTGTCCACGGGGTACCTCGGCGAGGCCTACCGGATCGACGCCCTGGGGGAGTACCTGGACAGCTACGCCCGGGAGATGGGAGACAAGCCCGAGCACGTCGCCACCCATCCGCCCGGCGCCGTGCTCTTCTTCTACGCGGTGCGCCGAGTGGGGCAACTGCTGCCCGGCCTCAACCGCCTGGCCCTGACGGCGGGCAGCACGGCGGTGAACCTCACCATCCGCGAGCTCGCCGCGGAGGTGACGAAGTACCCCACCGCCGCCTGGCAGGGCAGCGATGGCCTGGCGACGGCGGTGCTGGCCTCGTGGCTGCTCGGGGCCTGTGGGGCCCTCATGCCCGTGGCGCTGTTCTGGGCCCTGCGGGGGCCGATGGGCGAGGGTCGGGCGCTGGCCGCCGCAGCGATGGTGACGCTGACGCCCACCATGCTGCTGTTCTTCCCGCTGCTGGATGAGCTCATCGCGCTGCTGGGGACGCTGATGCTGGCGGCGCTGGTTGCCACGCAGCGGCACTGGGCGTGGGCGGCGGCGGCCGGGGCCATCGCGGCCGCGGCGCTGTTTGTGTCGCTGGGCGCGCTGGCGCTCGTGGCGCTGGGGTGCGTCTTCCTGCTGCTGCGCGCGGCCAAGCAGGCAGGGCAGTCCGGCGACAGCTCCTGGAGCGACACCCGCTCGGTCTTCGTCCCGGTTGCGGCCTTCCTGGGAGGCCTGGCGGTGGGCATCGGGCTGTGGTACGCTGCGGGCGTGGACGCCATCCCCATCTTCAGCCAGGGCCTCTCGGCGCACTCCAGCATCACCGGCCGCGCCTCATTCCGCAGCTACAGCATCTGGGTGTGGCTGAACCTGGTGGAGTTCGCCATCTTCCTGGGCCTGCCGCTGGCCGCGACCGTGGCGGCCTCGGCGGGCCGGTTCATCCGCGAGCTGCGGCCGATGTCCGGCCCCATGCTGCCGGCATACCTGGGGGCGACCGCCCTGCTCACGCTCCTGCTGCTGGACGTCTCCGGCACGGTCAAGGGCGAGACGGGCAGGCTGTGGATGTTCTTCGCCCCCTGGCTGGGCGCGTCGGTCGCGCCGAGGCTGTGCGACGAGGCCGGATCGCGCTGGCGGCTGCTGGCCATCGCCTGCGGGCTGACGGCCCTGCAGCTTCTGCTGATGGCCTGGACGATGCAGCCCATCATCCGCCCCTACTGAGCCCCTGCTCGCGGTGACTTGCGCAATTCCGCGTATGTTGACCACGAGCGCGCTCAGCGCTTGGAGGCGTGGAAGGTGCGCGTCGTGCCCTCGTGGAGGGGCTGCTGGGCGCTGCGCGCCCGGTGAGGTCTCTGAGCGTGGCGAGAAGGCCGAAGGTCCCACCCCGGCCCGCAACGCTGTGCCCGGAGGCGGACGGCGTGCAGGCGAAGGCGCCTGCATTACCCAACGGGCGGGCGACTGCTGAGTGGGAGAATCTCGCGCATTATGCGGCGGCACGGCGGTGCGCTCAGCCCTCCCGGCTCAGCCGCTCGATGGCCTCCATCAGCGCCCGCCGGCGCTCGTAGAGGGGCAGCGGATCGCGGGTGAACTCCCGCGGATTGGTGACGATGCTCTCCGGGATCTCCAGCAGCTCCCGGGCGGCGTCATCGGGATGACCCTCCACCAGCGCCTGCAGCATCTCGAAGTACTCCCGGTCCTCCAGGCCCTCGCGCAGCATCTCCCAGCGGATGGAGTCCACCGGGCCGGTGATGACCGGCTCGTGCTCGGAGTTGGGATCCACGTTCGGGGGATAGATGAAGCGCCCGTCGCCATTGCCCCACCAGCCGCCGCCGCTGGCGCGATAGGCCATGGGGTCGTCCCACGGATTCTGCCACTGTCCGGTCTCTCGCCGGCGCTGGCTCGACGTGTAGTAGTTCGTGGCCCAGATCAGGCAGCCCTGGACGTCGTACTTCCAGCCCATCCACTGCCAGATGCGCAGGTCCACGGCATTGTGGTCGATGAACAGCCCCGCGTAGGGGGCCTTGGGGCCGGTGCACACGTACCACCAGATCACGTCGCCGTCGCGCTGCCGCTCGTGGCAGGCCTCCTCATCGTAGTTGTGCAGCACCGGGCACCAGATGTCCACGAAGCCCACCAGCTCCTCCTCCGGCTGCTCGGTCAGCATCCGCCGGACGTCCGGGGCGTACTCGTCCAGCAGCCGCATCCCGTAGCGCACGTTCTCGTAGTGCTCCGGCGCGGGCTCATCCACCCAGTAGGAGTAGCCCACGTCCAGCCAGCCCTTCTCGCGCAGGTGCTCCTGCAGGTCGTGGAGGTACTCGCCGACGATGCGGTCGTAGGCCTCGGTGCCCTGCCAGTAGGGCCCAACGTGCCCGGGGGCGTCGCGGCGGGGCATGTAGCCGATGGGCAGCCGCACGCTCTGGAAGCCCAGCCCGTCCACGTAGCGCTCCATCCAGTAGTCGAAGTCGGAGTAGTCGCAGACGATGCGCACGTCCTGGGCGCCCATCTCGAAGCTCGGGTCGGGCAGCAGGTTCGCCGCCCCCTCCTCGGCCAGGCCGAAGAACACGTCGTCGAACCAGGCCTCGCCGGTGGTCTCACCGCCCTCCACCCAGTGGCTGGCGCGGAGCGTGACCCGCACGCTCTGGCAGCCCTCCGCCATGCGGCCGGCGGGGATCGGCGTCTCGTAGCGCGTCCACTCACCCGTGCCCTCGTAGAGGGTGTCGATGTTGCAGCCCGACATCCACTCATCGTCGGCGTCGTGGCAACCCAGGGTGGTCTGGAACTGCTGGCCCTCCGCCGCCCGAGCCGTGAAGCTGAGGCGGTAGTCGCGCTCCCGGTCAACCGGGATCAGGTCCGCGGTCGCCGCCGAGGGATTGCCCGTCTCCTGGTCGTCCAGGACGTGCAGCACGTTCTGCCCGTCGGGCGCGTCCTCGCTCCGGATCATCTCCCCGCCCGTCCACTCGATGCCCTCCAGGTGAGTGTGGATGGACTCCAGCATGGGCCTGTAGGGGTCGATGCGGTGGGCCCTGAAGCTGCGCATGTAGCGGTCGAAGACCTCCTCCATCTGCTCGTCGGTCTCCAGGTGGTGGTAGTGGCGCATGGTCCCGGAGCTGAAGCCCATGGTTGCGACGATGCTGCGCTCGGCCGGCATGTCAAAGTCGAAGACGCGCAGGCGCAGCGGCACCTCCGCGCTCCAGCCGTCCGCCTCCACCGACAGCGTGCCCTCGTAGCGACCAGCGGCCGCACCCGCCGGCACGTGCACCCGCAGCCACAGCGGCTGGTTCTGGTCGGCCTCCAGGTCGATGGGCGCATCCAGCGGCGGCAGCGGATCCGGCCACCACCCCACCGCTCCCTGGCGGTCGGTGGGCGTGTGCACGTAGACGTAGCCCACCCGCAGGATGTCGATCTCCTCTCCGGGAATCGTTACGCCACCGTCACCGGAGAGGTCGCTGACGCTGGCGGTGAGGCCGCTGATGGCCCGCCGCGGCCGGATGACCACCTGCACCGGCTCGTACTCGCCCCGGCAGGCCTCGATCATCACCGACCGCTCGTCACCACTCGGCGCGGGCCGATCCCGATTGACCTTGTAGGTCCCCTCGCACCACCACAGCTCCGCGTCATCGTCTGAGGCCACCGGATACCCGAAGTCGCTGCGGTACAGCTCCGGCACTTGGAAGGTGAAGCGGGCCCGGTACAGCTCCTGGCCGCCCGCGTCCGCCACGATCACCGCCGCCTCGTAGTCGCCCACCACGCCCGCTGAATACGGGATGGTCACCTCCGCCTCGCCTCCAGCCGGGACGGTCACGGTCGCGCCGAAGCTCGCGGGCTCGCCCCCCTCCGGCTCGAATTGCAGCATCGGCCGCAGGTCCAGGGCGGCATCGCTGGTATTGCGCAGCGTCATGCCGGCCTCGTTGCTCATTCCCGGCAGCAGCCCGCCGAGCGTCTGGACGTCCACCGCCAGCCGGTCGCTCGTCGTCTCCGGCACCAGGAAGGTGGTGGCGCCACGCAGCGGCTCCACGGCCTCCGCCAGCTCCGCGCGGAAGCTGTACTCGTAGACCTGGAACGAGCCCGGCGCGGACTCCCCGCGCTCCCCCTCGCCTGGCGAGCGCAGCCGCACGTAGACCTCCTCGGCGGGCAGCAGCTCGGCGGGCACTTCGAAGGTCCCCCGGCCCAGATCGCTCATGTCCCCCACCTGCGTCCACGTCTTCCCATCGGTCCCCACCTCCACGATGCACATGCCCGCGGCGTACCAGCCGATCTGGGGCTCGATGGTGGCGCCGGCGATCGCCCTGCCGCCGATCTCGTGGCGGTAGATGACCTCGGCGCCGGGGAAGAACACCCAGCGGTGGGAGTTGAAGTGCGCGGTGTGGGAGTGCAGCGGGCGGCTGTAGTTGCCGGTGTAGCCGCCCAGCGGCGCGTTGAAGGCGTAGCTGGTGCCGTCAACGCTCTCGCCCTGGCCAAGCTCCAGTCCCCCTCGGCGAACCGGCAGTGGCGTGACCGGCAGCAGCGAGACGTCGTCGAAGAAGATAGTGCCATCCGCGTGCCACTGACCGACGCGGATGTAGGCGTCCTCGGTCTCACGGGGCACCACGAAGACGTGCCGGCTCTCCGTCCACTCCTCGCGCGGCCTCCGGTCCATGTTGGCGCAGCTCGGCCCGGTGATCGCCAGGCCTCCGAGGGCCTCCGGGGCCCGCCGCATCCACGTGCCGAACTCATACGTCGCGCCCGGCTCCAGGCCCGGATCTTCCGCCCGCCAGTGGGAGGTGTCAGAGCCGCTCCCCGTGACGGAGACCCCGCGCTCACCGGTGTGCGCCTCCATCACCCAGCGCGCGTCTTCACCCTCGGCCGTCCAGCCATCGGGCGCGTCATCGCCTTCCTCGAAGGACGGGTTCGGTAGCAGGTTCTGCTGCGCCAGGCACACGCAGGTCATCAACATCGCAACACCGACAGTCAGCAGCACGCGCATCGTGAACACCCCTCGACGACCTCCCGAGAGTGCTTCTCAGTCTGCGGGAGGTCAAAGCTTGAGCGTGAAGCCCTCCATGTCTCGGAACTCCGCGCTTCCGTCCAACGCGACGAGGCGCACGGCGCCCTCCCCGCGGCCCTCGACGAAGGCCGAGAGCGCGAACTCGTCATCGACGTAGAGGCTGAGCACCTCGCCGTCGGCCACCAATCGCAGATGCGCCGGCCGCACCGGCGTGACCTCCCATGGCACCGATGCCAGCGTCTCGCCGGATGGCAGGCGGACGATGGCCGCCTCCTGGCCCGGAACGTCCGCGATCGCTGCCAGCGTGCCGGCGGCGTCGGAGACGCCGACGGCAGCGCGGGCCGCAACGTCAGGAACCACCGGGGCGGCCACGCACAGGTCCATCGCCTCATCCTGGCAGCCTGCGACGCTCGGACCGCCCCCGGCGTCGGCGATCATCACCCCCCGGGCCGACTGCCATCCCCCCTGCAGCTCCCGAGGCTGCTCCCCGCACAGCGAGCGCCCGCGCCAGGCCTCAAGCCCCTCCCAGTAGAGCGCGCAGAGGCTGCCGTCAGGCGCCGCATCCAGGCGCATCGGCACCGCCAGCTCCCGGCGCGTCGGCCCCCACGAGTAGAGGAGCAGATCGCCGCCGACGCGCTGGGCCTTGGCCCCATGGTGCGAGTCGGCCATCGCCCCCGCCACTACGTCCACCTGCGGCACCCGCCATTCGCCCAGCGGATCATCGGAGACCAGGTAGTGCGTCCCGCTCCGCTGCCAGCGCAATGGCTTGCGGGCCCGAGCCTCATCGGAGTACGCCCACAGGTGCGTGGAGTAGAGGAGGTACCAGCGAGCGCCGATCCGCACCACCTGCGGCGCCTCGTGCGCCCGGCAGAGCCCCGGCGCCGCGACCGGCGGCAGCGCCTCCCACTGCATCATGTCCTCGGAGCGCGCCAGCCCCACGCAGCCGCGTTCGTTCCGCGGACCGTCGCCGCGCTCCGTGGCGGTGATGAAGGCGTACCAGGCGCCCTCCTCCTCGCACCACCACAGGCAGGGGTCGCGCCAGCTCACCCACTCGTCGGGGCCGACATCGGGCGCGGTCTCATACCATCGCTCGTCCGGCTCCAGCACGGGGACCTCGGCGAAGCGCTCCCAGTGCACCATGTCCCCGGAGGTCAGCACGCCCGTCCGCTGCACGCTGTCGGCGCGGCTGAGACCGGTGTAGAGCATGTAGTAGCGGCCACCGACGGTGACAGCCGAGCCGGCGAGGATCGCGGCGTCATCAAACGCACCGGGCTCGCCGCGGCCGATGACTCGGCCCCGCTCGCTCCAGTGGACGCCATCGGTGGAGGTCGCGTGGCCGATGCCGACCTCAGCGCGCTCGTCGTGCGGGGGCTGCTCCAGCTCCAGATAGTACAGGTGCAGCACATCCGGCCCCTCCAGGAACCAGAAGTCGCCCATCCCGAAGTCCCGCGGCCGGTACACTCAGACCATCCCCGCCTCCCGCAGGGCCTCCTGGCGGAGCCTGCGGCAGTGCGCGTAGTAGGGCACGCGGCGGTCAAGATCGAACTCCTGGGCGATTTCGTCTACCGTCAGCTCATCATCCTCGCTGGCGATGCTGAAGGTCCCCTGCGCGTGCATCAGCTCCATCGTGATGCGATCCCCGTACTTCTCGCGAATGTCCTCCCACTTGAAGCGGCCGGTGCAGCGGAGGAAGACGTCGCGCTCGAAGTTCACGTCCGCGGACGCGATGGGATAGCCGTAGTTCGTGGTCGCCAGCGGATAGCCGTTCATGTCGATGATCTCGCAGATGTTCCCCGGCCACGCGGACATCACGTAGGCGCCGAACAGATACGCCCACATGCGAAGCTGGAAGCCGCCCTGATACATCGACGGCCAGCAGATGAGCTGCACGTCCCGCTCGGCCATCTGCTGCCCCACCTCCAGGAAGTGCAGGTCCCAGCAGATGGCGAAGCCGACGCGGCCGAAGTCGGTCTCAAAGGCCGGCGCCTCCACGCCCGGCGTGGTCCCGGCCTCCATCTCCTGAGGCGTGGGGAACATCTTCCGGTAGACGCCCACCGGCTCCCCGTCGCGGCCGATGAGCACCGCGGCATTGTGCACCAGGTCCCCGTTGCGCTCCAGCATCCCCGCGACGACGTAGCAGTCGTGCCGCCGGGCCGCCTCGCCGAGGCGCTCGGTGATCGGCCCGGGCACGGGCTGGGCACGCTGCACGGCCTCCTGGCGCTCCATGTGCCGATGCGCGAAGAGCTCGCTGAGGCAGATGAGGTCGCCGCCATCCTGCGCCGCGGCGTCGATCATCTCGACGGCCTGCGAGATGTTGCTCTCGATCGGGTCCTCGTCCCCAGGCGCCCCCGGCCCCCAGGAGACGGTCGTCAGTCGGGCCATGCGTGGCATTCCATGGCCTCCTTCCGAGACGTGGGTAACGGCCGACACCCATTTCCGCCTTGTGCCTGTCATCCCTGCGTCGAAAGGCCTTCCCGGGAGCGTCCGCACCGATAGGGGCTGACTTGCTTTGGCGCAGGCTTAACCATGTGGTATACTCTCTTTGAGCGGTATTGGAACCGGGACCGCCAGGGGCTTGTATGGCGACATCTCAGGAGAAGCAATTGGGCCAGTTCTTCACGCCGGAGGCCGTGGCTCAGAGCCTCGTCCGGTGGGCCGTACGCAGTAGCAAGTCCGATGTCCTTGATCCCTCGTGCGGAGACGGCGAGTTCCTGCGGCACGTCAACCGACCGACCGGCGTTGAGCTGTGCGCGGAGAAAGCGGCGCTTGCGCGGAATGCGGCTCCTGAGGCCGAAGTGATCGTCGCCGACTTCTTTGAGTGGGCGCAAGCACGCAGTCCGTCCTTCGACGCTGTGGTGGGCAATCCCCCATTCATCCGGTACCATCAATTCAACGGCTCCACGAGAAAGCGCGCCCTGAAGCTGTCGCAGCGTATCGGGGCTGAGTTCAGTGGCCTGACATCATCGTGGGCGCCGTTCGTAGCCGTCTCGGCATCACTCTTGAAGCCGGGGGGGCGCCTCGCATTCGTGGTGCCAGCCGAGATAGGCCACGCCACCTACGCGGCTCCGCTCGTGGAGGGCCTCTGCCGCCACTTCGCGCAGGTCACAGTCGTGGCGATCCGGGAGAAGCTCTTCCCGCACCTCTCCCAGGACGCGTGGCTGCTCTATGCCGATGGCAAAGGCAGTGATACGCGCACGATTGGTTTCTCTGCCATAGAAGAGTTCGCCGAGGATCTCGAGCCCGAGCACCCCCACACCGCGATCCCTCTGACAACATGGCGTGAGTTGGGGGGCAGGCTCCGGAAGTTCCTTGTGCCCCCGGCATCATTGGGCCTTTACCACGAACTATCCAATCGCGTCGGTGCGACAGTTGTTGAAGGCATTGCCGACGTCACCATCGGCTATGTGAGCGGGGCGAACGACTTCTTCCACTTCACGCCATCGGCCGCTGCCATGTTCGAGATACCACAGGATTGCCTCCGCCCGACCGTGCGGCGGGGCGAGCAACTCACCGCAGACTATGTGGACGACAGGCTGGTCAGGCGGTGGCTGGCTGATAACGATGCAGTGCTCGTCCTCGATCTCTCGAGTGCGGACATGCTGCCATCAGCGGTCGAACGCTACTTGGACTCGCCGGAGGGTCAGGAGGTACGTAAGCGCTACAAGTGCAGAGTTCGGGATCCATGGTACGTTATCCCGGGCGTCGATCAAGCACCTTCCGCGTTCATCACGTGCATGAGCGGGAGGGACAGCCGGCTGTCGATCAACCGCGCCGGGGCAGTGTGCACCAACTCTGTCCTCGCGGTGTCGCTCAAGCAGCAAGTTCGCCAGACCGATCTCCTGCGCGGGTGGCGTCACCCGCTCTCACGTCTGAGCCAGGAGCTTGAGGGACACCCGCTGGGCGGCGGAATGCTGAAACTCGAGCCCGGCGAGGCCCGGAGGACATACATCCCGCTCCCGCCATTCCGCTCAACGAAGTCGGAGGATGATGCGCTCACCGAAGCTGTCGAGGTCATGCGAACATGGAGGCACTATGGACCGGAAGCTGAGCGCACTTGAGCTAACCACCATTCACGCTGCCCTTGACCGCTTCTACGAACTGGAGGGGCTCCGGGGACAGCATCACGTCAAGCCCATGCACCAGTATGTGGCGATGCGGCTGGTGGTCGAGGGCGGGTTCTTGCCGGAGGAGATATCTCCTCGTCCGCCGCTTACTGCTACGCTCAGGCGTTCCGGCTACAAGCTCGAGATCGATGAGGAACTCGGTGACACTCGGGAAGAAACGGTCCTCGGCGGGCTCAAGACCAAGGACGTGGATGTTGTTGTGGCCAAGGACCGTCTGGGCCCGGTCCTTTGCATCTCCGTCAAGGGCACCGGGGGAGCATTCCGCAATCTGACGAACAGAATGGAAGAGGCTGTCGGCGACTGCACCAACCTGCATATGACCTACCCGGGGTTGGTCTACGGCTTCTTGCACCTCATCAAGTGCAACCACCCAGGCGATCCAGACGTGAAGCCGAACGACGTAAGCCTGGACGAGAAAGGCCGCGCAGCAGACGCAGTTCAGCGATACGACGACGTGCTCAAGGCTCTAACGGGGCGAGAACTGGTCCGTAACGAGATCAGCAGGTACGAGGCCATAGCTTTGGTCATGGTCGATCGTGTCGCGTCGAAGGGGGTGATCTCGGACCGCTTCCCAGACTCCGATAGCCCGACAACGTTCCGCCAGTTCTTCCCCACCCTATACCGGGTCTACGACCGCCGCTACCCATATGTCGCCCTGAAGCTGAGAAACACAGAGAGAGTGGCGTGGGATCCTGCTTCGCCTGCCTTCCACGTGTTGAGCGAAGAGGCGGGCCGCGATCTGACCGATCTGTTCGACTATAGTCCTCGATTAGCCTGATGAAGCGGCCGTCACTCCTTCGGCGTCGCCGCCAGGATCTTGTCCAGCGCGTCCCGGCGGTAGGCACGCCAGGTCTCCAGCTCGAACTCCTCGATGATGTCCTCGATGCTGGTGTCCTCCATCTCCGAGGCAAGCGTGAACTTCCCCTCCGGGTGGATGATCTCCAGCGCCACGCCGCGCCCGTACTTCTCCCGGATGGCGTCCCACTTCTCGCGGTTCTGATCCTGGTGGAAGCACTCCCGGTCGAGGTTCACGTCCGCGCTGGCGATGGGATACTGATAGCCGGTCTTCGCCAGCGAGCGGCCGGTCATGTCGATGATCTCGTTGACCTGCCCGCCCCACGAGGAGAGCAGATAGAAGCCGAACTCCTGCGCCCAGAAGTTGAGCTGCCAGCCCGCCTGGTACATCGAGGGCCAGCAGACCACGCGCGCGCCGTTCTCGTGCAGGCGCTGGCCGACCTCCGGGAAGTTCATGTCGAAGCAGATGGCGAAGCCCACCGGCCCGACGTCGGTCTCGAAGGCCGGGGCGTCGGAGCCGGGCGCAATGCCGGCCTCCAGCTCCCCGCGCGTGGGCCGCATCTTGTGGTAGACGCCCACCACCTCGCCCCGGCGGTCGATCAGCGCCGCCGAGTTGTACAGCCGCCCATCGCGCTCCTCGATGGTCGTCGCCACCGAGTAGCAGTCATTGCGGCGGCAGGCCTCGCCCACAGCATCGGTGGTGGGGCCGGGAATCGGCTCGGCGTGCTCTGCGGATTCGGGGAAGGAGAAGTGGCGCTGGGCGAAGATCTCGGGCATGCAGACGAGGTCGGATCCGTCCAGCGCGGCGCGGTCGATCATCTCGGCGGCCTGGCGGCAGTTGGACGCGAGCTGCTCGGCGCCCTCGGCCTCCTTCTGCGGGCTCCAGGACACGGTGGTCAGTCTGGCGTATCGGGCCATTGGCGTACCTCCACTACCAGTCTCACGCAATCGGAGGCACGTTCGCCCTCCGGGCCACTAAGCCCTTCGGCCCTCGCTACCGCGTCATCTCCCGCATCTTCACGCTCCAGGGGTGCTTCGGCCACCGGTCGATGGCGCGCTGGAAGAGCGCATCGGACCTCTCGGTCTCGCCCAGCTCATGATACGCGAGGCCGCCATAGTAGAGCGCCTCAGGAGCCGCATACTCCCACTCCAACGAGCTCTGGATATCAGCGAGCAGCGATCGCGCTTCCTCGTCACGGCCCTGGACGGCGAGAGCATAGGCCAGCACAGCGGTGGTGGCGTAGCAGTACTTCGGAGAAGGCTGCAAAGCCTGGCGAGCTACGTCCTCAGCCTCCTCCAGTCGCCCCGTGAATGCGAGCGCGGCCGCCTCAGTCCCGGACCCTCCATCGCCAGGCGCCTCCGTGGATCTGGCGCGCTCTATCTCGGCGAGAGCCTTCTCCCACTCGCCGAGGTGCGTCCGCGCCGTCGCGCGAGCCAGATACCCCCGTGAACCCTCGCCAGATGGCGGCTCCTGCGCCAGCCGCTGTCTTGCCTCGGCAACGTCCCCGCGGAAGATGTGCGCTACCGCCAGTTGTGCAGACAGCCACGTTGCCAGGCTGTCGGGCGTCCGCCCCTCCAGTCCCTGGAGAAACTCGACAGCTTCATCAACCGCGCCAATCTGGATCAGGCTGTGGGCGGCACGGCCGATGATTGCGGGATCGTCCGGCGATAGCTCAGCGGCCCGGCAGTACTCAGCGGTCGCCTCCTCAATGCGACCTGCCACGCGCAACGTCTCCGCAAAGCCTTTGGCCATATGTGGGTTATCAGGATCGAGCTCGGCCGCCTGGCGGTGCTCCGAGACGGCCTCCTCAAGCTGATCCAGCGTCCTGAGGGTGACGCCGAGGCAGTGATGTGCCCAAGCGTTGTCCGGCTCGATCCCCTCCGCCGTTCGGAAATGCTCCAACGCCGCCTCGTACTCTTTCTGACTTGTGAGGATTCTCCCCAGTGTCAAGTGTGGCGACGCAAGGCCATCGGACAGCTCGATGGCCTGGCGCGCTTCCGCCTCGGCCTCATCCAGCTTGCCCTGACGCGTCAGCGAGAGCGCCAGGGCGGCATGGCTCTCGGCATAGTCCGGCTTGAGTTCGATCGCCTCGCGGAGAGTGGTGACTGCCTGGTCGGTGTCGCCTGTCGCGTCCAGAGCGTAGCCGAGGATGTAGTGGGCATACGCCGACGAGGGGTCAGCCTTCAGCACCTCGCGGGCGCGGGTCATGGCCTCATCCCACTCGCCGGTGTGCAGGAGCAGCATACCCAGCCTCAGCCGCGTCTCGGTCTCACCGCGGCCCGCCCTCAGCACCTGCCGGTACTCGGCGATGGCTTCGTTCGTCGCCCCCTGCATCGCCAGGGCGCCCGCGAGGCCGTAGTGCAGACCCGGCTCACGGGGCTTGAGCTCGATCGCCCTGCGGAACGCCTCCTCGGCCTCGGCGTACTCGCCGCGGTCCAGCCTCACCGCGCCCAGCGACCACCAGGAGTAATGACATCCGGGCGCGACCTCAACGGCGTGCTGTGCCGTGGCAAGCGCCTGGTCGAGCTCACCCGCGTCGGCCAGCAGTTCCCACGCACGCTGCTCGGCGGCGCTCCGGGCCATTCCCGGCAGCACCATCAGCGCGATGCCGCCCACCAAGATGGCCGTCCAGAGCATGACACCCGGCCGCCTGTACACCGGCACGGTCTCCGCTGCCGGTGCGGCTGATTGCTGACCCGAGACCTCCGCTCTGACACGGACTGCAACCCACATGAGGACGTACGCCATGTTGAAGGCGACGAGCACCCCACCCACATCCCGCAGACGGACCCACAGATCGGGGGCGGGCCCGCGCATGGAAAGCGAGATGCTGTAGAGGACGATCGCCCCAACACCCGCTACGGGGAAGAGCCGTCGCCAGACCTGTGGGGGATTGCTTAGGGTCCGCGTCGCGACGAGCGCAGCGGCGATGGGGCCGAGCACGTGGAAACCGATCACCAGAGCACTGACCGCAAGCCTCCTGGCGGTCCCCCCGTCGGTGGCCATCTCCGGCCAGATATCCCGGATGAGCAGCATCCACAGCAGCTCGAAGGCGACGAGGACGGCCGCGCCGCTCAGAATGTCAGCCAGGTCGCGTCGGTCCATGAGCGCCACCCCCTCTATCGTCTGGCGGGAGCTCGACGCTTGCCGCAGCTTCCCCGGCAAGCCCAACTGTGTGCGCAAGGGTTCGCGGCCTGTGGCGCCGAACCCTGCCTGCGCCGTCCATCCGTCTCCCGGGAGCGGTCTGTAATGCGCCTGATAGCCAGCATCATCCTGACGACGGTGGTCCCGGCCGCCGCTGCCTCGCTCGACACCATGATCCCCTCCCCGCAGGAGGTCGAGGCGCTGGAGGCGGTGGTGCCTGCCGCCGGCGGTGTGATCGAGCTCCGCTCAGACGACCCGCAGAC
Organism: Armatimonadota bacterium; assembly: GCA_034722055.1. Lineage (GTDB taxonomy): Bacteria > Armatimonadota > Zipacnadia > Zipacnadales > UBA5352 > JAYENL01. The sequence goes on from JAYENL010000198.1 coordinate 46,351, forward strand.
CGCGATCGCCGCGGAGGAGATCAATGCCCGCATCGCCAAGCTTGGCGGGCAGCCGCTGCCGATCGGCGAGGGGGGCGATGGGCCGCGGATCGTACTCTCGGTCGGCGAGGCTGCGCCCAACAGACCGCAGGGGTATGCTATCACCCACTCGGCCGAGGAGGGGCGCGAGGTCTTCGCCCTCACCGGCCACGACGTCCAGGGGATGCTCTACGCCGCGGTCACCTTCCGCCACATGCTGGCCGTGGAGGACGGGCGGGTGGTCATCCGCGCGGCGAACGTCCGGGACTGGCCCGACTTCCGCCTGCGGCATCTGGGCCAGCCCTTCATGGAGCCGCTGCGCGACTACTACTACCAGATGCGCCGGGCGGCTCGCGACGGCGACCTCGAGACCGCCCGGGAGCTGGGCGAGAGGCACATCGCGGTGGTCTGCCGCTACGTGGACTGGCTGCTGCGGCACAAGATCAACATGATGGGTCCGCTGATCCCAGGCCGCGGATACGCGGAGGTCACCGGCTACGAGCGCGAGGTATGCCGGCGGATCAACGAGTACGCCCGCGACCGCGGGATCATCAGCGAGATCCGCGCCAACATCTCCATCGGCCGCCACCCGCAGGACGAGGACAATCCCGACTTCGCCGACGTCGTGATGCACCGCTCGCACAATCGCTACTTCTGCTGGTCGCGGCTGGACTATCACCGCGAGAAGGCGGCCGCCATCGCTGACCTGATGCGCGACGGCGGCTTCGGCGCGCTGTACCTGCACGATGTTGACGGCGGCGGCTGGCGCAACCCCGCGCTCTGGGACGACCGCTGCCAGCTCTGCCGCGAGACCTACGGCGACGATCACGCCAGGGCCGACGCCGTGGTCTTCGGCATCTACTATGACGCCATCCGCGAGGCCGTGCCGGACGCGGTCTTCGCGGCCGTCATCTATCCCTACAGCCCCCATCACATCGATCCCGACGCCATCGAGGAGGACCTGCGCGCCGAGATGGGCGATGTGCCCGGCGTGCGCCGGATCGCCGAGCGCGCCGCCGGGGACAACCGCGCCATGCTCGAGCGCCTCAACACCCTCGTCCCCGACGACTGGCACATCTGCATCCGGGAGAATGACCGCGAGCGCGTGGACCTGTTCCGCGAGGTCTGGGACCCCAAGCCCTTCTACACCTACTTCGAGTACATGCGCTACCGCTCCGTGCAGCCGTGGTTCGCGACCTCCCCGCGCTGCACCGCCAGCTTCCTGTATGAGGGCTACGAGGACATCCTGTTCGGCTCCATTCCCCAGTGGGGCTTCCGGGAGCCGCTGCGGCTGTATGCGGCGCAGGCGGCCTGGAACAGCGCCGCCGCCGACCCGGCGCCCTTCACCAAGCGGGCCTGGCACGACTGGCGCCAGACCCAGCAGCCCCGCGAGGTCGCCGAGAGGTGGGCGCTGCGGACCGCGACCGATCTGTGGGGAGCCGAGGTGGCGCCCTACACGCTCCCCCTCTTCACCCGGAACCTCTCGCCGCACCTGCTCTTCGACACCGAGGAGGTGGTGGACCGGGCAGGCATCGCTGATGCCAGCGCGGTCATGCGCGAGCAGTTCGACGCCGCGAGCGAGTGCACCCAGTCCATGCACCAGCTTTTCGACCGCATCCTGGCCGGCAAGATAGAGCCGAAGCCCTACTGGTTCGGCGACCTCACCAACTACTACCGCCTCGTGGTCGCCGCGCGGGCGCTGGCCGGCTTCAAGCACAGGCGCGCCCTGCTGGAGGAGGCGGTCATCGGCGGCGACATCGAGCGGGAGGCGGAGCTGCTGGCCGACCTGCGGGCGAGCATCGGTCGGTGGGCCGAGGAGATCCAGAGGGTCAGGGAGCGCACCCGGGAGCTGCCGATCAGCGACGAGAGCCCCAGGCAGACCGTCGCCAAGGGCTACCTGCTGGCGCTGACGGGCGATATGCTGCGCGAGCAGCTCGATCAGTTCCTACAGCGGCGGGACGAGATCGCCGCCGCCTATGCCATGCCGGGGTGGTTCACGGACTTCGCGCGGCGCCGGGAGTTCCACGCCACGCGCGCCGGGGCTACGGTCACCATCGATGGGCGCCTGGACGAGGACGTCTGGGCGCGGGCCGAGCCCATCGAGCACTTCGTGGTCTACGATCAGCTCCGCCTCGCAGCATACGAGACCGTGGCGCGGCTGGGCTGGGACTCCGGGCATCTCTACGCGGCCTTCGAGTGCTTCGACCCGGCGCCGGAGGAGATCGATCTGCCCCGCCGCGACCGCGATGAGCACGAGCAGCTTGACAGCGTGGAGGTGCTCGTCGATGCGAATGACGATGATGAGACCTTCCGGCACTGGATCATCGACCTGGGCGGCAACACCTTCGACGCCGCCCGCCTGAAGCGCGCCGATGGGACGCTCGACTACGACATCGACTGGGACGGCGACATCCAGCAGGCCATCGCGCGCCTCGATGACCGCTTCGTCGTGGAGCTCGCCATCCCGGCGGAGGCGCTCGACGCCACGCCCGGCGAGGGGACCTGGGGCATCCACCTGGCCCGCAACATCGCGCACGATGTCCCCCAATACCAGCCCGCCGCCCCGCGCTATCTTGACGGCGAGGGCTTCCACGCCGTCGCGAAGTACGGCCCGCTGCACTTCGAGGGCCCCGAATCTCGCATGCAGCCGCCGTCGGTGCGGGTGGAGACCGGCGACCGGTCGCTGGAGCAGAAGGTGCATGAGGAGGGCCAGTCCACCGAGGTGCGCTTTGGGCTGCGCATCGAGACCGACCGCAGCCTTCATGGCGTGACAGCGACCGCGCGGCTCATCGACCCCCGCGGCCAGGCCGTGCTGGAGCAGACGGTGATGGAACAGTCGTGGGTGGAGCTGATGCATCGCTCCCGGAGGCCCCTCTTCCTGGAGGTCAAGCGCGCATGCGAGGGCCTGCTGCTGGAGGTGGTGGTCAGCGCGGACGAGGGCTCCTGGAGCACCCGCGCGCCGGTCGGGCAGTACCGGCCGGCGCCGCCGGATGAGGCGGAACTCTTCGCGCCGGGGATCGACGGCCAGGCGCTCGCGGCGACGATGGTCGCTCCAAGCTTCGTGGAGGTCGGCGGTGATGTCCGCCACCTGGTCCCCTCTTCCCAGGGCACCATCGAGTGCTGGCTCTGCCCCACCGAGGACGTGGTCGTGGACCGCGAGGCCGATCGGCTCCAGCGCACCATCATCGACATCGGCCCCGTGCGCTACGACCACCCGTATCTCACCAACTGGCGCAGCATCGCCCTGCACGTCAACAAGTGGGCGCAGCTCGTCTTCCAGATCACCTCCAGGCAGTACGACAGCCGCAGCGTTCAGGCGAAGGTGGACGACTGGCAGGTCGGCGAGTGGCATCACGTGGCCTGCCAGTGGCGGCTGGACGATGACGGCCGCTGCCGGATGCAGCTCTTCATCGACGGGGACCTGGCATCCGACCAGGTGCGCGGGAAGTTCGAGGGTGAGCCGCCGCCGCTGGACAAGCGCGATGAGCTGCTCCCCATCCAGGTGGGCGCCATGAACACCGGCGCCGCACGGGCGGAGATGCTCATCGACGAGCTGCGCTTCAGCCTCGTACGCCGCTACGATGGGCGGTTCGAGCCAGCCCCGGTGCTGCAGGCTGATGAGACGACCAGCCTGCTGCTGCACTTCGACGACGACCTCACCGCCCACAGCGGGCTGGAGGGCGTCAGCGTCGAGGGGCGGCCCGGCACGGCGGGCTGACGCGCACGCTTGACGCCGCGAACGGTCGCATGTATGCTGCCTACACGCCCGCACAGGCGGGCGCTCTTCGTGCGGTCCACCGACCGCCACGGGAAGGAGACTACACGTGCGCAGAACCCAACGCCTGCTCGGCATCGGCTTGCTGCTTGTCGCGCTGGCCGCCGGCGCCTGCGCCGCCCCCATCCTGGACCCGTCGCGGATCAGCGATCGGACGCTGGACAACGGCTTCCGGCTGATCCTCAAGGACGAGGACCAGTGGGGGCTGGCCGCGGCGGCCCTCTACGTCCGGGCGGGCTCCGCTTACGAGTCCGAGGACCAGGTCGGCGCCGCCCACCTGCTCGAGCACCTGCTCTTCGAGGCCACCGACCAGCGCGACGAGCAGCGCGTGGGGCCGGCCATCGAGGCCCTGGGGGGCTACGTCAACGCCAGCACCACCCGGGACTTCACCCGCATCGATATCATCGTCGCCAGCCAGTACCTCCCCGAGGCCCTGGAGATGCTGGCGCAGGCGGTCTTCGAGCCGCGCCTGTCGCAGGCGGCGGTGGCGCGAGAGCGCGAGATCGTGGCGCGGGAGCTGATCGACCGCGCGGACACCGCCGGCGGCACCCTCGACGACCTCCTGTGGGCCGCCGCCTTCGAGCAGCATCCCTACGGCCGGCCCATCGGGGGGACCGCCGAGCAGGTTGGCGACCTCACCGCAGACGACCTCATGCAGTTCTACGCCCGCTTCTACGTCCCCGCCAACATGGCCCTGGTGGTGGTCGGCGACATCGAGCCGGAACAGGTCGCCGGCCGCGTCGAGGAGCTGTTCGGCTCCGCGCCCCAGTCGGACTTCGACGCCCCGGAGCTGCCCGGGGAGCCGGCGCTGCAGGACGTGCGCGTGGTGGCCGAGACGCGGCCCAGCGAGGCCACCATCGTCAGCTTCGCCTGGCACGCGCCGGAGGTGGAGGACTTCGACGAGGTCTGCGCCATGGACCTGATATACACGGTGCTGGGGGAGGGCCCGCTCGGCCGCCTCCACGCGGCGCTCAACGAGGACGGCCTGGCGCTGGTCTCCTCGTGCGACTACCTCACCCAGCGCGATCCGGGGCTGGTCATCGTCATGGCGGTCTGCGAGGCGGACAAGGAGACCGACGTGCGAACGGCCATCCTCAATGAGATCCGGCGCTTGCGCGATGAGCCGCTCACCGCCGAGCAGCTCGACGAGGCCAAGCGCGTCCTGCGCATCGGCTACGCCTTCAGCAATGAGGCCTACAGTGACCAGGCCGGATCCCTGGGCTTCTACGAGGCCCTCGGCGACCACGCCCTGGCCATCGAGTACGTGGACCGCGTGAACGCCATCACCGCCGAGCAGGTGCAGCAGGTGGCGCAGAAGTACCTCGATCCGGATGCCTATACACTCGCCATCATCCGCCCCGAGCCCCGGCCGGGCGAGACGGAGGAGGCTCGGGTACCGTGCGCACACTCGCTCGTGCGGGGCTGATCGCCCTCATCGCTGTGCTGTCCGTTGCGGCCTGGTCGGCGCCGGCGACGGTCGATCTGGACAACGGCCTGAGACTCATTGCCGTAGACAGCGACCAGGGACGCATCGCCGGCATGGCCGTGGTTATCGGCTGCTCCATCGCCGACGAGCCAGATGGCCTTCACGGCGCGCGGGCCCTTCTGCAGCAGATCGTCGTCATGGACAGCCACGAGGCCATCTCGGAGGCCCGCCGGCCGGCCTCGGCCTTCGTTGATCCCCGCTCGTCGGGCCTCAGCGTCAACACCGACTGGGACCTCGTGGAGGTGGGCTTCGCAGCGCACGTCGAGGAGCTGGACGCCGGTCTCCGGCTGCTGGCCAGCCACGTCTTCGGGGCGGAGCTGACCCAGGAGCGTCTCGAAGAGGCTCGAGAGCTCGTCCAGCGGGGGTATGACCTCTCCCACCAGTCCCCGGTGCAGGGGACCTTCGATCTCTTCCGTCACGCGCTCTACGGGGATCATCCCATGGCCCGCCCCATGCGCGGGGACCCGCAGGAACTGGCGGCCGTCGAGCTGCAGCCGCTGCAGGCCTTCCGCGACACCCACTACGTTCCGGCCAACGCCGTGCTGTGCGTGGTGGCGCCCCTGCCGCAGGAGGAGATCGTTTCGGCGGCGACAGTCGTCTTCGGCGCGCTGGAGAGCCGGCCCGCGCCCGAGCCCGCGCAGCCACCGGCACCGCCTGAGCGCTCTCTGGTGGAGGTGGACGAGAGCGCGGACCTGGCCCAGGCCTCCATGGTGGTGGGCGTGCCCGCCCCGGGCATGGCTGAACCTCTTCGCCCGGCGGCGGAGGTCATCGCGGCGCTGCTGGAGGGTCGTGGTGGCCGGCTGCGCCGCGACCTGGGCCTGCTTCAGACGCTCGGCTTGGCGGTGCCCACGCGGCTGCTCCGGGAGCACTACCCGGTAGGCACGCTGCCCGTGCCCATCTCGCGGCACGCCTTCCTGGCGGTGCACGCTCTGTGCACGCCAATGAACATCGAGCACACCCGCCAGCGGCTGCTGCGCCATCTGTTGGCTCTGCAGACCGGGACGGCCACCGAGGAGGAGCTGGAGCGCGCCCGCAAGCGCGTTATCAACGCCCACGTCCGCTCCCGGCAGACGCCGTCCGACCAGGCGCTGTACCTGGCACGCCGGGCGCTGTTTGGCCTGGGCGGGCCCCAGGAGGCCATCGCGGACATCCAGGCCGTCACCAGCGAGGACCTCACCGCGGTGGCCACTCGGTACTTCAAGCGCCACGCAATCGGCGTGCAGATGCCCGCCACTGTGGCGCGGAGGGTCCAGCATGATTGACGGCGTCAGGACCAAGCGGCTGGTGCGCCACGTTGACGACCGCGGCTGGGTGATGGAGATCCTGCGTGATGACGACGAGATCTTCATCGACTTCGGCCAGGTCTACGTCTCCGCCTGCTTCCCGGGCGTGGTCAAGGCCTGGCACTGCCACCAGCGGCAGACCGACAGCTTCTGCGTCCTGCAGGGCAACGCCAAGATCGGCCTCTACGACGACCGCGAGGACTCCCCCACCTGCGGGGAGGCGCAGGCAATCGTCGCTGGCGAGCTCAACCCCGTGGTGGTGCAGATCCCGCCGCTGGTGTGGCACGGCTTCACAGCCCTGGAGGGGTGCACGGCCGTGGTGCTCAACGTCCCCACCATGCACTACGATGCCGATGACCCGGACGAGCTGCGTCGGGACCCGTTCGACCCTGAGATTCCCTTTGACTGGTTCACCGAGGGCGGCTGACCGCGCGAGAGCCCGCGAGGGACCGACACCAGCCGTATCGGTCGCCGGCTCCTGCACGTCACGCCAAGTGCGTCCTTAGCATCTGGCTGAGTGGGGCCTACATCCACTGAGGCCCCTCTCATGCCGGCAGGTGAGCACCGTGACCGTCCTCCCCGATGATGCGCAGATCCGCGTGCTGATCGACCACCATCATGACTCAGGCTGGGCCCAGGCCCGGCGCGGGCTGGGTGGCGGGCCGCTGCAGGTCACCATCTGCCGCGAGACCCTCAAGTGGGGAATCCTCAAGCGCTATCACGTGCTCGTCGCGGACGCCACGGCGCCGGCCACCGTCACCGCCAACGAGCTCAAGATGGTGAAGCGCTTCGTGTCCGAGGGCGGCGGGCTGCTGCTGGCCGGGTCCCTGCCGGCCTTCGAGTTCATCTCCGATGCTCCCGCCGACGAGATGCCCGCCAACCGCCTGGCTGAGCCCTTCGGCCTGCGCTTCCTCTCGCCATCCGAGTGCGCCGGCGAGCCGCGCATCGACCGCAACTTCCAGCGTGGCTATCGCGGCGAGGACGTGGTCGTCGGCGACGACCTGCCCGACGGCTTCGGCCCCCAGCCGCCCGGCGCAGACACCTGGGCGCCGGTGAGAGCCCCCCATGGCTCCCGCACGCTTCTGGGGCACCGGGAGACCGGGGAGCCCCTGGCCACGATGTGCGAGCATGGCGACGGCCGCATCTGCGCGGTGGCCACGCCGCTGGAGCACTTCAACCTGCTCTGGCACGCCAAGCCGCTGCTGCGCTGGCTGGCGGCGGGCGCGGGAGACCGCCCCGGGCGCGACATCCCCGCAGAGGTGGGCGTCCCGCCGACCGTCCGCAAGGTCCGCGGCCTGCGGCTGATATGCGACGAGCCGGTCGCCGAGCGCGCCGATGAGGTGGCCCGCCTCGTCCGCGCCTTCGACGAGTTCATGGAGGACATATTCGGCGACCGCTGGGAGGCGCCGGAGGTCGTCCAGGTGTTGCAGGCTGTCGTCCGCGCCGACCCGTGGTGGAACGATCCACCGCGCATCTCCGCCGCGGGCTCCGACTGGGCCGTCGCATGGTCGGTCGCCTTCGCCCTCGCCATGCACGGCGTCCAGAACCTCGACGAGCAAGTCATCGTCGCGCTTCTGCCCGAGTACACCGCTCTGCGCCACCTCGCCCTGCGCTTCCTTGAGCGCCTGGGCTTCGAAGAGCGCGCGCGGCGGCTGCGCGAGATCGCTCTGCAGCAGGCCGAGGAGGCCGCCGATGGGCCCGGGGGCGATCTCGCCCGCGTCTACTGGGCGACGCTCAAGTGGCACCCCAAGGGCATGTGGCTGCTCGAGCAGCTCGCGGACCGCTACGGCAAGGACTTCCTGGGACGCATGCTGGCGAAGATGCCCCGCAGCCGCGATCAGGAGAGGCTACCCTCGCACTTCGCCTCCCACGCCGACCGCGCCGCGTACTACATGAGCCTGGCTGCTGGCGAGGACCTCTTCCCGTGGCTACAGGAGCTGGGAATAACGCTCCACCCACTGCCCATCGTGGCGCCGGATGATGAAAGCTTCGACGAGGCCATGCGCGCGGCGCTGGCCGAGGGCGCCACCAGCGGCCCGCCGTCGCGGCGCCTGGAGGCGCTTACAGACCTGGCGGCCCTCGACGACGACGCTCGCGCGAAGCTGCCCGACGACGTCCGCCCACTGGTCGATGTCTACCGGCGCTCGTCTGCGTCCGATCAGCGAGCCGCCGCTGACTTGCGCCGGCTCGCCGACGACGAGGACGAGGCCCAGGCGGCATGGGCCGCGCTGCAGTTGCTCTCCTCCGGCCACGAGGAGGCGGCAGATCGGCTGGCCGAGCTGGCGCCGCGCCAGGACCTCCGCTTCCGGCTGATGGCCGGCCACGTGCTTCGCAAGGCCGGGCGCGACGTCGCGGAGCTCTCGGTGCAGGGCCTGGTCGAGGACGGGGCAGCGGTCGGCGAGCTGGAAGTGAAGCTCACCGATTACCTCGCGATCCACCCGAAGGTCGCGGGCTACGAGGTCGCCAACGTCATCTGCGAGAGCGGCCTGGCCGCCTTCCCGCACGGTAACTTCGCCACGCGCCTCTATGTGGACTGGGTCCACACCTCGCCGCAGTGGCGGCGCAGCGGCCTGTCGCGGCTGGCCTTCGGTGCGGCCATGGCGCACAAGGAGGCCCAACGCTGCTCCAGCTTCGCTCTCAGCACCGGCACCCGCAACACCGCCCACGCCCTCTACCGCGACTTCGGCTTCGTGGACATGGATCGGCGGGAATCCGCATCCAAGCGGCTGTGCGTGGGCACGCCCTGCCCCCAGCCCGACGGCGTCGTGCTGCGACCGATGGAGGCCGACGACCGCCCCGAGGTCCGCCGGTTCCTGCTCGACTACCACGCGAACGCCTTCACGATCTCGCCGCTGCCCGTCCCGGAGCTGGGCGAGGGGCAGTGGGCGGCGCTGGCCGAACGCCAGGGCAAGCTCATCGGCGTGGCGCTGGGGCGGCACGTGAGCGGCGACGAGGCGCGCCTGCTGGACGTGGCGGTGAACAGGGACGCCGACGACCGCACGGAGGTCGGCACCGCACTGCTGTCGCGGCTGCATCGCCTGCTTGCCGGCCACGGCGCGAGGACCGTGAAGGCCTCCATCTGCTCACAGCCCGGACTGCTTATCGACGCCCTCTGCCGGGCCGGCTACTCCCGCAGGCCCAGCGGCGGCGTCAACATGTTCGGCATCCGCGATCTGCGCCGGCTCTTCGAGGAGATCCGCCCCCTCTACGAGCATCGGCTGGCCGATGGCGATCAGCGGGGCTGGGCGGGGCGGGTGATCATCATCGGCGAGCGGCTGCAGGCGGGCCTGGAGATCGACGAGGGCGCGGTCCACGTCGTGGGCGGGGAGCCCGCGGCCGCGGACATCGTGCTGCGCACCTCCGACGAGGTCATCACCCGTTCCGTTACCGGCCGGGAGACGCCGCTGGAGGGCTACCTGCAGCGGCGGACCGAGGTGCAGCCGCAGACCAACTCCGCCGTGGTGAAGCTGCTGGAGACCCTCTTCCCGCAGGTGCCCTTCATCGTCCGCTGGGGCTGGTGAGCCCGGCAGCTCAGTGAGCCTCCGTGCCGATCTCCTGTCTCAACTGAGATGCTCGCTGAGGAACCGGTACGCTGACCGCATGGAGTTCTCGATCTCGTCATTGGTGCGACCGGGCGCGCGCTCGAGCGTGTGCGGGCCCTCGTAGCCCAGATCCACCAGCCTCGGCAGCAGCCGATCGTAGCCCACCTCCCCCTCACCGATCCGCGGGAACTCCGGATTGCCCTTCGGCCCCACGTGATCCTTGTAGTGGGTGTGCGCCATGAAGGGCGCCAGCTCGTCCAGGCGCTCGTGCGGGTCGGCGCCGTTGTAGAAGCGGAAGTTGGCCGGATCGAAGGCCAGGCGCACCTCGGGATGGTCGATCTGCTCCATGGCCGCCAGGCAGGCGCTGGCGTCGCCGGTGTATCCCCCGTGCGTCTCCAGCGCGATGGTGATGCCCAGCTCCGCCGCGTGGTCGGCCGCATCCCGGATCTGCGCCACGAAGTCGGCGATCATCCGCTCCCGCTCATCCTGGTCGGCCTCGTCGGGGATGCGCACGGCGCCGGTGTCCACGATGGATACGCCCAGGCGCGCGGCCCCCTCCAGCCGTCGCCGGAGCAGGTCCAGGCCACCTTCAACCGTCAGCTCCGAGCGGGCGTAGACCGCCACCAGCCTCAGGTCGTGGCTCTCCAGCCGGAACAGAAAGGCCTCCGCCTCCTCGTCAGTCATCGTCTCCAGCGGCTGATCGTAGTAGCCGGCGTAGAAGCCGACCGCCACGTTCTCGAAGCCGACCGCCGCCGCGCCGGCCAGGAACGAGTCGAAGTCCTGGTTGCAGAAGTTGTAGGCCGCGATGATGGCCATCAGGCTGCTCCTTTGAGCGCACTCGGGGTCGAGAGAGGGCGTGTAGAGCTTCTCCGAGCAGCGGCCGAAGACCTTGCGGCGGCGAAGGGAGTGCGGGCACCGGCGCGGAATAGCCATTAGGGATATATCCATTGCCAGAGGAGCGGGACGCGATCTGATGTCAGGACAGGACGTGCGGGTGGGCTTTGTGGGCTGCGGGCGCCACGCCACGGGCGTGCTGCTGCCGGCGGCGAGGGAGGCCGGGATGGACCTGGCCTCGGTCTGCGACCTTGACAGGCGCCGGGCGCAGCGCACCGCCCGGCGCTTCGGCGCCTTCAGGGCCTACCAGGACCTGCGCAAGATGATCGACGAGATGGACCTCGACGCGGTGCTGGTCTGCGGCCCGCCGGAGATGCACGCGGAGGCGGCCGCCATGGCTCTCGAGCGCGGCTGCCACGTGTGGACGGAGGTGCCGCCCGCGCCCACCGCCGCCGAGGCCGAGCACATCGCGCAGCTCGCCGACGCCAGGGGGCTTATCGCCCAGCCCGGCCTGATGATGCGCTTCGCCCCGGCCTACGAGCGCCTCAAGCGGACGATCGACGACCAGGACTTCGGCGAGCCCACGTCCCTGGCGATCACCTGGTGGCCGGCGAAGCTGCCCGGCCACGATGAGCCGCTGCTGTTCGATGCCATCCACGCCGTGGACCTGGCACGGATGCTGCTGGGGGAGATCGAGCAGTGGCAGGCGCTGGCGGCTGATGAGGCGGCGTCGATGGCGTTGCGCTTTGCCTCCGGAGCGCTGGGCAGTCTCAGCTTCGCCGCCGGCAGCGGGCGGCCCCGGGAGGTGGTGGCGGTGGCCGCCCGCCGCGCGCTGGCCGTGGTTCAGGACCGCCGGGAGGTGGCCGTCAGCCGGGCCGATCGCGAGGAGAGCACGCTGTGGCGGCCTGCCTCTGGCGGTGCCGGTCCGGGCGCAGAGCAGGGATTCCTGGCCGAGCTGCAGCATTTCCTGCGTGCCGTGCTGGGAGAGGTCGAGCCGCGGGCCACGATGAGCGACGCCGCGGCCGCCATGGCGCTCATTGAGACCCTCACCGAATGCGGGGAGGTGCGTCACATGGGGTGAGTAGGCGAGGCGGCGAGGACCGGTCGAAGGACAGACTCGTCTGGAGCGTGCGCCGGGCCAACGAGAGCCCGACGCTGTGCCTGCTGCTGATCGTCTTCGAGATCGCGCTGGGCGTGGGCGTCTACGAGTACTACGGTCCCTACTACGCGGGCTTCGCCGTCCTCTTCATCACCCTCGCCCTGCTCCCATTCTACGGCTCCTACCGCTACGAGCTGGGCGCCGACGGGCTCGAGGTCCACGGCCCCTTCTACTACGCGGCACACGAGTGGAAGGACTTCGACGGCTGGAAGATCTACGAGGACGATCTGCGACTGCAGTTCAGGGGCGATGGCCGACCGTCGGTGCTCGTGCTCTACGCCCCCCGGCGACTCGATGCCGTCGTTCAGTACGTGCAGGGCCATCTGCCCCGCCGCTTCGATGATGACTGACTGCCGCCATGGATGAGCAACGCGCCCGCCAGCGTGAGGTGCTGGAGCGCTTCGCCCGGGAGGTGGCCGGGCGGCGCATGTGCGCCCCGGCTATCTTCCTCTTCGAGTCCATCCAGCCTCTCTCCCTGCTGGCCGGCCAGGCACTAGCCTTCATCCAGCCCCTGCTCACGGTGATGCTCGACGCCCCCGACTACGACGTCTTCCGGGAGGCCATCGAGGACCGCGAGAACCTGAGCTGGCTGGTGGACCGCCTGGAGGAGCTGGAAGAAGAGCGCCTCAGGGGGGAAGAGCCCTCGCAGGATGAGTCGTGAAGGTGTCGAGCCGCCCCGGCGCGAATCTACCTCACGGACTGAGGATTCCCCAGGAAGGCTGCACACTTGGCAGATCACGAGGCGCTGCGCTCAATCCTGGCCACTGACTGCGGCTCCACCACCACCAAGGCCATCCTCATCGAGCTGGTGGATGGGGAGTACCGCCTGATGGTGCGCGGCGAGGCTCCGACTACGGTGGAGGCCCCCTACGAGGACGTCACCCGCGGCGTGCTCAATGCCGTCCGCGAGGTCGAGGAGCTCTCCGGCCGCACTCTCATCCGCGATGGGTCCATCATCCGGCCGCAGGATGACGGCCGCGGCGTGGACGCCTACGTCTCCACCTCCTCCGCCGGCGGCGGCCTGCAGGTGATGGTGGTGGGGCTGGTGCGATCCATGACGGCCGAGAGCGCGCAGCGGGCGGCCCTGGGCGCCGGCGCCATCGTCATGGACGTCATCGCCCTCGACGACGGCCGCCGCGACTACGAACGCATCGAGCGCATGCGCGAGCTGCGACCGGACATGATCCTCGTCTCCGGCGGCGTTGATGGTGGCGAGGTGCGCAAGGTCGTGGAGATGGCGGAGCTGGTGGCCGCCGCCAACCCCCAGGCTCGACTGGGCGCCGAGTACGAGCTTCCTGTCATCTTCGCCGGCAACGAGGACGCTCGGGAGCCTGTGCGCGAGGCGCTGGAGCGAGTCACCCAGCTCACGGTGGTCGAGAACCTCCGGCCCACCATGGAGCGCGAGCGGCTGGGGCCGGCGCGCGGCGAGATCCAGGAGCTGTTCCTGCAGCACGTCATGGCCCAGGCCCCCGGGTATCCCGCGCTGATGGGCTGGACGGACGCCGACATCATGCCCACGCCAGCGGCGGTGGGGACGCTCATCGAGGCCGTGGCCGCCCGCGAGGGCATCAACGTGGTGGGCGTGGACATCGGCGGCGCTACCACCGACGTCTTCAGCGTCTTCGAGGGCACCTTCAACCGCACTGTCAGCGCCAACCTCGGCATGAGCTACTCCATCTCCAACGTCCTCGCCGAGGCCGGCCTCGACAACATCCTGCGCTGGGTGGCCGCGCATCCCGACCCCCGGCGGCTGGGCAATGAAATCCGCAACAAGATGATCCGGCCCACCACCATCCCCCAGACGCTGCTGGATCTGACCATCGAGCAGGCCACCGCCCGTGAGGCCCTGCGCCTGGCCTTCGACCAGCACAAGATGCTTGCCACCGAGCTCAAGGGCGTGCAGCGCCAGCGGGACATCGCCGACGCCTTCGGCGCCGCCGGCGCCGAGACGCTCGTGGACATGATGGCGCTGGACCTGATCATCGGCTCCGGCGGCGTGCTCTCACACGCCCCCCGGCGCAGCCAGGCGGCGCTGATGATGATCGACGGCTTCGAGCCCGAGGGCATCACCCGCCTGGCCGTTGACAGCATCTTCATGATGCCCCAGCTCGGGGTGCTGTCCACCATCAACGAGCAGGCGGCCACGGAGGTGTTCTACCGCGACTGCCTCATTCCCCTGGGCACCTGCATCTGCCCCGCCGGCCGCGGCCGCGACGGCTCCCCATGCTGCCGCGTGACCATGCGCACGGACTCGGGCCGCCGGGAGCTGGAGGCGGCGGTGGGCGAGATGCATCTGCTGCCGCTGGGCGAGGACGAGACGGCACAGCTAACGGTCGATCCCGTGGGGGCCTTCGACGTGGGCGCCGGCCGCGGCAGGGCCGTCTCGGGGGAGGTCCAGGGCGGCGTTGTGGGGCTGGTGCTCGACTGCCGCGGCCGGCCGCTCGAGCTGCCCGAGGACGATACCGAGCGCACCGAGGCCATCGCCCGCTGGCAGGACGCCCTGGATGTCTACCCCCGGCTCCCCGAGCGTGAGGAGGCGGCGTCGTGAGCGCAGCCGAGACGCATGGGTACACGCCCGGGCTGCGGGTCACCGAGCGGGCCGTCATCCGCCGCCTCCGCCGGCTTCCCCTGCCCGGCGAGGTCCACGTGAAGGCCGGGGATGAGGTGCGCGCCGAGCAGCTCGTCGCCCGCACCGAGCTTCCCGGCAACGCGGTGACCGTCAACGTCGCCCACGAGCTCTCCATGACGCCCCAGGACGCCATTGACTTCATCATCGTGGAGGAGGGCGAGGAGGTCCAGCCCCGCCAGATCATCGCCGAGAGCAGGTCCTTCTGGGGCCTCTTTCACTCCATCGCCCGCGCGCCCATCCCCGGCACCATCGAGACCATCAGCGACATAACCGGCCAGCTCCTCATTCGCGGCGAGCCCATCCGCGTGGAGATCGACGCCTACATCGATGGCACGGTGGTGCAGGTTCAGGGCGACGAGGCCGTGGTGGTGGAGACTCGCGGCGCACTGGCTCAGGGCATCCTGGGCGTGGGCGGCGAGGCCCACGGCCAGCTCCGGATCCTCTGCGAGGCGCCGGACCAGGTCTGTCACCAGGGGCTGGTCGGGGAGGACTGCGCCGACTGCATCCTGGTCGGCAGCGGGCGCGTGACGCTGGATGCCCTGCAGGCGGCGCGCGAGGTCGGCGCCGCCGGCGTGGTCTCCGGCGCCATCGACGACGTGGAGCTCGACGAGTTCCTCGGCGAGCCCCTCGGCGTGGCAATCACCGGCCAGGAGAGCCTCGGCCTCAGCCTGGTGCTCACTGAGGGCTTCGGCGACACCCCAATGCGCCGGCGCACCTTCGAGCTGCTGGCCGAGCGCGAGGGAGAGCGGGCGTCGATCAACGGGGCCACCCAGATCCGCGCCGGCGTCATCCGACCCGAGGTCATCGTTCCCGAGCCGCAGGCCACCTGGGAGGCAGAGGGCGAGCAGGCCTCTGTGGGCCTGTCGGTCGGCAGTCAGGTGCGGCTGATCCGCCAGCCCTACTTCGGCATGCTGGCCGAGGTGATTGAGCTTCCCGAGGAGCTGGAGGAGATCCCCACCGAGGCCCGCGTCCGCGTCGCCCGTGTGCGCCTCCAGGACCCCGGTGAGGTCACGTGGGAGCACGTCGCAGAGCCCCGAGAGGTCATCACCGTGCCGCGTGCGAATCTGGAGATCATCGAGGGATGAGGCTCAACCCGCTGGCGACAATCAGCCTGGCTCTGGCCGTCGCGGCCGCCGCTTTCGGGGCCGACCCGGGGGCGCCCCGGCGGGTGCAGGTGGAGGACGACCCCGAGGACGCAGCGGGACAGGTCCTGCTCGTGTCCTGGGAGGCGCCCCCGGAGGTCGTGGCCCTGCCGCTTTTGCAGCCGGTCGGCTATCAGGTGCTGTATCGCCAGGCGAGGCCGGGCGCTGAGTTCCGCGAGGGGCCGGTGGTGCCGCTGGACGAGACCTCCGCCTCACTGGGCGACCTCAAGCCGTGGCCGTGGCCGAAGTGGGAGGTCGCCGTCGCCGTTGTCTACGCGCCGCAGCCCTCCGTCGGCCGTGCGATCGAGGCGGTTCCATGGATCGCCGCAGTTCGGCCTATGCTCCGATCCGATCCTACGCCCCCGCTGTGGCCGGTGGGCATCTGGTATGCAGCCAAGTACACGCCTACGTTGGTGTGGTCGGTGCTCATATGCGCCATCGTGCTGCTAACGCTTCATGCCGTCCGCGGTCGCGCTGAGGAGGTGTACATCCGGCCCATTGCCGGCCTGGAGGCGGTTAACGACGCCATTGGCCGCGCTACTGAGATGGGCCAGCCTATGCTCTACGTCTCTGGACTGGGAGGCGTTAGCAACATCTCCACCATCGCCTCCATGCTCATCCTGGGCCACCTCTCGCGCCGGGCCGCGGCCTACGAGAGCGACATCATCGTGCCCTGCAACGACCCGCTGGTGATGGCAACCGAGCGCGAGATCGTCCGCCAGGCCTATACCGAGGCCGGCAAGCCCGATGCCTACCGCCCCGAGAACATCTACTTCCTCACCGACAGCCAGTTCGGCTACGTGGCCGCCGTGGATGGCATCATGATGCGGGAGCAGCCGGCCGCCAACTTCTACATGGGCTACTTCTACGCCGAGGCTCTGATCCTCGCTGAGACCGGTAACCAGGCCGGCGCCATCCAGATCGCCGGCACCGACGCCGACACCCAGCTTCCCTTCTTCATCACCGCCTGCGACTATACTCTAATGGGCGAGGAGCTCTACGCTGCCAGCGCCTACCTCTCCCGCCAGCCGCTACTGGTAGCGCAGTTGCGGGGGCAGGACATCGCCAAGGCTCTCATCGCCGCCGCTCTCTTTCTTGGAGTGGCGGCGGCCACGTACGCCGCTGTGACCACCGGCGCAGCCGCTGACATGGCGCAGGCGTTCGTGGAGTGGTTCGCACAATGACGTCTGCATCGCCGTCCGCCGCCTGTCGCTCGCCGTTCGCCGGTATCCGTTCGTTGTTTGCCGTTCGCTGTTCGCCGTTAGCTGACCGCTGTTAGCTGACCGCTGATAGCTGACCGCTGATAGCTGACCGCTGATAGCCGCTTGCCGGAGGCAATCCCGTGAGACTGCAGGTCCCGTTGGTCATAACCTTCCTCGCCGGCGTCTTTATGGCGGTGCAGTTCTTCATCCCGCACGCGCTGATCCAGACCCCCTACGAGCGCCTGCTGGAGTGGGGGCGCATCGTGGCCGCCTTCGCGCTGGTGCTGGGGATCGCCAGCCTCCTGCGCACGCACTGGGAGAAGATCCGCCGCCAGCACCGCGACTGGGCCTACAGCGTCGTCGCCATCGGCTCATTCGTCCTGATGTGCGTTGTCGGCATCGGCTGGGGGCACCAGCGCGGCACGGGGTTCGACTGGATCTTCCGGCACATCCAGGTCCCGCTGGACGCCACCATGTTCTCGCTGCTGGCCTTCTTCATCGCGTCGGCGGCCTTCAGGACCTTCCGGGCGCGAAGCGTGGAGGCGACGCTGCTGCTGATCGCCGCGGTGATCGTCATGCTGGGGCGGGTGCCAAGCGCCCTGATCGTGGTCTTCGGTAAGACCGGCCTGGGCGAGCAGCTCTACTCCGCCATGCCGGACATCTCCGAGTGGATCATGAACTTCCCGACCGTTGCCGGCAAGCGGGGGATCATCTTCGGCGTGTCCCTGGGCGCCATCGCCACCGCCCTGCGCATCATCGTGGGCATTGAGCGCTCGCACCTGGGCGGGGGAGGAGGTGCCGCGGGGCCGTGAACGTGTGGGAGCGGATGCTGGAGCTGGATCGGCGCTGGGTGTTCGTGGGCATCGCTCTGGCGGTGATCATCCCCATCGTCACGGCCTACGCCCTGCCACTGGGCAAGCCGGCCCCGCCTACGGTGGCGGTCTACGACTATGTGGAGGAGATGGAGGCCGGCGAGGTGGTCCTGATCTCCATCGACTACAGCCCCTCCTCCATGCCTGAGCTGCATCCCCAGGCTGGGGCCGTCATCCGCCACTGCCTGCAGCGGGATCTGCGCGTCATCACCATCAGCCTCAATCCTCAGGGCACGGCCCTGGCCAGGGATCTGCTCGCAACTGTGGCCGCCGACGTCGGGGCCGAGGACGGCGTGGACTGCGTCAACCTGGGCTTCAAGCCCGGTGTCTCGCAGGTCATCCTGGGCCTTGGTGAGAGCATTCCCACCGTCTACCCCACCACAGCCGACGGGCGGCCCATCGACGAGGTGCCCGTCATGGAGGGGGTGGAGACCTACGACGACGTCGCCCTGCTGATCGACTTCGCGGCCGGGAACCTGCCCTTCTCGTGGATCGCCATGGCAGGAGAGCGCTTCAATCAGGACCTGGCTCTGGGCATCACCGCCGTCATGGCCACCGACCTCTACCCGTACCTGCAGTCACATCAGCTCGTCGGTCTGATCAACGGGCTCAAGGGCGCCGCCGAGTACGAGCTGCTTCTGGGGCTGGAGGGCGAGGACGCGCCGGGAATGCTGGGCATGTCCGCGCAGTCCATCGCCCATTTGCTCATCATCGTGCTGGTGATCGTGGGCAACATCGCGTACTTCGCCTCCGGCCGGCATAGGCGGAGATAGGCATCGGCGCTGTGCTTGGCCATCGATGATACCTGCGGGGCCGTGGAGGTAAGCGAGATGAGACGCCGAGCCGGACTGACTCTTCGTGTGGCGGCGGCTGCGACCGTGCTCGCAGTCGCTGCGGCACAGGCGGGCGCCGACGACTACATCGAGGCGCTCAAGGAGAAGGTCCCCTACTACCGCGTCATGACCGGCCCGCGCGCGCCGATGTACGAGCCGCTGGCCCGGCAGATGGTGCTGGAGTACGGGCTCAACCGGGGCATCGCGGTCGAGATCGGCGGCAACGCCGGAGCCTTCGCCATGGCGCTGGCGGAGCAGACCGAGATGAAGGTCTACAACCTGGATATCGACGTGTGGGCGATCCGTCTGTGCGGCGTGCTGGTGGACCAGGCCGGCCTGACCGGTCGCGTCATCCCGATCGAGGGCGACGCGCTCGACATGCCGCTGCGAGACGACTTCGCCGACTTCGTCTTCAGCAGAGCGGTCATCCCGTTCGTCGATGACAAGGTTCAGTTCATGCGGGAGTGCTATCGGATCCTCAAGCCCGGCGGCGTCGCCTACGTGGGGCACGGCGGCTTCGGCACGCTGCTGGATCCCGAGATACGCCAGAAGCTCGTGGAGGCGCGGCTGAGGCGCTGGGCCGAACAGGGCCCGCCGGAGGGATGGGACGGACCGGCCGAGGGGATGGTAGAGCTTGCCCAACGGGCCGGCATCGAGCACTACCGGCTCATCACAGAGCCGGATGTGGGCTGGTGGCTGGAGATCCGCAAGCCCGCGGCGGAATGAGGCGCCCGACCCGGGCCATCCCGGCAGGTAACAGTCGCACGGCCCCGCCCTTGAGGCCGACTCGCGGGGAGCCTGACGCGCCTGCCGGATCGAGTGTCGCGCTGGAAGCCCGACCCACGCGGCGTGGTTGTGTGTCGTTCGCCGGTAGCTGATAACTGATAGCTGGTACCCGCAAACATGCCTGAAGCAGCAGCGCCTGAAATCCTGGGAATCTCGACCGAAGTCATCGGCGTCTGGATCGCCGCATTCCTGACGCTGGCGATCTTCAGCTTCCTGTACCGCGACAACCCTGTCTACAAGCTGGCGGAGCACGTCTTCGTAGGCATCTCCGCCGGCTACGGAGTGGTGATCACCTATAGGGAAGCTGTCCTTCCCCTGCTCATCGACCCTCTCTTCCATCCGGACAAGGTCAACCTTGAGGGCCCCAACTACGTCGTTATCATCCCCGGACTGCTGGGGCTGCTGATGTTCAGCCGCTTCTTCCCCCGGTACGACTGGCTCTCCCGATGGCCGATCGCCTTCGTGATGGGTCTCTACTCCGGGCTCAATATCCCCTACACCATCTACGGGTACATGCTGCCGCAGTTCCACGCCACCCTGCTGCCGGTGTGGCCCTCCAAGAGCGTCCACATGCCGCCCGCCCTGCTGTGGTGGGCGGTAGCCGGGGGTATCATCGTCGCCAGCGGCATCACGCTGCTCGCCATCACGTTCGTTCGCGACAGGGCGCTGGACCTATGGGGGCTTGCGCTGATCGGCGGGGGCCTCCTCGTGGGCAGCGTACCGCTGCTCATGGTGCCGCATGTGTGGATCGCCTTTAGCAACTTCCTGCTGATCGTCGGGGTGCTGTGCACCCTCGCCTACTTCTACTTCTCCCGCGAGCACGCCGGGACGCTGGGCGTGGCGTCCACGGTGGGCATCTTCTTCCTGATGGTGGCCTTCGGCGCCGGCTTCGGCCAGACCGTCATGGCCCGCATCTCACTGCTCATCGGCCGCGTGCAGTTCCTGTACCACGACTGGTGGCTGCCGCACGTCTGGGAGCACCTGTCCCGGCTGGTCGGCTGAGCGGCATTCCCGCGGGGTTCGCGAGGTTTTCTTGCTGCTACTATTGACACTAGTAGCGAAAGCCGCTATACTACATAACGTAGTAGGCGGCGGAAAGAGGGAGTTGAGGAGCATGACCCGCATCGCACCGATCCTTGTGGTCATCGCGGCCCTGGCCTGTGCCGCGACGGCCCTCGCGCAGGGCACGCAGCACATGTACTACATCGGGCCCTTCGAGGGCGAGGTCACCGTCAAGGATGGACAGACCCCGGGGCCTCCAGGATACTACTATCGCCCGGAGCCATCTGAGACCCCCACCTTCACCGAGCGGTACGAACATCCTGTGCGCTGCGCCGTCTGCGGACACTGGAGGGACCTGGGCGAGAGGTGCCCGTTCTGCGGGCACCAGCCTGCTCGCTACGAGCGGTCACAGGCCCGCCGCGGCAGCCTCTACTCGCCCTACGCCCTCCCGGGGCAGTACTGGTACCGCGAGCCCATGCGCAGCGTCACAGGTCCCAAGCACGGCATGGGCTGGCCATATCTGAGCCCACGGTACCGATAGCATGGGGAGACGCGCGGAACACGAGGTGGAGGACACGCTGAGATGAGCACACGGATACTGGGGATCATCGCCGTGGCGTGCACGCTGATGGCCGGCACCGCGCTGCAGGCAGCGGCGCAGCAGGACCAGCCCACGGACATCGTCGGCCGCCGCATCCAGGGCCAGATCGGCGCATCCGGCCCCTACTTCCAGCCCACCGAGCGGCCGTTCCAGGGCAGCTTCTCGCGCCGCTGGCAGGACAGGCTCGGCGAGGTCTGGGGCGACGTGCCCGCCGGTCGTGGCGTGCCGCCGCCCAGCGAGGGCCCGGTCTTCCTGCCGCAGCCGCGGGATCTGATCTTCGTGCATCCCCCGCGGTGTGTGCCCGATCGGCGGTACGACAGCCGCGCAAGCTCTCACGGCCTGTGGCGCCGGCAGCAGCGGCACTGGGGCCACGGATGGGGCTGGAGCGGCTGGTGCCGCTGAGGGCACGCGATTGAGCGCCCGGCCGTAGTGGGATTCCGTAAAGGGTAGCAAGGATACTGATAGAGTGATCATGCCTACTATTACTTGTAGTAGCCCGCAACGAGAGAAAGGGGCGGGACACATGTCGGTCAAGCGATACGCAGTTGCAGCGCTCGTGATCCTGCTGCTCGGGACCTTGCTGGCCCCCGCAGTGGCGCAGGACCAGCCGCCACGCATCAATGCGCACTTCAACGGCGAGACGCTGGGCCAGGTGCTGCAGATGCTGAACCGATCCTACGGATTGCAGTACGCCCTGGCCCGGGACGTGGACCCGCAGACACCGGTCCACCTCTCCCTCGACGACGTCTCCCCGCAGCAGCTCCTGAGCGCGCTCCTGGAGGCGAACGGCCTGGTCGCCATCAGCCGCGACGGCCGCTACATGATCCGACAGCGCCCCGCCGCGCGCCAGACGGACGGGCGAGGCGCTGAGCCTATGCCTCGCCCGGTAGGCGTCGAGAGGCCATCCCCACCGACGCGGCCCGGCATCGACGCACGCGCCCAGGGCACACGGGCTGATGATGCGCAGGGCGCCGAGGGCGAGCGCGAGGAGATCTGGGAGCTGATCTGGCCGAAGTACCTCAGCGCCGACGTAGCAGCCGCCATCTTCGGAGGCACTGTGATCCCGGCCGGAGGGTTCTACTTCGGCGGCTACAATCGCGGTGGCGTCCAGGGCGGCACCGGCACGGGCGTCCGCGGATACAGGAGCGGCACGTCCAGGGGCATCGGCGACGACACAACCGGCAGCTACAGGCGCGGCGCAGGCACCGGCGGCGGCAGCAGCTCCGGACGCATCTCGAGCTTCGGCGATGACATGCGCTAAGGCGCCAAGTATCCCTGTGCTGCAGCCAAGCAGTGCAGGTGCCGCGGTGGACATCCGGAGAATCTGCAGGACCCAGTGAACACTCCGGCTATCTACTACGTCCGATAGTAGTGAGAGAGGCGCGAACTGGCAGCAGCCTCCACGGAAAGGAGAGGCTCCAATGTTCAGCAGAGACACGGTGTTGGGAAGCGGGATGATCTGCACCCTTGCGGCAGTGGTCGCCTTCACGTTCATCTTCGGCGGCGTGATCGCGCCCAGACCGGCCGCAGCGGACAACGACCTGGAGCGCGCTCTCGCGGGGATAGCCGCTGGAGCGCTGGTCTACGGCATGATCGGCGACGACGATCCCAGCCACGTGGGGGCCAGGCACCGCGGCTTCTACAACGGCAACCGCGGCGACTGGGACCACCGTGAGCGCCCGCGGCAGCGGCAGCGCCCTCAGCCGCGCTACCACTACAAGACCAGGGAGTACAATCGCGGCTACGACCACGGATGGCACAACGGGTACGACTACGGCCATCGCCAGGGCTACCGACGCGGCTACGACCACGGCTTCGGCGACGGCTATGACTACGGACGACGCCGCGACTGGGGCGGCTGGGGCTGGAGCGGCTGGGGCTCCTGGTAGCACTGAGCCCTCCGGACGGCCCCGCCCCGTGCGGGGCCTCTTCTTCGCCCCGGTCTACTATCGACGGTAGTAACAGGCAATGCGCGGCACATCCTTGCGCGCCGAGCGCAGAAAGGCAGGTGGGCTCGATGACAACCAGGACACTGACAACGATCCTGACCGTGGCCACGCTGATGGTGATGCCGGCGCTTGTCGGGCTGGCGGGTCACGCCATGGCCAATCCGGACTTCGGCAACCCCGAGTTCCAGATCTTCCTGCAGCAGGACCTCGGACTGCTGGGGCCCTCCGACCACCGAGCGGGACCCTGCCCCACGGTGCGCGGCGTGCCCATGCCCCGAGCCTGGGGACGCGCGTGGTGGCCCGCGAATGACTGGGTGGAGTACGTCAAGCGCCACGGCCACCCGCCCAGCCGCGGCCGCCGCGTCGAGGCCGAGACGCCCGACCAGAAGTGGAAGAAGACCGTCAGGCGCTACCGGGCCTTCCTGATCAACCATCCGTACGATGGCAGCCAGCGCTGGCACACCACGTACAGTCACTTCCTGCAGTACCTGGAGCAGAACTGGTACAACTACTGGCACCGGCTGCGCTACGGGAAGAACCCGCCGAACCACGACAGCCACTACCACGGATGGGGCTACGGCAGGGAAGGCCACTGATCCTCTGCCGCCCGGCATCGCCGGGAGCAGCCAGCGGGCCCGCCCAACCCGGGCGGGCCCGTTCGCGTACGTCGGAGGAATCGCCAGGACACGCGCCCAAACTACTCCCGCTGGTCATCATGGCAGCCATAGGAGCGAGCGTCATGCCTCTACGGATCGGTGTCGCGGGCCTGCGGCGCGGAATGGGCTTCGTGCGCGTGTTCGGCCATCACGCAGAGTGCGAGCTGGCGGCCGTCTGCGACGTCCAGCCCGGTCGCGCCCGGCAGGTCGCCGAGAAGCACGAGGTGCCCATGCACTTCGAGGAGTACTCTGAGCTGTGCCGCGCGGATATCGACGCCGTCGTGGTCGCCACACCCGCGCCGGTGCACGTGGCACACGCCGTCGAGGCCCTGGAGGCGGGCAAGCACGTGCTCAGCGAGGTGCCCGCCGCCTGGACGCTCGATGAGGCGGAGCAGCTCGCGCGCACCGTCGAGCGCACCGGCTGCAAGTACATGTTCGCCGAGAACATGTGCTACTTCGCCTACATCGAGACCTATCAGCAGCTCGTTCACCGCGGGGAGATCGGCCGGCCCACCTACGCCGAGGCGGAGTATGTCCACGACTGCCGCGACTTGCTCCACGACCGCTTCGACGGCATCACGCCCGGCTCCGAGAGCGGCCCCACCTGGCGGGCCTCCATGCCCCCCATCCACTACTGCACCCACGACCTGGGGCCCGTCCTGGAGATCCTCGACACTCGCTGCGTCTCGGCCGTCGGGATGCACACCGGCAGCCACGTCGGCGCGGAATGGGGCACCATCGACATGGAGGTCGGCGTCTTGGAGGCCGAGTCCGGCGCGGTCATCAAGATCCTGGCCGGCTTTGCCGTCGCACGCGAGCCCGCCATGCACTGGATGGTCATCTACGGCACCGAGGGCTACCTGGAGGGACCGCGCGGCGGCACCGGCAACGCCCACATGCTCTATTCCGAGCGCATCCCGAACCTCAGCAGGCCCGTTGAGCTGCCGCTGAGCGCCTCGCATCCCAAGGCCCCGCCTGAGGCCACCGCCGGCGGCCACGGAACCAGCGAGTACTTCATGTGCAACGACTTCGTGCGCTGCATTCTCGACGATACGGAGCCAGCCATCGACGTCTACCGGGCCCTGGACTACACCGTGCCGGGCATCTGCGCGCACCTTTCCGCCGAGCGCGGCGGGGAGCCCGTCGAGGTGCCCGACTTGCGGCCCTCGTGATCCGGTGAGGGAGCGCCACCGATGGTCACCAGACAAAGCGCAAGCCTTGTCCTCTGCGTCCTGCTCCTCGCCTCAGCCTGCTCGGCTGAGCAGGAGCGCCTCTACGAGTCCTTCGAGGCCGGCATTCCCGACCACTGGACAGCCACCCGCCCCGGCAGCCTCAGCCTCAGCGAGCTCCACTACAAGCACGGCTCGCACTCGCTGCGCTGGGACTGGCGCGGCGGCGAGGCAGTCACGGCCCGGCACGACCTCGGCGACCTCGGCCGCACCGGCGGCTATGGGGGCTACTCCAAGGCCACCTTCGTCATCTGGCTCTACAACTCCAGGCCCATTGACGCCGCCGCCATCGTATCCTTCCTGACCGGCGACGAGGCGGGCGGCTGGTTCGAGTTCCCGCTGGGCTTCACCGGCTGGCGGCGCGCGGCGCTGCACTACCGCTGGGGTGAGGAGTTCAACGGCGAGGTGGCCGCCGACGCCGATGCCATTCGCATCACCGCGCCGCACTCCGTGGATTCAGGAACGCTGTTCATCGACCTTGTCGTCTACAACGGCCTCCTCGACTACCGCCTCGCCTGCATCCCGGCGCAGGCGTTCATGTGGCAGCCGGTGGACCCGGACGAGGTGGAGGTGGCCGTGGAGCGGCCGGACGACCTGACGGACGAGCAGCTCGCGGCCCTGGAGCGCGTGGCGGCCACCATCGACCCGAACACCGAGGAGGGCTTCAGCTACACCGAGGAGTACATGGCCGAGCGCGCGGACCAGTTCGCCGCCTTCAACGTCCGGCGGACCGAGCAGGGCGTGGTGGGCGTGCCGCTGGTCCCGAACCCGGGCGTGTACGAGACCGCGGGAGTGCCCTACCCGCCGCCGACGCCATCAGAGATGGCGACCTGGATGCGCGAGATCGCCGCAGCCTATCACCGCACCACGGACAAGGCGCAGCGCCAGCAGATCGCCGACTGGTACACGCTGCTGTCGGATCACCTCGCCGACCAGGGGTTCATGGCCGGCTCGGGCAACGCCTGGGGCGGCTACGCCGGCCGGCGGCTCGCCGACGCCATGTTCTGGATGCGCAACGTCATGCGCCAGCGCGGGCGCGGGGAGCGCGAAGCGGCCTTCTTCGACTACAACTGGGGCGTGTCCCGGATACTCGACGCCAACGCGGAGCTGCACGTGAACCTCGACAGATTCGGCATCAGCGAGCCGCGGCGGCTGATGGGCGCCCTGCTGCGCCTCGAGCCCACCGAGCGCTACCAGTGGGTGGCATGCTTCTCGGACCTGCTCTCGCGCGAGATCCTCTGTCAGGGCCGCGACGGCTTCAAGCCGGATGGCTCCGCCTACCATCACGGCGCCCACTACTTCGCCTACGGCAGCTACTGCATCCCGGTGCTGATGGGCATCGTGGACCGGCTCGATGACACGCCCTTCGAGGTCGCACCCCAGGCGCTGACACGACTGCGAAGCGTGCTGATGAACCTGCGCTTCTACGCCAACCTCCTGGACGTGCCGGTGCCCATGCACGGCCGCCATCCCTTCCACGGCGGCGAGGTGCGCGCGTCGATGTACCGCACGCTGGCCCTGTCAGGGCCGGGGGCCGGGGAGGCCGACTTCGACGCCGAGGTGGCTGCCGCTCACCTGCGCCTGCTGCCCGAGCCGCCCGAGGAGGACCCCTTTCCCGACCGCGACATCAGCCCCGAGCCTCCGCCACAGGGGAATCTGGCCATGAACTACGCCGGCATCAGCGCCCACCGCCGCGGCGACTGGCTGGTGGCCGTCCACGGCTACGGGAAGTACTTCTGGGGGACCGAGATCTACGCCAATGTCAACGCCTTCGGCGGGTACATCGGCGCCGGCGACATCTACGTGCTGACTGCCGGCGACCCGATCTCCCTCGAGGGCAGCGGCTACGTGGCGGACGGATGGGACTGGAGCCGCTTCGACGGCACCACGGTGGTCTACCTTCCCATCGACCAACTGCGGAACCCGAAGAACGGCACGGTGCACCCGCGGACCGACCATACCTTCGTCGGCGGACTGTCACACCGCGGACGAGATGGCTGCTTCGTCATGCAGACGCAGGGACCCGAGTGGCTGGCTCCCGGCCTCCGCGCGAAGAAGACCTGCTTCCTCATCGATGACCGTATCATCTGCCTGGGCTCGGGCATCACAGCCGATGACCCCGGTAATCCCGTGCAGACGAACCTCTTCCAGCGCCACCTCCGGCAGCCCGACCTTCCCGTCATCGCCAACGGCGAGCCCCTGACGGGCCTGGGGGTCGAACGCTCGCTTCCGGCCGACCGCACAAGCTGGCTCATCGATACCGTAGGCACCGGCTTCCTCATCCCCGCCGGCCAGTCCGCCCATGTGGCGCGCACGCATCAGCGCTCCCGCGACCCGGACGATGAGGAGGACACGGAGGGGGACTTCGCCACCGCCTGGCTCGACCACGGCCTGACCCCGGCCTCGGCCGGCTACGAGTACGCCATCATCCCCCGAGCCACGCCGGAGCGGTTACAGCGGCTGGCGGCGGCGCTCGACGCCGCACCGCGCCCGTGGGAGGTGCTGCAGCAGGACGAGCGCGCCCATATTCTCCGCGACCGAGACGCGGGGCTGGTGGGTCTGGTCCTCTTCGAGGCCGGCGAGGTGCAGCCGGAGCTGCCCGTGGCCGAGGTGGATCGGCCCTGCATGCTGATGCTCGAGCCCCAGGGCCACCGGTTGTGGCTGACCGTCTGCGACCCGGACCTGAACCTGGTGGAGCACGTCAGCCAGCCGCGCACGCTTGAGGTGACTCTGCGCGGTGCGTGGAGGCTGGCCGAGCACCCATCCGAGGTCCGTCTCGCACAGCGAGCCGGCGACACCACGGTCCTGCAGGTCACCTGCCACGACGGCTTCAGCTTCACCGCTCAGCTCTCGCCAGCCGCCGGGGAGTAGGCTGACCGAGGAAGCTCACGGGCCCTGCAGCGGCAGTTCGACCCAACGCTCTTCATCAGTCGAGCGCAGCACCGCGCGCAGGATCTCGACGGACTTACGTCCCTCCGCGGCGGGGCAGGCCGGCTCGCGCTCGCCCCGGATGCAGCCCACCATGTCCTCCACGATGTTCTCCGGCCACCGCGGCAGCGGCTCCTCCTCCCACTCCTGGTCGAACTCCCACATCGCCAGCCCCTCTCTGTCAAGCAGCGCGGCCCCCTGCGTGCCGTGGAAGCACACTCGCGTGATCTGCTCGCCGGTGAAGGTCGTGGTGGTCACCAGGCTCCCGCGCGCCCCGCTTTCGAACTCCAGCATCGCCATCGACAGGTCCTCAGTGGCACAGTTCTCGTGCGCAAGCACCCCGTAGTGGCCGCAGGCCCGCCGGACCGGCCCCATGACCCACTGCACCAGGTCCACCTGATGGATCCCCTGGTTTGCCAGTGAGCCGCCGCCGTCCAGCTCCCAGGTGCCACGCCAGCCGGCGTAGTACTCCTCGGTGCGGAACCACTTCAGCTCCACGGTCGCCAGCAGCGGCCGGCCGAAGCGCCCCTCCTGCATGGCGCGCGCGACTCGCCGCGGCTCGTCGGCGTAGCGCCGGCCGAAGTCCACGGCGTAGATCAGGCCCGTCTCCTCGGCGACCGCCATGGCGTCGTCGATAACGTCCAGCCGCACGTCCATGGGCTTGGTGGTGGCGACGTGCTTGTCCCGCCTCATGCAGTCGATGGCCATCCTCGCGTGCATGCCCGAGGGCGTCATCACCAGCACGCAGTCGGTATCATCGCGCTCGGCCATCTGGCGGTAGTCCGTGTAGGCCTCGCAGCCCATCTCCGCCGCGAACGGGTGGAGCCGGTCCTCATCAATATCGCACACCGCCACGAGACGCGCATCCTCGCACTCGGCCGCCATCTTCGCCCGACTCCGGCCCACGCCGAGGCCGATCACTCCGAATCCGACCGTGTCATTCGTCATCTCCCATCGCTCCCTCCATGTGATGATCCGAGGGGCATTTCTCGCTCGCGGTGATGGGACCTTGCGGGCGGCCTGGACCGCGCGACGCTGGCGGCGTCCGGCTCGCGCCATCAGAGAGGACATCGCAAGTGGCTGCAAAGGCCAAGACCGCGAGGTGATCAGGGGGCATGTCCTGGTTGCAGCGCCCTTGCTCGAGGCTTCCGACGCGAGTGGGATTCCCGGCGGCGCTATGTCCCCGGAAAGGCGTCAGGGAACGAAAAGATGGCCCCGGGGGTGGTCCCCGAGGCCATCCAAAGATAGTTGGTAGCGCGGGGAGGATTCGAACCTCCGACCTCAAGGTTATGAGCCTTGCGAGCTACCAGACTGCTCCACCGCGCGACGCATTATCAGGATACCAGCCCTCACCAGCCCTGTCAAGGGTGGTCCTGGCACGGGCGCGTTTTCAGATTGTCGGTTGCGGCCGGGCGAGAGTCAGCAGCGAGCAGCTACCAGCTCTCAGCGAACGGAAACGGCCGACGGCCAGGCTGTGGACGCACCGTCTGGGGGCCACGCCCGCGGG